>CAZTBA010000166.1:0-12399 GCA_964611725.1 uncultured bacterium
TATCTTTCCTCGAGGAGATTGAACTCAAACTTGAAGGCAACCCTCGTGCCGGAGACAAACCTGTCGAACCAGCCTTTTCGGACCATCCAGATCTCCACATTATAACGTAATACCGCCGTAAAGCCTTTTTCTATAAGCTCGAGTGCCCTGCTGTTGAACATGCCATCAAGCCTGAGAGCGACCGAAAGCTTCCCATCTTCCAGGCCCAACACTTCTACGCTCAGCTCAGCTCCAAACGAATCAGACCAGCCCAGGAGCCAAAGGAGAAGGATCGAAATCACCGATATGAAAGCCAACGTACGGCGTCTCGGATACGATTTAATCAGAGGTAACCTCCTCTAAATCCAGACAAAGATCGCACAGCTTGAGCCAAATTCCTTGGTCCAGATGACACTAAACAGAAATCTCAGGATCTCAAAAGGTAAGGTAAAAGTATGCTCTCTCTTTTTCAATGAGATTATGCTTCTACAAAAAGGTCACCGATAATTTATACTATCACTCGACTAAAAGCTCTTTCCGAATCTCAGTTCCCACCTTCCCTCCCTCGACTTATCCGACAAGGGCATTGCCCATCTGACAGATAGATCGTCTCCCACCGTAATCCCGGCCCCTCCTTCATAGACCAGATCATCCAACGATGGATCAATCCCATAAGGCCAGGCGTAGCCTACCCCGAAGAATACTGACAGGGAAGCCTCACCGGTATTACCTATGGAATACTCGGCGTTCCCGAGCACCATCTTATCCCCCTGAAACTCTTTGTAATCATATCCCGAGAGAGTGCCTATGCCCCCTAAATAAAATCTCCTCTGAAGGGGAAGTTCACTGTCGCCTGATCCAACCCTCAGCCTCAATTTCAAGAACTGCTCGGGATCGAGCCTCCAATACTTCCTGACATCAAGGGTCCATCTCTGGAAATCGAAATCTCCTTTAAAGGAATCCCCACAGACCTCAAATTCCCCATAGATCCCCCATTTGCTCAGGAAGTTGTCGTCGTCCAATGGAACATCCTTGGTATAGGATACGAGGATCCCTTTCATATTTCCCTCATCAATCAGAGGGTTATCCCTCTTAACACGGCCTCTCCTGAAAAGGCTCCAATCGGTGGTTTTCGGGAGACTGGTATAGCTGTCCTCCCGGTAGCCGACCCTTAGTTCGCCAAGGTCTGAGGGCCTAAGGGAGATATAAGCCTCAACGCCCTTGCGCCCAAAGTAATCCCTGGCGGATACCCCGGCTATCCCGGAAAGTAGGGACGCCTCGTCATCTGAAATCATCCACCTGTCATCCGTATCCACTATATCGTGCGAGTCAATTCCGACCGATAAATTGTCGGAGCGAAACCACGACTTCTCGATACCGAAACTGTAGGACCATTCCTCCCGCGAAAATCCGTAGGAAGCCCCAGCATAAACCCTTCCCTGGGGACCGAATACGGTGGATGCCTCCAGCCTGGAACCCCAACTAAATCCTTCCACACGATTGAAGCTTACATCTATATCGGAGCTCAAATCGACCGGATCTTCTTCTTTGACTTTTACCTCCAATACTCCGTTCGGCTTAATATCGTAGTTTATTTTTCTCACACCCCTCAGCGATTCCTTGGCTTTTTCGAGGGCATCGAGAACGTCTTTCTCGAAAAAGACGGTCCCTTCCCTTAGCGCGATCGCGTCCCTGAGCTCCGCCTCACTAACATGGTTCAGTCCTCTCAGTCTGATCTCCGATATCCTCCCCTCATCGACGTTCAACGAAAGTATATTCGGATCTGGGCTGTAATCCCAGGACACGGAGACCATCGAATATCCCTTCTTGTGGTGAAGGGAACTTATAAGTTCAGTCCATACCTCTATATCTTCTTCAGTATATATCCCGGGGCTGATCCCAAACATCCTCTCCAGAGATCCGGGCGGCAAAACTTCACCGCCGGAGATATTCACACTGTCGACAGGAAACAGATCTTTCTCCCTGACCCTGACAGTCAGATTGACCTTCCCCTCCTGGGTCTCCCTAGCCGAAATTTCCACATCCTGGAAGTACCCGAGCCTGTAGATCCGCTCCCTCATCATGTTAAGGAAATCCAGATCAAAAACACATTCTTCACCCAGCGGAAACGACTTGGTTACGAGCTCAGATGGAACAACCTTGTTTCCGAGGACCTCGATCGATCCACACCTCAGGCCCTCAACGGTACGGGAAAGCGCTGACCCGATCTGCCCGAGCTTCTCGGGGACAAAGACAAGTTTGCTGAAAGACATGGGTTTCAACTCTGACGGGGGCCAGAGGAGATCCTTGTCCGGCTGCCTTAGCTTCCTCCGTGCCCTCAGCTCGACCGTATCATCCATGCCCGAACGACCGCCTATATCACCCCAGGGTATCGCCATCTCAACGATCCACCTTCCTCCCCTGATGGAGGTTCTCACATCAGCCGATGAGGAAAACTTGTTTGGCTTCTCCGAAGATGAGATGAGCTTATCAGAGAGGGTTCCTATGGGATTTACCCTGAAACGGTAGATGTCCCGGGAGGGTCCTTTCCTTCTGATAGATAACTCCACAAAATCTTCATCCGACAGGTTAGCATCCCTCTCGGTCTCAAAGACCTCGAGCTTCCTCATCTCCGAGTCATGACATATCATTCCTATATAGAGCGCTTCCTGATCCCAGGAGCTGAAAAGCTCTGTCAACTCACCCTTACCGACCTCACCCTTACGATCGGATAGCTCAAGTATGAAGGACTCGGCCCAGTTCGGGTCATCGAGCTTTCCGTCGATGGTAGGAGGGCTCGTTGTCTTTATGCATAACACCGGTATCGGCTCGACAGTGAACTCCTCGGTTATCTCCTCTTCTCCGGGCTCACGGGTCCTGACCCCGAAGCCCATAAATCCGGATCTCCCAATCTCCACGATTTCACCCTTAACTATGGCACCATCAGAGACCGTGACCTCCCCACCGATGCTTACTACCCCCTCGCTAACATATGCCCCGTGGCGGATGGAAACGTCCCCCCCGATGGAAACGACTTCTCCAAGCACCCGTCCTTCAACAGTCACGTCACCGCCCATGGAGACCACATCCCCGGTGACCTCTTGGCCAGCCTCAATGAATATATATCCCACCATCCTTACTACCTCACTGTCATCGCCAGGCACTGACGCAACCGATAGAAAAACAATCAGAGATGCTACGGCAGCGCCTCTAATATATCCCAATATCCCCTTTATTCCCGGATTCATAACGTTTCTCCTCCCTCAACACTATAAACATCCGCAACCTCAGTTCTGCTCATAACATTTACAGTCCGACGGCAGAGCCTGCTACAGGCATATCCAAAGGTAAGCAAAGCACAGATAAGTAAAACCGACAACAAAGTCTCGAAAGCTTTACCGTTTGAAGTTCTCATTCCGAACACCTCCTGCTTAAACTGTCCTCTTGGCCTTTGTGAAACATCACCCTCGCTGCGGGGTCAGAATGCAAGTAGTATGCCAGAGGTGTTGGAATGGAATTCTATATGAACTTAAGCGACTGTTTATTAATGAAATAATACAAAGAAATGTCAAAGTGGAGATCGCCTGGAAGCCCGGGTATTTGTGGTATATTACACCCACCCGGTGGGTCAAGATTACAACGGTGTTTACCTCTTCAGATCCCAGGACTTTACCTTTTTCTGAAAGTTGGACCTGTCAATTCCGAGTTTCCTGGCGGTTTGGCTTATGTTCCAGTCATTCGCTTCGAGTTCCGCCATAACGATTTTCTTCTCATAATCTTCGACCATCTCACGGAGGGAGCTGCCGGACGATATGGTGCGGGGAGAAGTGGAACTCATAAGTGCCAACGCGACATCATCTGCCGATATAGTATCGCCTTCACCAAGTATGACAAGCCTTTCGACTGCATTCTTGATTTCGCGTACGTTACCTGGCCAATCATAGCTTTTCAGGGCCTTCAGCGCTTCCTCCGATATGATTTTCTCCTTCTTCCCGTTTGCGCGGCAGAATTCCTTGCAGAAATGCTGTGCCAGGACCGTGATGTCTTCCCTTCTCTCCCTGAGGGGAGGCACAAATATGGAAACAACGTTGAGCCTGTAATAGAGATCCTCCCTGAAGTTCCCTGCCCTGACTTCGGCCTCGATATCCCTGTTCGTAGCTGCAAGAATCCTTACATCTACCTTCATTGTATTCATCCCGCCGACCCTCTCGAATTCACCTTCCTCTATGGCCCTCAGAGCCTTTGCCTGAGCCTCGGGCGGCATATCACCGATCTCGTCCAGGAATATAGTACCCCCGTCGGCAAGTTCAAACTTTCCCTTTCTGAGGGAAATCGCCCCGGTGAATGCCCCCTTTTCGTGTCCGAAGAGCTCGCTCTCCACGAGATCTTTCGGTATTGCCGCGCAGTTCACCCGGACAAAGGGCTCCTTCGATCTGCGGCTCAGGGAATATATGGCCCTCGCCACAACCTCCTTCCCCACACCGCTCTCGCCGCGGATAAGCACCGTTGCCTCCGTGGGCGCTACCTTGTCGATAAGCCTTGATACATCTGTCATAGCCGTGCCCTTCCCTACAATCCGGTATCTCTCGCCGAGCTGCTCGCGGAGCTCCAGGTTCTCCGCTTCGAGCTTTCTCAACTGCAGGGCGCGCTGGAGCGAGAGAAGGACCCTGTCGGGATCGAGGGGTTTCTCTATAAAATCGTAGGCACCCAGCTTTGTGGCTCTGACAGCTACATCTATGGTCCCCATGCCAGATATCATTATCACAGGCAGGTCACGTTTAAAGGACTTTATCTCCGATAGTATATCTATCCCGCTGGCATCCGATAGCATAAGATCCAGCATGACTGCATCTACATCTAAGCTTTCAGCCTTTGATACGCCCTCGCGCCCGGTTGAAGCAGTAACAACGGTATAGCCCTCATCTTCAAGGAAGCCCTTTAACGAAAGTAGTATATCACTGTCATCATCGACCACGAGGACTGAGAATTTCGGCATTTCCTAATCTCCTTCAATAGGGAACCTTAGCGTGACTTTCGTGCCCTTTCCGGCTTCACTCTCGATGTGTATGCCCCCGCCGTGGGACTCCACGATCTGTTGAACTATGGCGAGTCCAAGCCCCGTTCCCCTGCTCTTGGTAGTGAAGTACGGATCGAATACTTTGCGGAGCACGTCTTCGGGTATCCCAGGTCCATTGTCCCTGAACTCGACCTCTATGTAGTCCCCTTGCAGACCGGTCTCTACGGAGATCTCGCCTCCTTCCGGCATCGCATCCACGGAGTTTTTTACTATGTTCCCGAAGACACGTCCGAGCTGACCGGGGTCGGCCTGGATAGCAGGGATGCCACTGCCGAGATCGGTCACAAACGAGATATCCGTTTCGGAGCTGCGATAAAACGATATAATCTCCGAAATAACGCCGTTTAGATGGGTAGGTTTGAATTCCGGTCTCGGCATACGCGCAAAATTCGAGAACTCCGAAGCCATATCCCTGAGCGCGTCAAGCTGACGGTTTATTATGTCGAAGGACTCATCCGCACCCTTGTCCTGAACTCCGATTCCTTCGAGCCTCTTCCTGAGACGCTTCAAGGAAAGCTGGATGGGGGTCAGGGGATTTTTGATCTCGTGTGCGATCGCCCTGGCCACGTCCCTCCATGCTGCTATCCTCTCCGCCCTGAGAAGCTTCTCTCTCCCGGATTTCAGATCCTCAGCCATTATATTGAAGGAGTTCACGAGTTCCCCTATCTCATCCTTAGGGCCGGGCTCTATACGGTAATCGAGGTTGTCATTTGCCACTTCTCTGGTTCCTTCGACAAGCTTCCCTATGGGTTTGGTGACGCTTCTTGCGAAAGCCGCAGCCGCAAAGATCGCCGCCAGGAGCAGGACCATTCCTCCTACCAGGGATATGAGCCCTATCAGCCTGCTCAGGTCACTCTCCATTGAGGTGAGCCTTCTGTAACCCGTCAGTGTCGAAGCTATTTCGGCCGCATTTTCTAAGAGATCATCGAGATCCCTGTATACGGTCAGAAATTCGGATTTTTCTCTCGAGGGCGGTGAAATACCGTACACATACCCGCCAACCTGGAAGGAGACCGCTCCGCCAGATTCGAGGGATTTAACGAGGTCACCACGGGAGCGTTCCGGTATCAAAGCGAAGGCACTGTCACGGCTGATCCTGACAAGCTCCCATCCTTCGGGAGCCTCTGTCAAGACCCCGCTGCTAAGCCCCGAAGCTATGGAAAGGGCCTCCTGCTTCTCGGCCGAGATCATATTGCGCAGAAGTTCGAGGGCACCCTCGAGTGCGCGCTCAATTTCCCGTCCGGACCTAAGGCCCATGCTATAGCCTATCAGCTTGACAGAGATTACCTCCATAGCCACGACAGGTATAGCGATAAGCAGGACGAAGGCCAGAGTCAGCCTTAGCTGAAACCTCGATATCTTCATATTCGTGGAAGGTTTATTGTCCCGGAAAATGACGTTGATATTTTATCGGTAATAAACTATAATAAATTTTGGATGGCAAGACAAAATTCATAGGGATATAGATTGAAACAGGGGAGATCATATGGACAAGCTCATGGAAGCTGCGAGGGTTGCGGTCAGGGAGTGCATGGCGCTGAGGGCTGAAGAGCTTTCGCTTGTGGTTACCGATGCCGAAAGGAGGAAAATAGGCGAAGCGATATTGGAGGCTGCAAGGGAAACGGGCTCGGATGCCGTCCTGGTCGAGATGGTCGCGAGGGAAGTAAGCGGGGAGGAACCGCCTGTCACAGTTGCGGAGGCGATGAAGGCAGCGGACGTAGTTCTGGCACCAACAACGAAGTCTATCACGCATACCGAGTCGAGGCGGAACGCCTGTGCCGCCGGAGCGAGGATAGCGACCCTTCCGGGTATAACCGAAGAATCTATGGCGAGGACCCTCTTCGCGGACTATGGAGCCATAGCCGAAAGGAGCAGGAAACTTGCGGATATTCTCACAGAAGGATCGGAATGCCATGTGACGACGCCCGCCGGGACAGAGCTATGGATGTCCATTGCCGGTAGAGAGGGAAAAGCCGATACGGGTATTATACACAATAGGGGCGATTACGGTAACCTCCCCGCAGGAGAGGGATTCATAGTGCCTGTCGAAGGTAGCGCCGAGGGGATTCTGGTTGTTGATGGATCGATGGCAGGAGTCGGCATGCTCACTGAGCCGATAAGGATTGAGATCAAGGGGGGGCTGGCCGTTCAACTTGAGGGTGGAAGGGAAAGTAAAAAGCTCAGTGATCTTCTCGAAAGGGTCGGAGGTGATGCCAGGAACATAGCGGAGCTTGGGATAGGCACGAACGAAAAAGCCATAGTAACCGGCATTGTACTCGAAGATGAGAAGGTGATGGGAACCGTCCATATAGCACTTGGAGATAACGCATCTATGGGCGGCACTATAAGGGTTCCGCTGCACCTGGATGGTGTGTTGATGAACCCAACGCTTCTGATAGATGGGTCCAAGGTGATGGAGAACGGTGCGCTTCTTATCTAACTTATGAAAGGAAAAAGCCACAGACATTTTGAGTCTGTGGCCCTTCAAATGAGAGTCCCCTTGGTATCAGAGGTCAGGGTCTATATCCTCAGATTGTGCAACATCTTCTTCATAATCGTCATCGGACCAGAGTTCCAGCCCCCAGGCCGAGAGATCCTCCTCCACATCCTCAAGCCCCATTATCTTGGGGCGATGGACCCTATCGGCGCCGGCTGGCCTGAAGAGCGGAGAGGGGCCTTTACCTCTTGTCTTGTCAAGTCGCCTTTTCCTCTGACCTGGCGATTCGATACCAGATATAGTACACAGCCTAACAAAATCCGAAACATCTATTCCGAGTGATTTGGCCGCTTCTTCATCGGTATTACATCTTCTGGCCGCTTCGTAAAGGTCCTCTACAACCATAGTACGAACCTCCTTAAAAGGAATTCTTTCTTCGATACTAATACCCAACCAAGAGGTTCTAAAGCGGCATAAACAAACGCCCGAAATCGAAAAAAGTTCCCTTGCTTCCACAATCCTTGTTCTCTGGTATCACCCCCCAACAAGCTGGCCCATAGGACCGAGTTTCAAAGGCGCTGAAAGATACCAACTGTTATAAGAACTTGTCAAGAAAAATTTGCAGATTTCTAAATTCGTAGAAAGCTACCCCCTATTCACCATTCTACCCTTTATGCCATTTTGCGTTCCGCAGAGTAACTTGGGGCCTCTCTACACCACAATGACAGAGGGAAGGACATGCTGCTTCATAAAATGCGAATTGGTATTAGAGCCATCCCGTAAGCTGGGCCAGAAGCCTCGCGTATTCGATGAAGTTTGGCCAGGAAATGTCCGGTGGGACGCCATGATCGCATCCGGGTATGTAGCCTCCGTCCTCGAGCAGCGGCGGCACAACCCTCATAAGCTCGCGCCGCATCACCTCACCTCCCTTGGCTATGGCACGCTTATCTATTCCACCCAGATACGCCATCTTCCGGCCGTATTTCTTCCTGTAGGCAACTATATCGTTTCCCGCAGCCACCTCTACTGGCGAGCAGCATTGTATACCCGACTCGATCCAGATCGGTATGAGCTCACCAATGTAACCGTCAGAATCCATTGCGACGATCTTGCATCCCGACTCCTTAAGCTCAGGTACCCACCTGAGGTAGGAGGGGACAAGGAACCTGCGGGTCATCCTGGGAGATATCATGCTGTGTTCTTTGAAGGCCATGTCTTCCGATATCATCACCCTGTCGAGCTCCACTCGCTCTATTATCGGGGACAGAGTTTCGGAAACGAAATCGGTCCAAAATGAGGCCATCTCCTCCACGAAATCCGGTTTATCCGCCATAAGCATACAGAGGTTCTCCATACCGCACCATTCCCGCATCTGCCAGAAGGGTCCGTTGAAACCTATGGCAAGCGAATAATCGCGGTCCTTGAGTTTTCTGCACCTCTCCTCGAAGTCCTCGGGAAATCTTCCGGGAGTTCCCGAATTGAACCTCCTCTTCATCTCCTCCCAGTCTTCCCTGCCCTCTACGGGGAACTTGTGCCATTTGCGCGTGACGAAATCCTTGGCAGAGCGGATATAGGTGTAGTCATACCTGTCAGATATCTCCGTTATCGCCCCCATCCAGTCCCGGACAACGTAGTGGCCGTCCTTGTGTTCGAGAACTTTCTCCTCAAACTTCGGTATCATCGCAAAAGATACCCCGAGGTTGATCCTCTCTCCTGACGGCTCCCATTCTATACCGAGTATCTCCATCAGGACTTCATAGTAGTCTCTGCCTTCAGGGAGACCCTGCCTGTGCCAGGCCTCACGGGTCGACTCCCTCGGTCCCCCGGGAGAAAGAGGGACCTTGTCGGGTTTCCCGAACAGAGTAGCCTCCAAGAACCGTTCCCTTTCGGTCATGAAATCCCCCCGATTTTTAGATCTCCCCCTTGTCGAATATCAGATGCTGGATATTCTTGCGGTTCCAGGTATAGGTTACGTGTATTTTCCCATCACTCGTCTCTATGACAGCCGGGTATGAGTACTCGATGCCCTCGTCCTCGAGAAGCGTCGGCTCACCCCAGGTATCTCCACCGTCCTCGGATATGTTCATATGGATGCGGTAGCGGCCGTCATGGGGATCTGAGCGGAGGGTGTGGTTATATATGAGGACTATCCTGCCGTCCGAAAGCTTGATCGCATCTATACCGCTGTTGGGATTCGGGAGCGAGATTGGGCGGGCGTCAGTCCACGTCCTTCCCCCATCGGTAGAATCGGCGCAACACACAGCCCCGATCCGCTGAGTCGACCGCATAAGAAACCTCACGTGGCCGGGCTCCAGTTCCCACAGGGTCGGCTGGATAACGCCGTAGGGTTTCCCCGGCACCTCGATCGGGCCGTATCTCTTCCAATCCTTCCCGCCTTCCGATACGATCTCAGCCCAGCAGGTCCAGGCATTATAGCTCTCGGCCGACGTGCCACAGATAAGCTCACCCGATGAGGATAGTATGGGCTTATTTTTGATCGCTCCCAGAAGTCCTGCTGGGAGATATCTGGCGTCGCTCCAGGACCGGCCGTCATCCTCCGAAACCTTATAGGCTCCCGTCCATGAACTCACGGTTTTGCCGACTTTGTAGAAAAGCCAGAGCGTTCCGTCCGGCCAGGCGAAGAGCACGGGATTCCAGCAAGCTACGGGCTCCTCGGCAAGCAGGAACGGATAGGTCCACTCCCCTTTCTCGTACCTGGAGCCCCAGATGTCCGTGCTGGGGTCACCTTCCTCATCTCCGCCGAACCAGGCCGCCAGAAGCGAACCGTCCCTCAGCTCGGCTATGGTGGAGGCATGGCATTCCTCAAACGGCGGTTTCTTCTGAAATACAAAAGATCTGATCATAGTATCTTCTCCCTTTAAAAGCTGCTTCCCGAAATCGAAAATCGGGTTGAATATAACTTCAAAGGCAGCTTTGCGCAACAGGTTTTAGATCTGTATGCCGGGTTTGACCGGACGGTACCAAGGGTCGTGAGATAGCGAGGAGATTGCGGGAATTTCCAATGACCATAGTATGCTCAATCAGACCTTCGGAAGTAGATTTCACCGATGATCAACTGGAACTACAGCATCTCTCAGGATACAGCGTCAGATACAAGGCGATTTCTGCTGCCAATTTTCCGATGGCTCATAAGCAGTTCCCCCGATAGAAAGTGGGGAGATGAGTTACTGCTCCGTTTTGTTTTCCTCCTTTTCCTCCTTATCTTTCAGCACCTTGGCAGCCATGTCCACGACCTTGTCAACTCCCCCACGTGATAGGCCACTCACGTTCATTATTTGAGGTGCTGTTACGATATGCACAGGTCCGTCAGTGCCCCCCGTATCCACCAGCCCTGTCTGTCCTTCCAGGTAGGCAAGGAGCTGACCAACTGCAAGAAGCACAAGCGCGACTTTCTCTTTGTCTGTCGCTTTCTCTGGGACACTCATAGAGATGGCTTCCACATAAGGATCATCGGTGAGTTTGCTGACACTGGCATGAAGGCCCTTATAACTTCTCACCGCCAGATCACCGGTGCCAGGGTAAAACTCCAGATGAAGGCTTTTCTCCAGATCCTTTTTCAATGCGCGTGCCGGTGGGATCAACCTGATGAGATCGCGAAGTGTGTCATCACGGATTTCTGTCATCTTTGGCCTCCTTTTCAATACCTAAAGCTTCGAGGATTTCCGGTCTCAGCAGCCTTCGCAAGTTCCTCCTGCCATAGTAAATCCGAGATTTGACGGTGCCGATGTCGGTCGACATCACCTCTGCTATCTGTGCATACGACAGGTCTTCCTCGCCGTATAAGATCAGTGTCTGCCGCTGCGGTTCAGGCAGACAGTCTATCGCCCTTTGAACCTCAGAGCATAAAAGAATCCATTTTACTTCCTCGTCAGGTTGCTGGCGAAGATCCGCAAGAAAGTGTGGCTCTGATTCGTCGAAGTCCCAGGAAATGAACTGAAAGCGCTTTTTCCGCCGAAGCTCGTCGTAACACAGATTGCGGGCAACACGAAAGAGAAAAGCCCGCAGATGCTCACCCGAATTGATGCGTTCAAGGTTCATGTAGAGCGCGAGAAAGGCATCCTGAACGATTCCATCCTCCGCTTCACTTTGCCCCACTAAGCGCCGGACAAAGCGTCTTATGGGCACTTCCAGTCTTTCTTGCAGGTGATCAAAGGCTACGCGATCGCCAGACCTTGCCTTTTGAAAGAGTTCGTATTCGTCTGGATCGGGCACCGGCTCCTCCCTTTCTAATTTAGAATACGAAGAAAGGAAAGAATTGTTCAACCAAATTCGGGCTTGCCCTTCAAAAAATGCTGGAGATTATCTGAGTAATCTACAGAGAGCCTCCCAAATTCCAAACGTAGGGGAAATTAGCTTGGAAGAACTGGAATCACTGGCAATTGAAGCACAAGCTGGCGATCTGGAGGTATATAGCGGGATTGTTTCACGGTTTCAGGACATGGCTTGGGCTACAGTTATTCTATCCTGAGCAACTTCCTGAACTTGCTTGTAGCAGATCACTCACGTTTTCTTGCCACAAGGAAAAGCCAGGGGCCACTCCCCATACGCAAACGATAGGCTATATCTGCTTCTGCTCTGGCCAACTTAGCCCTGGAACGCCCGACAGTCTCAAGCAACCCCGCCTTACTCACTATGTCATAGGTCTGACCATGGGCAAACACCTCGACATCCCGAAATCCTGCGTTCTCATATTCTCTTTTGAGTGCACGAGGCGTGTAGTACTCATATCTGCTCACACCTCGAAATTTGAGCCAACGCTGAGGAATTGGCTCCTCCTCAACGACATCGAGTGTGGTATTGAATCCCTGAGGGCTGACAGGCCAGTCCTGCGTCAAAATCCAATCATGAAGCGGGGTTTCATACACTACGTCGTACTCACGGACCG
>CAZTBA010000167.1:0-12398 GCA_964611725.1 uncultured bacterium
GTCGATATCTCTTTCAAGATACCCTGAAGGCTCTCAAGAGCAGGTTGTATTTCCTTCCTCCCGATCTCGAGGCCAATGGCCTTCCCTTCCTCCGATCCAGAGCGATACGCCTTCTCACACTGTTCCTGGGAGGCCGCCTCGATCTTACAGACCTGATCCGAAATCAATGCCTCGGCCATCTCCATCGCCTTTTTCTCCAATCCCTCGACAGGGATATCATTCCCGCCCTCTCGGGGGTTCACAAGCCCCTGCCGATGTTCCCTCTTGCGCGAAGCACTGAGATGGACGTCACGGATTATGCACTTTGGTTTTATAACAAAGCTATACAATGACCTTCTCTCTTTCGCCTCCGTGGATGGTGATCTCCCCTTGGTCCTCCAAGCCTTTGACGGCATCTAAGATCCGCTGCTGAGCAGACTCAACTTCCCTCAACTTCACAGCCCCCAAATACTCCATTTCTTCAAGAAGCATTGTGGAGGCTCTGTCGGACATATTGGACAATATCTTCTCCTTCACCTCATCGGAAGCCGCTTTCAGGGCGAGGCCCATATCCTTCGGATCGACCGTTTTGAGGATGGTCTGTATATCCTTATCATCCAACAGCAGGATATCTTCAAATACGAACATCAGATCCTTGATCTGATTCGCAAGACCGGGATCCTTTTGGGACATGTTCTCCAACACCTTTTTCTCAGTGGTCTGCCCGACCAGGTTGAGGATTTCAGCAGCACCCTTTACTCCACCAAACTGTCCTCCTCTGAGACTCAAATCTATCCTCGCCTGGAGGGCCTTCTCCACCTCGGAGATCATATCCCTCGAAACCCGTTCCATAGTTGCGTATCGGTATAAAACATCGCTCCGGCGGTCTTCCGGCAGTTCGTTCAAGAGCATCGCCGCCTGCATAGGATCCAGTTGGGTTAACACCAAAGCTACCGCCTGAGGGTGCTCCTGATGAACTAGATTAGCCAACTCGCTCGGATCAACCTCCTTGAGGATGTCAAAGCCCCTCACTTTCATGGACATCTCCACTCTCCTTATCATGTCCATCGCCACCTGGTCCTCCATAGCGTTCTGGAGGATCTCCCTGGCGAACTCTACGCCCCCGGTGAGCACATACTCCTGTGCCCTGAGCATCTGGTAGTACTCTTCCAGCACCTCCCGGATGCTTTCGGAATCCACGCTTTTTAGACCCACGACCTCCTTCGTAAGGAGTTCGACATCCTCCTCATCCAACTCTTTGTATAGGTGCGCCGCTACTTCAGCGCCTAATGCGACCGTCAATATCGCGGCTTTCTGTCTTCCCGTAAGGTCTGTAGTACTCCTCGATGGCATATTCTCAACCCTCCACTGCTGCGTGGAGCGATCACCCACCTCCGCGCTTGGCATGATGTACTAAGGCATTTCAGCTCTCCAACAGCCATGCTTTCAACAGTCCGGCCGCTTTCGAGGGATTTTCCTTGACAAATTTGGCCACCTGATCTTGAACCTGTTGCTCCCTTAACACTTCGGGAGTCACATCATTTTCTATATTGGGGAGCCCGGGAAGGGCGGCTGTTACTCCTTCTCCCTCCACAGGAGCCACCCTTCGGCCCTCTGCCAATTCCCTACCCTCAAACTGAGGCTTCATCACCTCTATCCTCCCGAGCCGGGAACGCAGCAACACCAGAAAAGCGACCAACAGAGCCCCTATCCCGACCTTTTTGAGGAGGGCGGTCCAGAATTCCAACTGTCTGGCTTTCGTGAGCAGTTCCCTCTCACGATCCATTCGTGAGGTGTCGAAGGTAACACTATGTATTTCCATCTGATCGCCGCGCTGTCCATCAAAGCCGACAGCCCCCTTAACGATCGCGGACAGGTGGGTCATTTCCTCGGCCGAACGTGGGATATGCCCTTCCCCCCCTCCACTCCCCGATTTCCCCTCAGGCACCTCGTTCACTAAGACCGCGACAGACAAGCGTTTTATGTTCCCGACCGCGTTTACAAGACGTTCCACCGTCTTACTGACCTGGTAGTTTGTGATGGTATACTCCGTCCTGCCCGAGCCCTCCGTGCCCGAGCCGTCCAACACCTCCTCTGTTTCTTCGCTCAGAACAACGGCATTCCCCGGATCATAGCGTTCGCTGGTCCGTTCGATCCGCTCGAAATTCAACTCGGCAGAGACCCTGACCACAGCATTGCCTTTGCCCAGAACCTGGGTTAACATCGTCTGAGCTTTGTCCGCCAGATATAACTCCACATTTCTCTGAAGTTCCAATTGGCTGCTGGAAAGCCCTACAGTCGGATCCTTATTCAGATTAGTAGATAGAATATTGCCGTAAAAATCCACAACGGTGACGTTTTCCGGGCTAAGTCCCTCGACACTACTTGCCACAAGGTAGGCTATGCCCTTGACCTGCTGCCCGCGCAGTTTCGCCCCGGGTTTCAGGAGAAGTATGATCGAAGCGGTTGCCTCTTTCTGATCTTCCGCGAATAGCCTCTCCTCCGGGAGCACAAGGTGCACCCTGGACTGCTGGACTTCCAGTATTCCCTGGATAGTTCGGGCAAGCTCTCCCTCCAAAGCCCGCTTGTAGTTGACTTTCTGGACGAACTCAGACACACCTATGCTAGTCTTATCAAACAGTTCGTAGCCCACCCCTCCCATCTGAGGAATTCCTTGACCTGCGAACTCCATCCGCAGTTCATAGACTTTTTCAGAGGGGACCAGAACGGCGGTCCCTCCGCGTGAAAATCTATATGGAATGCCCCGATCCTTTAGCCTCTCGGCAATCTGTTCAGTATCCTCCTGGTTGAGATTGGCATACAGCAAGGCATATTCAGGCCGTGTCGTCCATATCATCAACAGCATCAGGCCGACGATGACCACGAGAAAAAGAGATCCATAAATGATCTTCTGGGTTACGTTTAGCCTTCCCCAGACTTCCTGTATTCGCCCGAAAAATTGCTTGAGAAATTCCTCCATTTTACTCCCCGAAGAAAATATCCAAGGTTCGAGGCTTTAGGCCCTCGGTTCTTATACCTGCGTACGCATGAGCTCCTGATAGGCCTCCATGAACTTGTTCCTGATCTCGAGAGTCAGCTCCAGGCTGAGGCTCGCCTCTTCGACAGCAACCATAACCTGATGAAGGTCGGTGGCCTCGCCGGTCACCAATTGTTGGATGGAACTATCGGCATCATCTTGGAGACGGTTAACCTCATTTATATAACGGCCAAGCAGATCCTTGAACGAAGGATCGGTTTCTCTGTGCCCCCCCGTAATCTTGTGCCCTAAGGCAGGGCCATAGCTGGTAACTTGTGAGATATTATTCATATAACCTCCGATTGAGAAACGCGAAGTATTGAGATAGAGAGATTCCTCTTCGCACTTTACTTCCTGATGTCAACATATCCACCTAACCGAGTGTCTCTTACACCCCCCTTACAGTTCGTTTCATACGCTTTTATACCCCGGGAGAGGTTACCTGGTGGAAAGAGTTGGGACAACATATTCTTCTCTGCCGAGCTTAACACATCGGAGAGACCCTGTGTTCCCAAACCCTCCAAGTGATTCTTCCCCAAGCTAACTGGATCCCGGGTTCCGGATTTCGGCTTTTGGATTTCGGATCCACTCACATTGGGCTTTCGATTGGGGCGATGGTGTAAATGATGGATAATGCCGGACGTCTCAGTATGTATCTTCATCTTCGTCCCTTCTCTGAAGGAAACAGCTTGGTGATTGGCAACCATCGGCTACCAGTTATTAACCAAGAATACGTTCCAGTTTTTTGACCAAGTCCTCATATGCAAACGGCTTGATCAGATATTCACTTACCCTTGCATCTTGAGTCCTATATTCTTGACGGGCGCCCAGAAGCATCAAAACAGGGGTTGAACTCATCCTTGCATTCAATATCTTATACATGTTAAAGCTGTCGATTCCCTCAATCTCACCATCTAATAAGACTACATCCGGTTTTTCCCCCATGGCCGTCCTGATCAGTTCCTCCGGGTCTTCAAGAAACAAAGGTCTGTAACGACTGTCGGATAATCTCTTTATGCTGGCACTTATTTCTT
Organism: uncultured bacterium; assembly: GCA_964611725.1. Taxonomy (GTDB): domain Bacteria; phylum Latescibacterota; class CAZTBA01; order CAZTBA01; family CAZTBA01; genus CAZTBA01. The sequence goes on from CAZTBA010000167.1 coordinate 4,051, forward strand.
CGTCATAGCTAACGGCAAGGATCTTCTTCTCTGAGGGGCTCACAGCTTCCTGCTGAGCTTCCTGCTCCATCTCATCGTTTTCTACAGATTTCTCTTCCACAGATTCCTCGGGTTCGACCGGGCTTTCATTTTCTTCAGGCTGTTCCTGTTCTGTGCCCTCATCCATGACCTCTTCAACGGGTTTTTCCTGAATTTCCACCGTCTTCTCTATGCTTTCAATTATAGCCCTAAGCTCGTCCGTGGTCGCCCCTTTGACGATGCAGTCTTTGGCACCAGCTTCCTTCGCCCGGAGGGTCTCTTCTTCCCCGGATTTCTCAGTCCATACGAGAACAGGAACCCCCCTTGTAGTTTCATACTCAGCCAGCTTCCTGCATATCTCATATCCATCCCCCAGGGTATCCATGTCGAGCAGTATGGCCTGAGGGTTTTCCGTAACGGCTTCCTGGATTTCAGAAAGCTTACCTTCTGTCATCACGACTTCAAATGTCTCTTTTAAAGAGTCTAATATCGCAGGGTCATCGCCGCACTATCGCCGATTACAAGCACGCTTATCTTCGTCTTCTCCGCAGCTCTTCGTTTAGCCACACCCTTGAGAAATCTGACCGAAATTCCTTTTTTCTCACAGTTTTCTTCCTGGGCCGGCTTCCAAAGTTTCGTAAAAAATCGTTTAACTGTCTTCTTCTGAACGGGGGCTTTCTCGTCCGCCGTGGTTGTCGACTCAGCCACACCCTGTTTCAATTCCTTTCGTACCTTGACCCGCCGCTTAAGGGAAACTTCCTCGTTCTTTTTTTCCTCCTTCGAAGGCAAGGGTTTCTGTTTCTCTTTCTTTCTTTCATAAGGTCCTTTGATATGCTGATAATGTTCGGTCAAGAAACTCGGATCTTGATATAAATGCATAAGCAGGCTATTCTTCGTTTCTGTATACTTCAAATCCCTGGGAGCGCGAGAATGCATGATAAAGATGCCACCCACAAGACCCACTATAACAGCCAACAGGCTGGTCTCCCGTAAAGGTGTGCGCGCACCATAGACAACCTCGTACAGGATCGACCCGAGCCACACAGCAAGAAATGAAGGGATACACCCTCGCTGGAAACATGAGACAGCCTGGGCCCTGTATTCCTTTTGGCTTATCTCCTTCCTTTTATTGAGGAGTTCCGATACCCGTTTGTCATAATTGGAAAATAAAGCTTCCAATGCTTTGGGATCAGAACCCTCTCGAGAGAGCTCATTCTGAAAGCTCTGAAGAAGCTCTGAACCTTTTCGCGCAAACTCTGCAGGATGATAATAATTCATCCCTCCCCCACTCCTCTTCTCAGTGCGAAATTGGAAGTGTAAAGAGGGTGTTAGCTTCGCACTTTGTTAGATCTCAAGGGCCTTCTTCGCCATACTCTTTGCCGAATTTATCACTGTGACATTGGCCTCATATGCCCTCATCGCCGAGATCATCTCCACCATCTCAGCGACGATATTGATGTTTGGCATGGCCACGTAACCTTCCTCATTTGCATCAGGATGTGCAGGGTCGTAGATCAGCTTCGGCAGCGTAGGACCTTTAACGACGCTCGCTATCTCTACCCCCCCTCCGATATCTTCTCTGATGCTTTTCCTTAGATTTCGGGACGGTATATGTCTCCTGTCTGAGGCAGTCAGTTCGGACCGCCTCTCCATCATCGAACGGAACGTTCTTTTTCCTCGAAACGCTTTCAATATTACCCGCTGCCTCCTATATGGCCCCCCTTCCTCGGTCTGTGTAGTGTTGATATTGGCTATATTGCCCGCTGTGACATCCATCCGCCTCCTCTGGACTCCCAGTCCGGATGCGCCTATGTCGATTGAAGTGAACAGTCCGCCGAGGTTCATCTAGATATCCTCCTTAGGATTTCCGATATCGGATTGAGGAAAAAAACAAGATAAAAGTAGAACAACATCTGTTCGCTCCTTCTACTTATGCCCTCCCTCTAATGCTGGCCTTTATGTTGGAAAACTTCCTGCTTAGTAGATTCGCGGCGAACGTATAGATCAGTTGGTTTTTCGCTAATGCAGCCATTTCCCTTTCTACATTCACACTATTGATACCGCCGGCATCCGGAGAGCCTTCGTCCGTCACTTTGATCTGGGGCTCGACCTGTTCCAGAGATCCTCCGTCCGCTGATATATGGCGGATATGGGAAGTGATTCCTCTTAGTCCCCTGCCTCTGTACAAGGCCTCTTTGAGCTGGTCTTCAAACGCCACCTCTTTTCTTTTAAACCCCGGAGTTGCAATATTGGCTATGTTGTCAGCTATAACTCTCTGCCTGAGAGAATAGGCATCGAGGGCCTTCACTAAGGACAAAATGGCTTTCCCAAAAAAGTTTCCTATCATGTCTACCTCCTGTCTATATAACGAAAAAACTCGGCATATTATCGAACTAGCAATATCCATGCCGAGCCTTCTTATTTTGATTCTAAATAACTAAATAATAATTAATTATCAATTACTTATTCATGTCCATGATCGAATCTTATGAGCAAAATTTGCCTATTCGAGGGATAAAACTGCCATTTCCGGATTATCGGGGTTTACGTTGTTGAATCTGGTTCGCTAGGCAGGGTAATAAAACCTTCAATCTTGAGCAGATCCGTCAATTTTCCGCCTTTTTGTACTCCCTCAGTTTGTTCCTGAGTGTTCGAATACTTATTCCTAAGACCCGAGCGGCCTTTGTCCTATTGCCATTTTCTCTATCCAAGGTCTTCAATATCAACTGTTTTTCCGACTCCGCCAAAGTCATTCCTACGGCCGTCTTCCACAACTCCTCTGAATTATCCAGTCTGCCCTTACCGAAGAAAAAATGTTTCGGCGCAAGGAAATCTTCCTGGGCCATGATGACTGCCCTTTCGACACTGTTCTCAAGCTCACGCACATTCCCGGGCCAGTTGTAGTTCATCAGGAGATCTAAAGCCTCTTTAGAAAATCCCTCTATATGTTTACTGTTGTGTTGAGAGTACTTCATCAGAAAGTGCTTGGCCAAAAGAGGGATATCTTCCTTTCGATGGCACAGTGGGGGAAGGTTTATCGGCACTACGTTCACCCTGTAGAACAGATCTTTCCTGAAATTTCCCTTCTCGACCTCCTCCTCCAAATTCTTGTTGGTCGTCGCCACAACTCTGACATCTACCCTGAGGGTCTCTCTGCCGCCCACCCTTTCAAACTCCCCTTCCTGCAGCACTCTGAGCAGTTTCACCTGAACATTGGGGGAAACCTCACTGATCTCGTCCAGCAATATCGTCCCCTTGTCGGCCAGCTCAAACCTGCCCTTGGACCTCTGGATAGCGCCTGTGAACGCTCCCTTCTCGTGTCCGAATAGTTCGCTCTCCACAAGTCCCTCTGGCAGAGCACCACTGTTGACTTTTATAAAGGAGCCATCCTTTACAAGGCTGGAACGATGAATAGCATTGGCTACAAGCTCCTTACCCGTACCGCTCTCACCCTGAATGAGAACCGTGGCTTTGGTCGGGGCAACCATCTCTATGGTCTCAAACACCTTCCTCATTTCCGGACTGGCCCCGACCATTGTGTCGAAGACATGTCTCTTCTCCAGTTCAGATCGCAGATACCTGTTCTCACGGATCAGCTTCTGTCGTTCACATACCTTTTCCACCACAAGTTCTATCTGATCGACTGAGATAGGTTTGGTTATGTAATCGCAGGCGCCCTTCTTCATCGCATCTACTGCGTTGGATACCGTACCATAGGCCGTAATGACCACTACATCGGTATCCGGGGATATTTCCTTGGCGGCTTCCAGTACCTTCATGCCTCCCATATTAGGCATCCTCAGGTCCGTGATGACCAGACTGTAACTTTTCTCCCTGATCTCATCCAAGGCAGTTTGGCCATCCCCGACTCCCTGCACGACGTACCCTTTTCTCTCCAAAGCCTCGCAGAGAAAATCTCTCATTAGTGGATCATCGTCCACTACTAAGATGCACCAATCGGTCATAGAGCCTACCCCCTCTTAAACATGGCACTGCCAAATCCCATTGCAGAGAGCGCATGGAAGGCCAGAAACCTATAGTGTCTCTCCCTCAAAAATTCTCATCGAACTCTTCAGTTCTCATTTCCTTTTGGACAATATCTGATCGAAATACTCTGGGGAACCATAGAATTTAAAGGCAAATTACAGAACCGGAAGACTTATCGTAAAGGTAGTCCCTTCCCCTAAGGTGCTGTCCACATCAATATCCCCTTTGTGCATGCGTACAATTCTTTTCACAATCGCTAAACCGAGGCCGACTCCATCGGGCCTTGTGGTGAAGAAAGGTCTGAATAGTTTCTTTCTAACCTCTTCACAGATTCCTATCCCCGTGTCTGAGACCTTTACCTCCAATCTGCCGTGCCCTTTAGACTTTCCCGCTCCTGCTGCTGGCATCTTCCTTATGCCCACTTCAACTCTCAGTTCACAGTTACCAGACATTGCATGTAAGGCATTATCAAAAAGGTTTAACAAAGCTTCTCGGAAGAGATCCGGATCAACTTTCGCTTCCAATTTTCTGGTATGAAAGATGGTGACGACCTTCAAATTTTCCCCCCGCCCATCCAATCCGATTTGGAAAAAGGAGAGCGCTTCCCGAATGATCTTCCTAAGATCCTGCTCCTGGAAGTTTGGTGTCAGAGGGCGGGTATATGTAAGCAAATTGGTTACGATACGGTCCAATCGGGCAACCCCTTCTATGATCTTCTTCACCAGATCCCGCCTCCCATCCGAGATCTCCAGGTCCCTTTCCAAAAGTGCGGCATATCCCCCTATAGCCCCCAAGGGATTCCTCACCTCGTGGGCGACACTGGCTGCCATCTCCCCCAATGCAGCCAAAGTTTGGGACTGCTCGACCTCTTCCTCAAGACCCTTAATTTCCGAGAGGTCCTGGAGAACTTCCAGAGCTCCCAAGACACTGCCTTCATCATCGGTTACGGGTGCTGCGCTAAACTCCACAAGGATTTTATCACCTGAGCGTGTAAACATCTCCTTTCTCTTGCGGACCCGTATACCTGTTCTCAGAACATAGAGTGGAGTACACTCCTCTTCGACACCCCCACAGAAAAAATCCTGATAGAAACATCCCAGTACCTCTTTATCCTCGTACCCGGTTATTTCCCCCGCCGCTTTGTTAAAGAGGGTTATCCTCCCGAAGGTATCCACTACAATAACGCCGTCGCTCATGCTCTCCAAGATACTGTCGAGGTGCTTTTCCAGCGTACTTACTTCCACAAGGCTGCGGCTCAAGCTCCTGTTGGTTTCCTCCAACTCTACATTTAAGGTTTCAACCTTTTTCTCCAACGCCTTATATGCAAATTGAAGCCCAGCCATTGTCTTGTTAAATGTCTGGAATGCCCCTGTCAACTGGTCTATGTTTCTTCCTGTGTTCTGCATGGCTATCTTACAGTTTGAAGCTCCGCCTCGAATGGTTTGAGCTATGAAACATCAGGATAAGATTTCCAGAATATGTGATCACTCCTTATCTCCATAATCACAATGAATCTCTATCTCTCTTCCACACGTACAGACAATCTCAATACGCTCGATCACCCCGTTGTTCTCATGAAGCCGGATGGTCGGTTGGTCTCCATAATGGACTTGATCGGATATCTCCCTAACAGAAGCTAATATAACCTGATTGCCTTTAATTACTGTATCTGCTGCTTTTCTGCAAATATCTCTGCCCATATTTATGCCCACTCCTCCTAAAGCGCGAAGCCAAAATCTCTCTCTATTTTATACCACGCACTTTATATTTTCTCTCCCAGCACCTCATCTATCTCCTTCTTTAGTTCCATAAAGCTAAAGGGCTTTATAAGATAACCATCCGCGTGCGCCCTTAAGACAGTCTCCTCAGCGTATGAGGGACGATATCCCGTTATTAGAATAAACGGCAGATGAGGGGTATGCTCTTTAGCGATCCGTAGTAACTTTACACCGCTCATCCTAGGCATTCTAATATCGGAGATTACCAGGTCAAAGTGTTCCCTGTTCAGGAGAGTAAAGGCCTCCACCCCGTCCTTAGCTCCAGAATAATCATAGTTAAGGATCTTTAGAGTTTCCGACAGCAGTTGAAGCATATCCTCACTATCATCGGCAATGAGTATCCGTTTTTTCCCAGTACCCTCACCGGACTGAACCAGGATATTGCCACTCTCATCCTCATTCTGTGGCAAGGTATCAGAGATATTCCCGACTTTTAGCTCGTCTCGAGGACGTGCCTCCCTAATCTGGCCCCGGTCTATACACATATGTTTCCCATTATGCCTTTGGAATTTGTGTTACTAGATTTACAAAATAGATTAACTGAACCTCTAATATAGTTCTACCCCTTCGCCTTGTCAAGAATCTATCGCTAAAAAATTATAGTTTTTGTCTGGATAATTTTCCAAAACCAACCTCGCTCCAGATTAGAATCGGGCGAAGGAGGATATTCACATAGCTATTTGAGAACCAGGTAAACTTTTCCGATCAAGGATATAGGATAGGAATCCATTGGAAACACCGCACCTACCTCGGAATTTGTGATTAGGTAATGTGCTTCTCAGCATTGATAATATATCCATCATATCTTTGGCCCCGAAGGATTTGCTGACTGGTGAACACTCAGCAGTAGAATGAATCCCATATACAAAGAGACATCCTACTAAGGTCATCAAAGAGAATCTTAGAGACAGATAAAAAGGACTATCATGCTGTTTCTATAGCAAAACCTATGCCAAGCTCACTGCAACACCCGGTATTCTACAGAAGGTAAAGAAAGCAAGAGGGTTTTGAAATACGCCATCATTTCCTCTCATCAATGCATTGAGGGAACGTCGCCGGATATTTCAAATCACATGGGGTAGAGGCGGTTTTTCGAACCCAGTGGAGGGATAGACAAGGCTAAAAGGAACTTCCGAATTTGAACTTTCAAAAAGCCATTTGAAGATGGTGAGACCATACCGATAAACCCTGCCAGGGTTCTTCTACACCGAACGCAGATTAAATTTGTCAATTCACTACCAACACTTAAAAAATCTGGGAAGAGTGGATATGCCAGCATATTCTTCACAGGTATAGGCAAATTTTACCTATCATCCTTCTATTGGCAACTTTCCCCGTAAGCAGTGAGCAAACACTGTGCTCTGCTTACGAGAGGTTAGAGTAGTTAGTTATGAGAAACAGAGAAGATCGAACTCCGATAGGAATCAATTTGGTGAACCACTAGTCGGATTAAGGATCTCTGATACCATGTTCTTTATCTGACCTCTTATTTTTTCAATTACACAACCTCGATCGTAATAATCACAGCTCCTTCTATTGCAGAAGTAAATGTGGTTCGCACACATATTTTCCTGCATATGTTCGAAAGTATTATCTACCCTTCTCCTCAGAACATTGATACTGAAATCATCCCCAAATTCTTCCTTTCCGATTTTTACAGCTTCATCGAAAAGGACCTGATGGAGTTGCCTCAGTTCGGCAAGATCTATGCTCTTGATCTCAACATCTATGTTCCCCTCTCCATTGATTACAGGCAATATTTTGCTTTTCACTCCCCTCGGCATCTTCTCCCTTATTCTGGCTCGGGTTTTTCTGAGAACGCTTGTGACTTCCTTTGGTGGGGAACCCCGCCCAAAAGTCTTTTTGATTTCCCTAACCGCAATATCTACCCGGCTAGCCATCTCTTTTAGTGAAGAACCTATATTCTTACAGTCGTTTACTGGGAAGAAAATACCCCTTTCCTCAGCCTCGGCAAGCCCAAGAAACAGATCACCGATTGCTTGTATATCCTGGAGAGCTTCGTAGAATTCGTCACCGTTGCCATTGCCGTTGCCATTGCCGTTGCCGAAACTCTTGATCTTCAACTCCTGCCTCAGCTCAGGTTCATGGATCAAATCACCCAAAAACCCTTTCTCAAGCTGGAAGTAGTGCACTTCAAGGTTCCTTGTTGTATCCTCACTAGTATTTTGTTTTGCCATTGTCAGTCTCCTTTGTTGAGGATAAAAAAGCCATATTCTATAAGGATAACAAAAGCTTCGAGTTGCTGGCTCAGGGCTTTTACCCTCAGCACCACCTATACTAACAGTCTCATTTGCAGTAGATTCAGAAATGCGACTCTCCCTGAGAATCTCTCTTCCGGCCTTACCACAAATCTTGTTGGCTGCTTACTGTCCGGGCTTGCCACTATATTGGGATCACGAATTCTTCTTCTACCATTTTGAAGTATCTCTTAGCCCCCAAAATTGAAGATAATATATAATTCGAAAAAAACAAGAGAAAATTAGGTTTATTTACAGGAGTTACGCAGTTAACAATAGATATGTTTTGACCTTTCCTTTTAGAGGT
>CAZTBA010000168.1:0-12375 GCA_964611725.1 uncultured bacterium
AGGGGGGGTCAATTTTAGACCGGCCAAAATGATCAATTTTAAACCGGCCTTGACACTGGATAATTGTTCAGGTTATACCTACGCTATAGTAGCTACAGCTCTTCTAACTGGTATGAGAAGGTCGGAGCTATTCAATCTCGAGTGGTCTGATATCGACTTCAGGAACAGGGCGATTACTGTCAACAACAAGGAGGACTGGCACACCAAGAACTATGAACCGAGAACCATACCCATGAACGATTTTCTGTATGGGATATTGATCAAGCTGCCCCATCATATCTCGAGCAGCTATGTATTCTTCAAACCTGATGGGAGCAGATTCAGGGACATAGGGGCAAGGTTCAAGAGGGTCCTTAAGAGAGCTGGTCTACCTGACATTCGCTTCCATGACCTGCGCCACACCTTCGCATCACACCTTGTAATGGCGGGGGTGGATCTTCCGACAGTGCAGAAGCTCTTAGGCCATAGGGACATCAAGACCACCATGAGGTATGCCCACCTGGCATCGGATCATCTTAGGTCTGCGGTAGAGAGACTGGATCCTGATGGACACTATATGGACACCGGGGCGGAAACCAGAGCAAAGGGTACTCCTCTCATTTTTCGCAAGCCCTTGAAAGACAATAGCATCGAAGTAGGGCTCTGAGTCTCTATAGGGTTTCCCTCACGCCCCACCGGGGCGTCTCTACAGGTGATTATACCAAACGCAAATAGAACTTGTGATTTCCCTCAGAAAGTGATGTAGGGGTTTGATTATGAAGGTTAAGAAAATAGTTGGGTAACATTTCAGTCATTGATTGTTGCAGTGTCCTACGAAACTTCTGTAGGGGCAGGGCATGCCCTGCCCTGACTATGAAAGGCGATTCAGTTCTTTTCTTGACTCTTATTAGCCTCTCTCTTCATGCGGGGGAAGGTTGAGGGATTGCCTAATTCCCCTCGTTCCCACGCTCCTGCGTGGGAACGAGGTAAAACGGGCATCATGGAACCAGCGGAAGCGGCCATCGGAATCCAGATGTTGAGTCATGAGTTTCCTTTCTGTCGATGCTTGTAAAAACAATCCCTTATCTCAATTTATCATCACACGTATAGTTTGAACCAGGCCCTGGCCAGATGAAGGAATGGCATAGTATATGCGTGTTCCTGGCCTGATAGATAATTGTACGAGCGCGTCCCGGGGAGGATCTCAAACAGTGAATTCACCGAGGCAGGCGGGCAGGCCCCATCAAGGTCTCCGGCAGTCAGAAGCGCAGGAATATTTAGCCTGTGTGCGTGGGATAAAGTATCTATAAAGCCCAAAGTCCTCCATTCGTCAGCCTCCCCTGATTCCGATTCCATAGCCTTGAAAGCCCCTTCATATGCGCCCCGGCTCTCCTGTTCATACATCATTGGGAAGTTGGTCAGATACGGCACATCCGCCGCGACAGCTTTGACGTTCCGTTCGGCAAAGATACTGGCCAGCAACAGCGATGTGCCTCCACCCTGGCTGGATCCGAAGAATCCATAGCGCGTGGACTCCACTTTCTCCAGTGATAGAGCCCAAAGCACCGCTACAGCGGCATCTCCCAACCATTCCACATAACCTTTTTGCCCTCGGCTCCTCACGGTATCAGGAAGCACCGGCCAGGCTCTGTCCGTCTGGCTGGGGCCCTGAGGGGTAGCATATCCCAACGGATTTATATGCAGCACGTTGAAACCTTCGACGACCAATTCGGGATGTGCGCTCATCTCCGCACCATAACCCGGCACGTGGAAGAGCACCGGCGCAGGGCTCACACTCGCCGGCTGCCAGTAGCCGTAAAAAGTCTTCCGTCCGGGAGATTCAAAGGCCACATAATGATTGCCAGCCGTGTGACGCACACCCAGTTGAAAGGTATACGATGGGGCATCCAGGGACTTAACCGTGATGGAACGCTGCTCAGATTCTCTCAGTAAAAGCTCACACCAATCGTCGATCTCAGCAGGGGTTGGATAATGGGGATGGATCATGAACAGACTCCTTTCCTATTTCACCTTGAGCGGAACGACCTGCAATGTGGGTGCAACTGTACTTTCAATTCTCAGCTTATCTCCGACGCTCATGAATATCTCACTACCTGCCGATGATCCGTAACTTATGCTGTCCGAACCCCGAACCAGCTTTACATCCGACACGGTGCCACCGGTTATTCTAACGGTCACAGGGTAGAGGCGCTGGGTGTATTCGAATACCCCCGACTTGGCTTTAACCCTCCGTATCGGCGGCGGAGGGCCGGTCCATGTAACCTGGTTGGTCGGTTCAGATGCCAGATCAGTTATGATGCTCGAGATATCGGGATGATCTTTTCTCGTCAGGATGTTGACCTGATTTCCTTCGGCTGACTCCTCGAAAATCAGGGTACCTTCAGGAGCGAAACCACCACCCCGGGTAACGATCTCCAGGACATTATGGCTCCCGAAAAGATCTATCCCCCTTACATTTTCCGCTCCCTGGTCAACTCCGACCTTCACATTCACTATATTTTGATCGCTTTTCTCACCCAGTTTCAGGAGCGTACTCTTATCGGCATTGGTGTGCAGGTGATTGCATTCGACCCTGTTATACGCGAACCCGTGTCCCGGGCCTGGGCTTTCCACGCAGGTTGCGAAATTCAGAACCGCAGTGAAGTGGAAGTCGTTGTGATAGATCCCACCTGCGCCCGTATCAAAAATAATCCCGGCTCCACCCTCCCTCACACCCCTATCAAAAGGATGCGGATCCGCGATGGAGGACGTCCTGATACTTGAATCCACAAACACCACCATTTTATCGATAGGCACGGGGTTTGAGGGCTTGATCCTCAGTGCTGCTCCGACTCCGCCGTACACCAGTATCCCAAACGTACAGTGGCAGTCCATCCCCGAATCGATGACGAGAAGGTCCTTTTCCCGAGGTCCGGTCCAGTTCAGCACATATACACCGCCGTCTATCTTGAAATCCTGGGTAGGGGGGATAGTGATAGTATTTCGAATATGGTATATTGGGACCCGCCCGCCCCATCCACCTTTGACGTAGAGGTCATGATTGTTATCCACGCAATAGTCTATCGCCTCCTGCCACCCCGCGGTCTCCGTGCCCGGGGTCTCCGGTCCGAAATCCCCCGTCCCGTCGTAGGCAAGCACCACCACAGGCCCGGAAAACCGCCCTTCATTGGTTTCAGAGCTCCCCTCCCGGGCCAGGACAAACATCAGGATGGCAACGATAGCGATTGTCAGAAACCCGATCAGGGCAGGATCGCCTTTTCCGAACATCTGAATCGCCTCCATCAATATCTGCCCTCGGTGATTTTGGATTTAAGCTCCAGATAATATAAGAAATTATCGTATGATACATCGGGCGGAACCGAGTGGTCAATGGTGGGGATATAGCCACCGGTTTCGAGGAGTGCCGGGACCTGGCGCAGCAGTTCGCGCTCGATCTCCTTTCTGCCTTTTGCCAGCTCCCGCTTGTCTATGCTGCCCCAGAGGGTGAGCGCCGTCCCGTATTCCTGCCTGAGTTTGACGGCATCCATACCCGCCGCCTGCTCCAGAGGCACTATGTTGTTGATGCCCGATTCAATTATCATCGGCAGCAGGACCTCGGTATTGCCATCGCTGTCCAAGCTGATGATGTCCACTCCATGGCTGAGGAGGTAATCGTTGATAATGCGATAGCGCGGCAGCAGGAATTTCTTGAAGATCCACGGTGAGACAAGCGGCCCGGTTTTGAAAGCAAAGTCTTCGAAATAATTGTACCAGTCCACGTCTACATCGTTCAGTGCCTTGGATGTAACCTCGATGAAAAATTCGACCAGGAAGTCCAGCATCTCCTCGGCAAGCGCCGGGTCATCATAGAAGATGGTGCATGCGTTCTCCGTTCCCATCCAGCGGCGCAGCATGCTGTAGAACCCGAATCCGCCGATGCCAGTGAGCGCCAGCGGGTAGTCCCGTCCCTGGTAGCAGCGCACCCGGTCCTGCCAGTAACTCGGATATCTGATCGGTGATTTGGGGTTGTAGCGCTCCTTCATCTGTAGGAAGCTGGGGCGATCCTTCACCGGAAACTCCAGATACTGGTCCATGGAGCTACCGTCCTTGAGACCCCGGCGAACTATACCCGAGCTATCCCTGAATACGGCTATGCGGTCATCCTCCTCGATCACCTCGTGCTCGAACGGCGGACAAAGCAGGACGTTCAGCGGGATATATTCCCACCTCTCGAAGCCGAAATACTCGTTGCCGCTTATAACGAACGATGTATCTACATCCCGCGGCATCCCCTCATTTTGCCAGCGCTCTACCGTCTGGCTCCAGACCGCGATTTCGACGGACGGAACATGATCCACACTTTGAAAGCGATTACACCTCAAAAACCTCTCCCGAGGGTTCATCTCTCCCTCCAGGCTCACAGGGTTGGTGTCTCAGGGACATTACTCAAGGCAGCGTTCCCGCATCGAGTATACACTGAACGGCGGATTCCGAAAGGACATCCTTCGGATCAAACTCGTGACCGGACGCGTAACGCAGTATCGAGGCAAGCAGATATCTCGCCTCGGGCCACTTTTGATTCAGGTCGAGGGATGAAATAATAAGTCCACCTTTACCGACCTTAAACTCCAGGAGATATGCCAGTGGATGGCATACGAAATACGTGCTAAAGGATCTGATCACCGGTTCGGTACAGCACCCTCCGAAAGGCCGCAGATCTACCGGCGGCGATTCTGCGACAGTTCTGTAGAATTGCAGATCGGCAAAGCCATCGTGCGGAATGTCTCCGAGCATCGGATGTTCGTTGATGATCGTGCCACTGTTGCCATCTTCATAGGTTGGGTAATTGGCGGGAGGAAGGAAGAAATATCGACCTGTGGTGAGGCCAAGCTTCGGGGTAAACGGGCGCACCAACCCTTCACCGGCGGCGAGCACCGCTCTGCCTCCCTCGCGCATATACTGTGCCAATGCCTCGTCCACAATTTCCGAAAGGATCACCTGTGGGACATTCGTGCCTTCAAGCCCACCCGAATCCGTTCTCTCTATATCTCTGAGCTGTCTGAGCCAGGTAAATTTAGGAGCACGATAAATTGCGATGGAGGATGGCAACTCAACTTCCCGGGGGAACAGCCAGAAATCCCACTCGTTGTCGTAAACACGGTCCCCTTCTCGAAGGGTCGCCCGAAGCTTTGCCTGCAGAGGCACGGTAATTTCGGGGATTGCCGCCTCGATCTTCCCGGCACGGCGGGTACAGAACGGCCGATGGCGAAACGCCAACTGTCCGGAGGCCAGAGGCCGTTTTCCGGAGGAAAGCTCCCATTCGAGAACAGGATTTTTCAGAGGTGGGTGTGAAAAGTCCGATACGGAAAAATTGCATCTCAGCGTTTCGGCCGCTGCAAGGACACGATCATCGAAATCATGATCCAGAAGCACGACCGCATCCCCCCAGGTCCGTCGCCAGGTGGCCGCATCCGCGTGCTTACGCTCGTAAAAGTCGTTGATAATTCCCTGAGGGGAAAACCCGCAATCCATCGCAGTAAAGTGAGATATGCCAGCCAGGTTAGGGTGATCGCGCCGGCAGGCTTCCATCTTGGCACGGGCTTCGATGTATTGCAGGTGCTGGCTGTTCTGTGCTATAGCCGGCAAAAGCTGGCTCATATCATTTTTCGCTGCCATCCGTTCGGCCCTTTTGATAGCATATGGACGGATAGCCTCACGATATTTATCCTTCAGGCGAACATCCGGATACGAGCTCCACCACCGGAACTCGTGCTGAATAACCGGCTTCTTACATTGCTTATCCATGCTCGCTTCCGCATTTGTGAAATCCTCGGGCAGCCTCGGGTTATGCCCCCCATCGGTCCATATCACAAAGGCCCACGGTTTGATCGCCTTCGTGTCGCGGCAGCACTGCCAGGCAATGCGCGGGTACAATGTGTCTTTGCCAAGCTCGTTACTCATGCAATAGATAGCTGCCGACGGATGGTTTACGTCCCGCATCACCGTCCGATCCCATTGCCACTTGAGCATCTGGCGATATCGGGGTGATGGCTGAGGCCATGCATAGACATGCCATGGGCTCACACCGCTCCAGGCCCCCAACATTCCCATCTCACCCTGGATGAGCAAACCCACTTCGTCGGCTGCGTCATAATATTCCGGCGTCGGCACGTAGGACTGGCATCTCACGTAATTATAACCGTACTCCCGGAGGGTGCCCAGCTTCCTGCGCCACCTCTTACGGTCCACATCCGGACACCCGGTTTCCGGGTTAACGATAAAGTCGCCGCTGCCACGCATATAGTAGGGCTCATCGTTTATGAGAAAGCGTTTGCCTTCAGTGGACAGCTTGACGAACCCGACGCGTTCCGAAACAGCATCGAGCACATCATCACCGTCCAGGAGCAATGCGTCCACCTGATAGAGGTTCGGCCCGTCGGGGCTCCAGAGGAGTGGCGATTCTATGGGAAGGGCAAAGCCTTTCTCTTTGCCAGGTTCGAGCTTCAGGGACTCCGAGGCGACCTCTGCACCCCCTACCGGCTTTGCCGATACCGCGAGTGTGATCTGGTCCGACTCACCTCCAACGCCTTTCGCTTCCGCCCGGAGTCGCAGCACACCTGCATCCACATCCCCATGCACCCACAGTTTCTCCAGCCAAGGATCTCCGGTAGCGGTAAGCTCGACGCTGCGATAGAGTCCCGACCATTTGCCCTGCCAGTTATAGGAAAGCCCCATCCAGCGGTTGTCCTCATAGACCCTTACGACCAGGTGGTTGTTGCGATCGAAGTTCACAAGGTCAGTGATATCGAAGGCAAAGGGGACGAAAGGAGCGGAGTGCGAACCGAGCTTCCTTCCGTTTAACCATATCTCCGCAGAAGGATGCACCCCACCGAAATTGATCCAGATTCTCAGTCCGGACCACTCTTTCGGGGGACGAAATTTCGTGCTATACCAGCCTGTTCCCTCGTAGGTTGCGCGGAAGGTTCGTTCCTGCAGCCGGAAATCCCATACCTCATCCTTACCGTTGTGGCCGAAGCCCTGGCCCTGCCAGCAGCCCGGGACCTTTATGCTGTCTTTGAAAACCTTCTTCTTATCGAACCAACCAAGGCGCACACCTTTATCTTTCGGGTCTAAGCGAAATTTCCACACCCCATCAAGGCTGATGCGGCGCTCCCGGGAATGTTGAAGGACAGGATTGACACGAACCGGGGAGCGTTTTTCAACGTCGAGATATGATTTCCTTTTCTGCATCTCAGATCTCCGGTGTGATGCTTTCCCAACGGGCTCACAAATTTCAGAACTTCCCTGCGCTGAAGGCGTAGGGGCAGGGCATGCCCCGTCCTTACATCAGGACCATCATTTTACGAACCCGTACATCTCCTCTGCCAAACGCAATTCATCACTAAATTCTTTACTCTTTCCAGATGAGAAAATCTTTCGGGCTTATAATTTTACCCTCCCAGTGTAATATTGCTTCCGAAAAATTGGCAAGCACGTGTGTTCCATCGGAGAAACTGCTGAGCTGCAGGTCGGTCGAGTGGTACCCGGATGTGGCATCGACGCTCGGCCCGGTTATGAAACGGTGGTCATCCATAGAGGCATAGCAGTTATCCCGGAGTTCCCGGGAAACCTGCATTGAGAGGTCATCAAATCCGTCCGGGAGCATACCCCAGAGCGGAACATAGAGAGGATCGCAGGTATAGAATGTCCCGTGGCTCGGGGTCATATTTATTACCGAGCCGTGATAGACGAGCACAAAAAGTGGGATGGGTATGACCGGTGGAGTGATCCTGGGCTTGGCGCTGCATCCATAGCCGATGAACTGATATACGGGGAAATAGGCACCTACATCAACGACATCGGCGAGACAGTCTATAGGCATGGACTCGGTGGCAACTGAGCCGAACAGATCCCTCGTGTAGCTTAGAAGCTCCCTTCGCAGCTTACAATCCTCTTCGCGGGTCATGGGATGGACCGGGTCGAAGCATTCCATAAGGTTGATTGCACCCTCGACATCCACATAGATCGATCCCTCGCCTATAATATCTTTGAGTCCCGGCAGATCTCTACGTGCCGTCTCTAAGCGATGCACGGTACAGACCGTACTTGAGTGCGTCCCTCTTTCCTGGGAGTACCAGTTGGGTTTTATGGAGCCGTCCCGTCTCTTGAGCATCATAGCCTCGTCATATCCGGGTGTGTCCGGCCACATATCGATGAAGTTTTCATACACGGTTATATCGTATCCCTCACCCTGGCTCCTCGCGTAGCGTGCCCCGCGGGCGAGGTCGTCCGCCGTTCCCTCTTTCGGCGGAACCGCATGCGTCCCGTGGTAGGGGCGCTGCCATATTCCGACCGAATAGGCCACCACCCGGTCGAACCCTCCGGATTTCGCGTTGTCCACAAGCTCATTCGGGCTGGGATTTCGGGCACCTTTTCCCAGGGCATCCTTCCTGAAGATGAGCCGCATTTCCGCGAGCACGGCCCCGGGAAGGTTCCTCACAAGGGGATGTCCTTCAGCTTTCTCTTCCAGGGTCTTGTAGCGTCCTTCCTCCATGAGGTCGGACCTGTACCATTTGGCGAGCTCAACGTAGCCTCCCCGGAATGCGGAGTAGTCAACCCGTCTGGGTCCCATGAGCCTCCCACCCTCGAAAAGCCAGCAGGGGCTCATAGCATAGGCTGCAGGGGTGCCGGAGTTGATTTCAGCGCTCAGGACAGCGTCGAATGGAGTCTTGATTATGGCACCGAGTATATTTTCCCCGGAAGCGGTGCCATAGATCGGCATTGAGTAGCCGTTCTGCCCGCCGCTGTATATGAAGTTCTCGAAAGTGAAGCCATCCCTTTTATCGGAAAAATCGACAAGTATGCCTGCACCCCGCGGCACCACCAGGTAGCCCTTCTCACCCGGGCTTGCGGACCCGAGCCTGTAGGGGAAATCTATCATGACTTCCTTTCCCCCGCCAAGACCCTTCAGTTTAGTGACTTCGAACCTGACCCTTTCCCGCTCGAGGGCTATCGACAGCTTTAACTCAACGGCCACTCCGTTCAGTTTTACTCCGGAGAGCCTCAGGCTCATATGCGCCCCGGAAACGGTGCAGGAGAGCTGATCAGGTTTCCAATCCACCACATCGAGAGGCGTCGGAAATCCGAAATAGGGAGATTTCTTCTCCGGTGCTCCGGGGACACGGATGCGGACGAACGGTGAATTTGATATCCAGCTTGCATTGAGGGAAAGATCCCTTAGGGTGAGCTTGCGGTTCTGGGCATTGATCTCCACATGGAAACGCTCGTTACGGACTGACATTTTCCCTTGTTCGGACATTATGGCTTCCTTTGTTTAATGGATCTGGCTGAAGGAAATTGACCTCAGTTTACATTGGCGGGGCCAGGGCATGCCCTGACCCAACAGGATCAAATATAGGAATTTCTATGGTAGACCACCGACCCTCGTCTCCTTTATCCCGGATTCGGTTTCCCAGGGATCTATCCCGAGTCCCTCCATAATCTCTCCCACAACGAATATGGAGCCCGTGACACATATGAGATCATCGGGTTCCGCTATCTCCCTTGCCATCTCATAAGCCCTGAGGGTGGATTTCTCGACCGTTGTCTGTCTCACCCTTGTTCGAAACTCCTCAGCCAGTTGCTCCGCATCGAGCGATCGTTTCATCTTCGCCTCGGTCGTGATCACAAAATCCGCCAGTGGCGCCAATATTGAGACTATTGCGGGGTAGTCCTTATCCGACATTATCCCGATAACGAGGATCAGTCTCCTGAAGGAGAATATATCCTCAAGTGCCTTCCGTAGCGACCCTACCTTGGCGGGACTGTGTGCCCCGTCCAAGAGAACCAGCGGGTCCCTCCCTATAACCTGAAGTCTGCCAGGCCAGGACACGTTTGCAAGGCCCGATATAACGGAGTCTGGTTCGGCCTTTACACCTGCATCTCTGAGGACCTCTACAGCCCTTACGGCTGTGATCGAGTTCTCGAACTGATGTTTCCCTACAAGGGGTGTGAAAATTTCGGGGAACTGCCAGCCTGATGAATTATAGGAGAAAGATGTCCCCTTATCGGACAGCCTTAGAATACTCGCCTCGACGCTCTCAGTCACCTTATCGAGCGAAGCATTCATTTTGCTGGATATATCTTCTATTACAGAAAGTGCGGAACCATCTATAAACCCGGCCATGGCCCTTCCGTTTTCCTTTATTATCCCCGCCTTCTCAAAAGTTATCTCCTCGAGGGTGTTCCCAAGGTGCTTTGCATGTTCTATGGATATGCTCGTTATAACTGAAAGGAGTGGGTAGATGACATTAGTGGCATCGAGTCTTCCCCCAAGTCCGGTCTCGACCACGGCGATGTCTACCTCGCTTTCTGCAAAATGCCAGAATCCCATTGCAGTGATCGACTCGAAGAACGTACATCCGGAAGATTCAATGAAGGGTTTTGCGAAACTCACGAATTCCCTCACCCGATCCTCAGGTATCATACAGCCCTTTACCCTCACCCTTTCGCCGAAAGATACGAGATGGGGCGAGGTGTAAAGTCCTGTCCTGTAGCCCTGCGTCCTGAGGATCGATTCGATTATGGCTGAGGTTGAGCCCTTTCCACTGCTTCCGGCAACATGCACCGAGTCAAATTTCGTGTGGGGGTTTCCGAGCTTGGAAAGGAGCGCGGTTGTGTTCTCAAGACCAAGTTTCCAGCCAAACTTCGCCCTGCTGTAAAGGTAGTTTACGGCTTCCTCGTAATTCATTTAACCCTCCTCAGGGACCTTCTGGCCGAGGTCAACCTTTTTTTTCTCATCTCCCACAAAAAGGTCTATCAGCTTCGATAAGGTCTCTTTGAGATTCCTCCTATCGACCACCATATCGAGAAAACCGTGTTTCAGGACGGACTCCGATCGCTGGAAATTCTCAGGCAGCTCATCGCTCCCGAGTGCTTCTTTTATCACCCTCGGCCCTGCAAATCCTATCAGGGCTCTGGGTTCCGCCATGTTTACATCGCCGAGCATAGCGTAGCTTGCGCTGACGCCACCGCTTGTCGGGTGTGTCATCACAGATATGTAGAGGAGCCCCTGATCAGAGAACTGGTGGAGCTTGGCGCTCGCCTTCGCCATCTGCATAAGTGAGAGGGCACTCTCTTGCATCCTCGCCCCACCGCTCTGGGAGATTATTACGAGAGGTGCTCTCTCAGCCATAGCGGCATCTACGAGCTTTGAGATCTTCTCGCCCACCGCGGATCCCATGCTGCCACCTATGAACCGAAAATCCATTATCCCTAAAGCCACCCTGCGCCCGTTCATCTTACCGAAACCGGTTATTACAGCGGAGTTTATACCCAGGGACTTCACGGTCTTTTCAATTTTATCGGCATATCGTTCCCTGGCTTCAAAATTGAAGGGATCGGCAGAAGTAATGCTGGCATTTATCTCTTCAAAGGAGCTATCGTCGAGGAGTATCCTTATGTAATCGCTGTACCCGATCCTGAAGTGGTAACCGCAGGATTTGCACACCCAGAGGGACTCCTCGAGATCCTTCTTGTAGAATATCTCTGCACACCCTTCACACTTGACCCAGACTCCGTCAGGCATCTCCTTTTTCTGACCTCCCTTGAGGCCCTTTTTCATCCTCTCAAACCAGTTCATCATCTATCACCCCTTTTTATTGAGAAAGGCAAATCACTTCAGTCGAGGCGGCTTATTAGCTCCCCAATGAGCCTCGAAAGTTTCATCGACGTCTTCTCCGCCACATCGACGACCTCCACATGATCGAGTCTACCCTTATGCCAAATCACGTTCGAGATACACGATACCCCTATCACATCCATTCCTTCCTCCCGCGCAGCTATGACCTCGGGGACCGTTGACATGGTGACGGCATCGGCTCCCATCCTCCCCGCCATCTCAAGCTCCGCCGGGGTCTCATAGGAAGGCCCCAGGAAAGATGCCAGGATTCCCCCCTTGACGCCTATTCCCAGGGTCGATGCGGCTTCGACAGCTTTTTCAATAAGTTCCGCCGAGTAGAGCTCCGTCCCACGGGAGATCGTGGAAGTGCCTTTGGGGAAATGCCCCAAGAACGAAGCTATGTGATCGTATATAACCATGAGGTCCCCTGGCCGAAAACAGCGGTTTATTCCCCCGGCGGAATTAGTAACTATGAGTTTCGAAATTCCAAGAAGCCTCATGACACGCACCGGCAGGGTTACATCCTCCCAGTTATAGCCTTCGTAGAAGTGAAACCTGCCGGCCATGACAGCGCATGACCTTCCTGATATTTCACAGAAAATAAGCTCCCCTCTGTGACCGGGAACTGTGGACTTCGGGAACCCAGGTATATCCCGATAGCGGAAGAGGCCTTCGACATGGCGATCTTCCGCCACTCCCCCGAGACCGGATCCGAG
>CAZTBA010000169.1:0-12375 GCA_964611725.1 uncultured bacterium
GGATAGCACCCCCTGTGATCGAATCGAAATCTCACTCGGAATCCGGAAGAAGGATCCTCCCATGGAAATCCACGTCACTGATCCCAAGAGCAACCGTAAGCCTCTTGTAGCTCCCTTCCGCGGCCCGTCCCACTTCGCCGGCAACCTTCTCATCCCCCGGGGTATAGTAGACCGTGAAATGTTCCAGGGCAAGCTCGTTCCAGGACAGAGCATCGCTACATAGTAAAGACAGATGAAACGATAAAAGGCTTAATATGAAGATGAGGATGCGGGGTCTCATACCATATCATATCCCATATCTCTAATAACATTCCTCAGATTGCTTATTCCCTCTATCCCCCTGAGAAGCGAGTTTGCACCAGCCGCAGCGTTCGCGAATACGCTTGCCTTCCGGATATCCCCAAAGCTGAGATACGATAGCGTCAGGGCAGCTAAGAACACATCGCCACAGCCGGTCGGGTCCTCCGGTTCCTCCCTGTGCGACGGTGGAAACCTTTGCAGGGGGCTCTGCCCCCTTTCACCCCTGCAGATGGCCAGAGAGCCTTCCTCCCCGAGCGTAATCGCCAAAGCGGAGGGTCCCAGGGATACAACCTCACTTCCGAAAGAGAAGTAATCCTGGTCACTGGTGAGGCACTTTCCGGCAAGGAGGCCTGCTTCGGTCTCGTTCATCTGTAATATATCAGCGCATCTGACCCAATCCTTCCACCGCTTCGGTCTCCTGAGAAAGCGTTTCCCGTCTTCAGTTATCCCGAGGCTCAGGCTGTGGAAATCGATAAATATAGTGGAGGAGGACGATTCCCTTACCCTCCTGAGCGTATCGAGCGAGAGCTCAAAACCGGATATGAAGTTAAAGCAGATCGCGTCGAATCTCAGGAATGGCTCGAGCCTTTCGAAGGGGATAGGAGGAACCATCCCCAGGCATTTCTCCTCCTTGACCCCGTCAGAGTCGTAGTTTAGGAGGACATGGTTGTTCTTGCAGTCAACTACCCTGACACCATCCAGGTTTAACGAGTCGCAGCCGGAAAGGAATCCGGAGACAGTATCCCATACATCCCCTCCAATGTTGGAGATCAGGGATATATCTGCCCTGTCCCCGGCAAGCTCGGCCATTGGGAGCACGGTATAAAGAACCCCTCCGTAGCTTGCGGTAGGAGCTTTCCCGGGCACATATATAGTGTCCTTGTTAACTGTCCCGACGACAGCAATTTTCCATTTTGACATAGTCTCTCATCGAATTGTAGATTGAAGGTTGCAGTAGATCGGAAAAACCTACAGCCTTCATTCGTAGAACCACCCCACATCGGCTATCCTGAGCTTCAGCGACCATCCTTCATCGGGGTGTCCGAGGTAGTAGGTCATCACAACCACCTCTCCGACGAAGGCCACACTTGTATATGCATATGTATGGCCCGAATCCGGCTCTATATTCCTGAAGTTCCGCCAGCTTTTTCCCTCGTCATCGGATATGGCGGAAGTCAATGGTGCCCGCCTCGCGCCGTAGTTCGTCTCAGCCTCAGGGTTGTTATTCCAGATCATGAGGAGATCACCCGTCAGGGGTATCCTCTTCAGGGTCGCCGGAGATTCCGGAGAGATAAGCTCCATCGGTTTCGGATCCGCCCAGCTTAACCCACCATCGCACGAGTACGACCTGTATATTCGGCCGAGCTGTGTCCTTATTATCATCATGACCGATTTATCGCGAAGCTCCACAAGACCCGGCTCCATGGCACCCCGGTTCGGAAGGTCAACTTCCACCTCTCCCTCACGCCAGCTTTCGCCTTTATCATCTGAGTAGAAGCAGAAGGACGTGTAGTGTGCCTCCTTACTCCAGCAGCTCACGGGACAGAAAGAAACCGGTGCAAGAAGCCTGCCTGAGCTGAGCTGAAGGGCACGGTCGTTGTTCATAACATGGTATCCGGGAACCGGAGTGACGCAAGCGGGTCCGGTCCAGCTCTTCCCTTCATCGAAGGACTTCTTGACGTAGAATTTGAGATCATTCGGGGCATTCTTATGTCCCCAGAAGAGAGCTATCTCGCCGGACTGGAGCCTCAGAAGGCTTGCTGACATGACGTTCTGTTCCGCATCATTCTGCTGGAGCGTGAATCTGTCGATCCACGTTCTGCCACCGTCTTCCGATATCTTTCCCGATATCCTTCCAGGGGAATCGTCGCGTTCCCCTCCGTAGAAGTCCGAGTAGGCGAGCAGAAGCTTTCCATCTTTAAGCTCAACTATTGAAGCTTCGGAGTTCCTGGGGTTTTCCGGCCCAACAGGACAGATTACGAGCTCATAGGTTTCAGACGCCATAAACCTATCCCTCACCGTCATCTACTCCTACCGTCAATAGAAGATGGCCCGTTCTGATGAACATTAACCAAATAGTCGGGCCACCTTCTAATTTAAAGAGATCCTTAAGCAAGTTCAGGATGACATTGAGCTAATGATAATCTTGACAGGTTGTCATGCCGGACTTGTTTCGGCATCTCATAGAATTATTGCTCCATGAAACTGCTGCACGATTCAATTCTCAAACTTCATGAGAACGGGCCCGCGAAACAGCTTTCAGGATAGCTTAAGAATTGGGGTCCGGATCAGCTACAGCTCCACTACCTTTCCCGTCCGGCACGATTCTATCGCCGCCTCGATAATCTCCTGGGCGGCGAGTCCATCCTCCCCGGAGGCCTCGATCTCTTCTCTCGGAACCCCGGCGTTCACCTGTTCTATCCAGCGGTTGATCCTGGCATTAAAGGTATCTCCAAAACCGGTGAGACCCCCCATTATGCTGTTCTTTATGACGGTGAGCTCCTTGGATTTCCTGGGATAGAACGTAAGTTCTTCGAAGCAGTTATCGAGCACGAATCTCCCCCCGGTCCCCATAACCTCGCACCGCTCTAAGTTGTGCCCCGGATTGGCATCATAGCTCCCGGTAAGATGCCCGACAACGTCGTTCTCGAACAGCATGTTCACCTGGGCGTTCGACCAGCATTTCCTCCCAGGTGCGTGATTCATGAAAGCCTGGACCCTCTTAACATCCCCGCAGAAATAACGCATTATATCTATAGAGTGCGGATGCAGTGCCCTCATATGGAACCATTCCGAAGTCTCGTTGGGGTTATCTATCCACATGGTCATATTTATGAGGAGAAGCTGTCCGATTTTCCCTTCATCTATCCATGATCTGGCCTTTTCAGCCGGGGGCGTGAACCGGTGGTTCAGGTTGATACCGAAATAGAGACCTTTCTCACGGGCCTTCGCCACCATCCGGCGTGCCTCTTCTATGTTGTTGCTTATGGGCTTCTCACAGAGGACATGGACGCCCGCTTCGAGGCATTGCATGGTCGGCTCATAGTGATCTGACCCGTTTTCAAAACCCCCGGTTGTCACACCTGCTATGTCGAGTTCCTCACTCGCAAGCATGTCCCCAACACTATAGTAGGTCCTGGCCTTGAACTTTGCAGCAGACTCATCTGCGCGTTCTTTGATCTTATCGCAGACTGCAACAATCTCACATAAAGGGTTATTCGCATAGACGCCAGCATGGGTATTCCCTATCCCCTTCATTCCGATCACACCGACCTTCAACATAACAGTCTCCTTGTTTCATTTAAGTGATTTTTGCCAAGCTTCTGTTAGTTTTTCGTAGGCATTCAGCTTTTGCCGATTGCTGATAGCTGATGGCTGATTGCTTACGATTTCTCATTTCGCGTCCGATAAAGTTAAAATCATAGCGGGGTGGTGTCAAGGATTTTCGGATTTTCAAGCTTGAGGGAAAGGAGAACCTGCAATATAAAATTTACACGGGGTATTGACGCTTTTTACAATATATGTTATAATATAATAAGCTATACCCTACACCCGTATTGTATAAAATTCATGCCGGAGGTATAATATGGAAAGCAAGGCTGAAAATCGGGAAGGTAAGGTCTCCGGAACTACAACTCTGAAGATA
Source organism: uncultured bacterium (assembly GCA_964611725.1). Lineage (GTDB taxonomy): Bacteria > Latescibacterota > CAZTBA01 > CAZTBA01 > CAZTBA01 > CAZTBA01. Next base: position 3,947 of record CAZTBA010000169.1, read on the forward strand.
AAGGGCATGAGCTGTGCTTCATGCGCCGTCACTATAGAGAAATCGTTGAAGGGTTTGGATGGTATCATAGATGCCAACATAAATCTCGCTTCCGAGAAGGCACTTGTGCATTATGATTCCGATAAGGTCTCTTTGGAGGACATATCCAAGAGGATAGAGGATGCCGGGTATGGGGTTGAAGGTACGGGCGAGAAGGTTGTCTTCAAGGTCGGCGGTATGACCTGTGCTTCTTGCGCTCAGACGGTGGAGAAGGCATTGAAAGGTGAAGACGGTGTAATCGAAGCGAGCGTAAACCTTCCCCTCGAGAAGGCGATCATAACCTACAATCCCGAGCTTACGAGCATCCGCAACCTGAAAAAGGCCGTGAGTGATACCGGCTATGAACTCCTCGAGCCGGTTCGCGAATCGGGAGAGGATGAGGAACTGAGGAAGATGCGTAATGCGCGGCGAAGGATGGCCTTCGCCTGGCTTCTGACGGCACCCATAATCCTCTGGATGCTGCCTGAGATGATATCCGGCAGGGCCTTTCCCAGCAGATTTGTCTTCGACCTCGGGATGATCATCCTGGCAATTCCCGTCATGTTCTGGGCAGGCAGCAGGACCTTACGTTCGGCATTTGTTGCCGCCATTCACGGCAGTGCCAATATGGACGTCCTGATAGCGATGGGGACGTTTGCGGCACTTCTCAGCGGAGTTCTGACGTTTTTTACCCCCGTTAAGAACTATGCCGGGGTAGCCGCGATGATAATGTCCTTCCATCTTACGGGAAGGTATATAGAAGCCAAAGCCAAAGGACGCGCCTCCCAGGCGATAAAGAAGCTTCTGGAACTCGGAGCCAAAACAGCGAGGATCGTTGTTGATGGTGAGGAAAAGGAAGTGTCGATAGAAGAAGTAGAAGTCGGTGATATAATGGTGATCCGTCCCGGAGAAAAGATCCCGACGGACGGTATAGTGGTGGACGGGAAAAGCCACGTAGATGAGTCCATGGCAACCGGTGAATCTATGCCCATAAACAGAACAGAGGGCGATGAAGTGATCGGTGCGACGATCAACCAGCAGGGCGTCCTCAGGGTCAAAGCCACCAAGGTCGGTGCCGACACCTTCCTCTCGCAGGTCATAAAGATGGTCGAGGAATATCAGGGAACGAAAGTCCCCATTCAGGCCTTGGCTGACAGGGTAACAGCTTATTTCGTACCGACGATACTCGGAATAGCGGCTCTTACTTTCCTCATGTGGATTATCTTCCCTGGAACGTTCAGGGGGATCGTCCTCTGGGCCTCTTCCTTCATCCCGTGGGTCGATCCATCGCTGGGTGCAACCTCCCTGGCGATCTTCGCAACCATAGCCGTGCTCGTCATAGCCTGTCCCTGTGCGCTCGGGCTCGCTACCCCCACTGCACTTATGGTAGGAAGCGGCGTGGGAGCTGAGAACGGAATACTCATGAGGAGCGGCGAGGCCATACAGACCATGAAGGATGTCCGTGCGATAGTCTTTGACAAGACAGGGACCATAACCAAGGGGAAACCCGAGGTTACGGATGTGGTCACAGCCGATAGAGATGTTAAAGGCGATGTCTTGAAAATCGCAGCGAGTCTGGAATACTACTCCGAACACCCACTCGGAAGGGCGATCGTCGAGAGGGCGAAGCGTGAGGGAATTGAGCTTCTGGAGGCAGAGAATTTTACAGCCGTGAGTGGCAAAGGTATTAAAGCTAATCTCAACGGATCCTGGGCCCTTGTCGGGAGCAGGAATCTGATGGAGGAGGAAGGCGTAAGCTACGGCTCGATAGAGTCACAACTGGAGCGGCTTGAGGAGGAGGCTAAGACCGCTGTCATCGTAGCTTACGACGGGAAGGCCATAGGGACAATAGCCATTGCCGATACTATAAAAGAGGATTCAGCCGAAGCCATCGCTGAGCTTGAGGGAATGGGTTTGAAGTCTGTGATGATCACCGGAGACAACCGGAAGACGGCCGAGGCTATAGCAAAGAAGGTAGGGATTTCGAAGGTTGTGGCCGAGGTATTGCCGGATCGCAAGGCAGCCGAGGTTCAAAACCTTCAGAAAGAGTTTGGATTAGTGGCCATGGTCGGTGACGGGATAAATGACGCCCCGGCTTTGACGCAGGCCAATGTAGGAATCGCCATCGGTACCGGTACCGATATCGCAATCGAGTCATCAGATATAACCCTGGTGAGCGGTGAGCTATCCGCTGTTGTGAGCGCGATAAAGCTTTCGAAGGCTACATTCAGGAAGATAAGGCAGAACCTGTTCTGGGCGTTCTTCTACAACATAGTTGCCATACCGATAGCAATCCTGGGGCTCCTTCATCCGGTGATAGCCGAGATAGCCATGGCGATGAGCTCGATAAACGTGGTGACAAATGCCAACAGACTCAGAAAAGTGAATATAAGGCCATCTTATAGAGAATAATAGAGAATGGAGGAGTTAGAAATGAAAAAGACCTTTGTGCTTCTGGTTTTCTTAATCATTCCGATCTTCATGGGAGAGGCCGCAGCCCAGACGGCAGGCTCAGATTCCGTAGCTGCGGCTCAAGTCGATTCCGTTGAGGAAGCCAAGAAACATCTAAGTTTTGGAAGGCAGTACGAAGAAGTCAAAATGTATGATGAAGCCATTAGACAATATGAAAAATCCATCAATTTCGATCCTTCCAATGCTTTGACGCACTACCTTCTGGGCAATCTATATTACATAAAGCTCGAGCAGCCCGAGAAAGCAAAGGAGGCCTACAAAGCAGCTATAGGAGTGGATCCATTCCACAGCTATTCTCACTATATGCTCGGGAGGATATATTATCAGGAATCGAAATACGACGCCGCTATAGTGGAGCTGGAGGAAGCCATCAAATTCAACTCCGATATAGAAGAGCAGGCGTGTCTCGCCCTGGGCGACCTCTGTGCCTTCAGAGGAGATGACAGCGCTCTGAAATATTACCTCGGGGCCATTAACCTTATATATAACGATGTCAGAAGGTTCTGGACATTCGCGAAACTTCTGGACAAGAATGGATACTATGAGGAAGCCATATCGGCGTACAGACACGTGATCGAGCTTGATCCGAACCACAGGGAAGCACTTTTGAGGCTTGCGGAAACGCAGTTGAAAGTACAAGCCTACAGAGGTGCCCTTGATTCGTATTCAAAGCTTGCCGAGCTGGATCCAGAAAATGCACACTACCACATTGTTATGGCGCAGATATACGAGCAGACAGAGGACACCGATGGGGTGCTTGCATGCCTCTACAATGTAGTTGACATAGCTCCTGACAATACGGATGCCATTGCGAAAACGGCCGAGATTTGCATTGATCAGAACGATCTCGAAAGAGCCAAAAGAGATATAGACAGGGGGCTGAAAATTGATAGTAAGGATGCAAGGTTCAGGGTCTTGAATGGAGAATATTACAGGGCCAAGGGGCAAGATGAGCTGGCGATAAATGAGCTCAAAAGGGCACTTTCCGACCCGGAATGGAAAGACTATGCTCAGGGTCTTATATGGGAGATAAAACCGCCTCTGAGCGAAGAGGAAAAACTGAAGAAAGAATTCTTCGAAAGAGGCAGGGAGAAGAAAAAGTGACAGGTTCCTTCATAATCCGAAATTGGAAGATGGAAAGGAGGTGTCTTAAAATGGCAAAGGATCCTGTATGCGGAATGGAGGTTGATGAGAAGGCTGCAGCGGCGACCACAGAGTATAAGGGCAAGAAGTACTATTTCTGCGCTGTAGGCTGCAAGAAGGCGTTTGAGAAAGATCCCAAGAAGTACATCAAGACCTCCTGCTGCGACTGAGTTTGGGCCTGGGCGGCCGACTCCTCAATGCAGGGCCGGCCGCTCCCTTCTCCAAAGGCAGCTTAAACTGAAGATATAGCCGTATGACATAAAGAATAAGATTAGATAAGTCGGCAAATTAAATAGAAACCGAGGGGATCAGGATGCCAATTTCACAGGTAAAGGAAGAGGTTTCGCCCAGGCTGAAAAAGATAAGGGGGCAGATCGAGGGAATACAGCGTATGGTCGAAGATGAAAGGTACTGCGTAGATATACTTCACCAGATCCTGGCAGCCAGAAGGGCACTGGAAAAGGTTAGCGAGATAGTGCTGAAAAATCACGTCGAAACCTGTGTGACAGATTCGATCATATCGGACAATGAAGACGATAAGAAACAGAAAGTAGATGAATTGATGGACGTTTTCTCCAGGTTCAGCGGAAAGTGATCAAGACTGGAAGGGGGGATGAAATCTTTAGAAGCGTATGCCTGCTATATCGGAGTTCGTAACTTGGATTTTCCTCACAGGAAGGAGTTTAAAATGTCAAAGAACATATATATACTGTTAGCCATAGTTCTCTCCGTTGGTCTTGCAGCCGGTTTGGCTTCTTCGCAAGCCCCTGGAGAGGAGCCCCAGCAGTCTCAAACTCCCTGTGGTTCCGGCAGGGCTGGCGGTGGTATGATGGGCGGAGGGATGATGGGTCAACAGGGAATGATGCATGGCGCGATGGGTGGAGGAATGATGGATGAGATGATGCCCGGGATGATGGGATGTGGAGCGATGTGTGCGCATGGAGGGCCATGGATCCTCGGATATGGCGCCGAACTGGGGCTCACCGAAGAACAGACCGAGAAGTTGAGATCGATATGGCATGAACACAAGAAGGAATCGATCAGAAAATCGGCTGATTCCAAGCTCTTGACACTGGATTTGAACGAGTTCCTTTCCAAGGGCGAATATCAGAAGGCGAGAAAGCAGATCACCCAGATCAGCGCTCTCACTGCGGAGATTATGGAGGGGCGCCTTTCGGCCCTCGAGAAGAGCGAGAAGGTCCTCACGAAAGAACAGCTTAAGAAGCTGAAGGAGCTGCGTAAATCACCAAGAGGACCGATGATGCATCATGAAAAAGGAAAAGAGGAGCCGACACCTCCTCACATGGGTGGGCGGATGATGAAGTAGGGGAAGCAGCCTGTGGACTGAAAACCGGGGCCTTCGGGTGCTGCATCATGCCTCGGAGGCCCCGTGCACAGTTTACAGAGTCTCTGCTGTGGAAGCAAGATATGTCGGAAAGGGGATCCAGATGATAAATTACGGGTTTACCAAAGAAGTGGATATGACGTTCGAAGAGGCGTTAGAGGCGATACCGAAAAAATTGAAAGAAGAAGGTTTTGGCATCCTGACGAAGATCGATTTGAAGGAAAAATTGAAGGAAAAATTGGGCATTGATTTTAAAAACTATGTAATATTGGGAGCCTGTAACCCACCACTCGCATACCGTGCATTACTGGGGGAAAAGAACATCGGGCTATTACTTCCCTGTAATGTAATCGTCTATGAAGATGAAGGGAAGACGTTTGTCTCTGCAATCCGACCTACCGTCGCCATGAGCATGATCGGAAATCCCAAATTAAGGGAAGTGGCAGAACAAGTTGAGGGGAAATTAAGGAAAGTAGTTGACGGATTGTGACCAGCCCGGACCATGAAACAGATAAAACACAGGCAAGAATGGAGGAACGTTTATGGGTATATTCTTTCTAATACTGGCAGCCGTGGTAGTCTACCTTGTCGTACAGAATATGAGAGGTCGAGACCTGTACGGTTCGAATTCGGGTAGTTCATTTAAAGAAACCCCACTGGATATTCTGAAAAAGCGCTATGTTAAGGGTGAAATCACGAAAGAGGAATTTGAGAGAACGAAAGCGGATCTGGAAAGGTAATTCTGCACGCCTATCAGGAGAGCCGTAGACTTCCTTGATTGACTGGTTTCAAGCCTTACCGTAGCTCCCGTCATAGAACAACCCGGGATTGTCAAATCAGGATTTAACATGGAGAAAACCAAGGGTACGATTGTGGAAAAAGGAGTTAGCAGGCGTAAGTTCCTGCGCCTTACGGGGGTCGGCACTGCAGCGATTCTGACTGGCGGGCTGGGGGCTTTGACCGGACACAAGAGATCCGCTTCCACTGAAGTAATCCCTGCATCCAATAACAGGACGTATGGAGAGGATGAATTCGTTCCGGACCTTGAGATCGCTTTGAAAGCCACAAACACCGAGGTCCCTATTTTTCCGGGCAGACCCACGGAAGTATGGACATTCCGTGGGAAAGTTATCAAGGGAAACCCGGAAGACCTGCAGACACTTGAGGGATCTTATCTGGGTCCGATCATCAAAGTTCGCAAGGGTCAGAAAGTCAGGATACATTTCAATAACGATATTCCAGACAAATCAATTATCCATTGGCATGGTCTACACGTTCCTGAGGAGATGGACGGGCACCCACGCCATGTCATAGGACAGGGCCAGACCTATGTCTACGAATATGAAGTATGGAATAGAGCCGGAACCTATTGGTATCACCCTCATCCGCATGGCAGAACCGGTCCACAGGTCTATGCCGGATTGGCAGGGCTCTATCTGATCTCCGATGGAGAGGAAAAAGCTGCGGGTCTCCCGGGGGAAGAGTATGATATTCCACTTGTCATACAGGACCGCACCTTCGATGAGAATAACCAGCTGGTCTATCTGAGAGGCGGTATGATGGATCGCATGAACGGGTTTCTCGGCGACCGGATTCTGGTTAACGGAAAACCCGACTTCACCCTACCCGTCTCGACACGGGTTTACCGACTCCGCCTGCTGAACGGGTCCAATTCACGCATCTACAAATTGGCCTGGAATGACGGTACACCTCTTGTGGTCATAGGTACTGATGGAGGGCTATTGGGAAAACCCCTTCAACGCCGCTATATCATGCTGGGCCCCGGGGAACGTGCGGAACTCTGGGCTGATTTCAGCGACCGACCGGTAGGATCGGAGCTGGCACTTCTGAGTCTCTCATTTAATGCGGGAACGACGGGTATGATGGGCCGCGGGATGATGGGGAGAGGCATGATGGGAACGAACTCGGTCTTCCCAAACGGTGCATCCCTTAAGGTCATGAAGGTCCGTGTCGAACGTAAGGGAAAGGAGACTTTAGCGCTGCCGCAGTATCTTTCCTCTATCGAACACTACCGACCCGAGGAAGCCGCCAACTACAGAAATCCGCGCACCTTCCGGCTCTTCATGCAGAATATGACCTGGACCATCAACGGGCGAACCTTCAGAATGGAAGACGTGGCACGTGATGAGACAGTGCGGTTGAATACCTCCGAAGTGTGGGAATTCATCAATACATCTAGCTCAATGGGAATGATGTCAATGCCCCACCCTATTCACTTACACGGACCCCAGTTCCGGGTCTTCGAAAGGTCCGGTGTCACCCATGAAGGATACGTGGACGAAGGCTGGAAGGACACGGTGCTGCTCATGCCCGGAGAACGTGCGAAGCTGCTGGTCAGGTTTGAGAAATACGCGGGCCTCTATCTCTACCACTGTCATAACTTGGAGCATGAAGACATGGGGATGATGCGGAACTACCTGGTCAGGAGTGGATGATCTCTCAAAGCAGATTGAGAGTTATACAATGCGCAGATTGAACCTTGTAGGCCCCGGTGGCGGAGCTAAACTTCTGATGCGGATTGAATCCGGAGACAACGTAGGGGCGACCGGTCTTAGCCCTGCTGAACACATGGAATTTTCGGGAGTTTAGTTGCTTTTGGTATACCATTATGAAAGAAGTTTATAACTAAAATTCTATGCATTCTTTCTCTCTATCTCGGCGAGTTGCCCTATACGGTTTCGTGCTGAACACGGTGTGGGAATTTGCTCAGTGTACGTTCCTTTTCGGCATGTGGGAATGGGCCTTCTGGAGGGCTATGTTGTGGATGTGGGTAGCTATTTCGGGTGATATGTTTATTGTTCTGGGAATCACCTATCTCGCTTACATACTTGTTGGTTCACACCATTTGATTCCCCCGGACGGGAAAGGATGGCTGGCGCTTCTCGTCATCGGTTTTGTTACGAGCGTAATGCTGGAATGGGTCGCTCGTGCTCTTGGTCTATGGTCATACGGCCCACTGATGCCGACCCTGAGAATTTTTAACGAGACTATAGGTCTCTCACCCCTCATCCAGATTACTGTATTGCCTGCTCTGAGTGTTCACTTTGCCACACGCCGTATCAGGGCAAATCGGTCAGGGCGCTAAAGAAGCGGAACAATATTCCGAAGAGCGGAAAAGGGTTGAAGCGTTTGTGAATACCCATTTAGTGGCCGGTGTACCATCGTTATTCTTAACCGAGGTATGTGAGACGCTCCATTAATCCTTCGCTCTCTTGACGCTTTCAACCATATTTGCTAAATTTATACTGTATAACTCAATCGCTAATCCAAACGGGCTCCAGTAAGATCTCAAGTCCACTTTTCTGGAAGATTCACAAGAGCGAAGCGAAGTTCAGGAGAAGCGGAGCGAGACCCAAGCTGGAGCCTAATTATTTCGTATTATTGTAAAACTAACTCTGGAGACAACCAATGCTGTTCCAAGCCCAAGAGA
>CAZTBA010000170.1:0-7989 GCA_964611725.1 uncultured bacterium
CAATTCTTCTATCTTATTATAGACCAATATTATGAGTGAGTTCTACAACGATAGATTATTTCACCTTCTCGAAATCGAGTTTCAGAACCGCTGTTAAAGTCTCAGTGAGCCCTTCCCATTAACAATTTCATGTCCGGCTCGGAACAGAGCTCGGTCTAAGGATCTCAGATATAAGCCTGTTGATCTGATCCCTTATTTTCCTGGCTACACAGTCCGGATCGTAATCATCACAGTTCTTTCTGTTACAGAACTCAACGGGGTTCGGGCACATATTTTTCCTTATATGTTCGGCAGCGTTATCCATTTTCTCCTTGAGAAGATTGACGTCGAAACTGGCTCCGAGTTCCTCTCTCCCGGCCTTGACGGCTTCTTCGAAAAGGATCTGATGGAGCTGTCTGAGCTGGGCAAGGTTCATATTTTGGGTCTCTTTATCGAGGTTACCTTTCTCTCTTACCAGCCTCACTATTTCTTTTCTCTTTTCATATTCTGCCATATGAAACCTCTGAAAATGATGGCTTCGATGTACGGAAGCACCTTTATTCTGCGAAGAATCTTGAGCTGTGATGACTACCTGTATCTGTTATATACCGCCGATCCACTCCCGGGGCGGCCCCGCTTCCGTGTGTAGAATCGTCAGGCCCCAACCGCAGTTAGTACAACAACCTCTCCCAGGCAAGTTTCGGTCATGTTTTTGGGCGTCCGCCAATGGCACCTGAGATTCTTCAGTCGCTATTGCCTTTTTTCAGATGTTTATCTGTAGAGACACCTCGGTGAGGCGTTTCTAAAACAACAAAAGAAAGAAATGTTTCCTGAAAGATGCCTACAATCACAAGGCTAATATAAAAAAATGGAGGAATATGTCAAGATGATTTGTTGGAAACAGTCTGGTTCACAAGATGAGGAAGCGATCGAGCGAGGTGTAATTCTACATCGCTACGGAGAAATCGTCTTTATCACTAAGTATAACCATGTCGTTGCCCCTAAGCCGGAAATTTCCCGGCTGTGATACAAAGTCTGAAAAACCGGATCCGGTATTAACAGATTTGTCGCGGGACATTATGAATCCCTGCCAATTTGCATGCAAAACACTCTATATAAAAAGGGTGATGTCTGAGTTTCTGGCCTCATTTATGTAAGTGCCAACAGCCCCGTACTCGTCGATCAGATCTTCCCTGAGATCTTCCTTGTCGATGCCCATTACTCCCATCGTCATATCGCAGGCGATGATCTTGCCACCGAGTTCCTTGAAATCCCCCATAAGCTTTTCCAAAGAGGCCACCCTGGACTTTCTCATTTTCCTTTTAACCATCCACTTTCCCAGCCCGAGGAGGTTCATCTCGGAGAGAGAGCCCTTCTCGAGGCCCCCCTTTTTCAGGCGATTTAGGCCCCAGAAGGTAAAATAGATCGACGCCTCCATTCCCATAGAGAGCGCACCATTGGCTATGATAAGTGCACTATAGAGCTTATCCATATCACCGCTGTGGACAACAATGGTAGCTTTTTGCTCCATCCTCCCACCTCACGTGCGTATCCGGATCGTCCAGATTCCATCCTCTTCATCAATCCCAAGGAGTTCGAGGCCCAGCGCCTCAACAGCCATTGGGATTTCCTTCCTGGAAGCCGGATGCGTTCCCGTAACCTCGATTATATCCCCAGGAGATGCCTTTCTGATCGCCTTCCTAGCCTCCACAAGCGGCACAGGGCAGGTCTCACCAACCACATCCACCTTTATCTCAGACATATACTACCTCACTCCGTAAAATCGACGACAACTTCATTAATATCCCAAAGAGGTGCTATCTTTTCAGTTATATCCTCCCTGATAGCCGGTGCGAAAGGATGATCTGATGGGATATCTATCAAAACCTTAACGATACTGTCCTTAACCTCGATATCTTTGACCAGATTTGTCCTGACAAGGTCAAGTCCAGTTACGGGGTTCATCACATGCTTCAGCCTTTTAGACACGACATCGACCGTGGTGGGAACTTTTTCCTTGATCAGACCATGTGTCTCCTCGTAGTTAGTTATAGCGGCCCTCAACCCCTCCACTGCGAGGACCGAGCAGTGCGCTTTTATCGGAGGAAGCCCTCCTAAGGCGTCCGAAGCCTGTTTCCAGTCTATCTTCCTCGCTTCCTCGAGAGTCTTCCCCTTGGCCATATCGGTTATTATGGAGCCTGTGGCTATGTTGGAGGCACATCCGTAGGATTCGAACTTTACATCCTTTATACGTTTTGTTTCCGGATCGACCTTTATGTAAACAGCCACCATATCCCCACAGGCAGGACTCCCTTCTATTGACTTCCCGTCGGCGTCCTCTATACGGCCGACATTATGAGGATGGCGAAAGTGTTCCAGAACCAACTCGTTATACGGGAAATTCATATTCTATCCCTCCTCGCCACTCTTTCCAAGTGGGCTTATCTCTCTGAGTGCGGAAACCACCTCAGAGGTTGCCTCTACAGCCGCATCGACATCTTCCATCGAATTGAAGCGTCCGAAAGTATAACGGACAGAGCCGTGTGCCCGCTCGTGATCTCCACCTATCGCCAGGATCACATGGCTTGCCTCAAGCGACCGGCTGAAACAGGCCGAACCGGTGCTTACGGCGAAGCCTCTCATATCAAGGTGCAACAATATAGATTCGCCCTCCACAAATCTGAAAGTAATATTGGCATTATGTGGCAGCCTCTTCCACCTCGGTCCGTTGAGCATGGAGTCCGAAACACGGTCGAGCAAACCATCTATGGTCCGATCTCTCATAGCTTTAAGTTTCAGATTCTCATCGGGAGTGATAAGCTCGACCGCCTTTGCAAAGCCGACACTTCCCGGTATATTCTCCAACCCTCCTCTGAAATTGAACTCCTGGAAGCCACCGTCCATCCACTTCGATATTCTCGTTCCTTTGCGCACGAAGAGCCCACCCACACCTTTGGGGCCGTGTAAGGTGTGAGCCGATACTGTCAAAAGATCCACAGGCACATCATTTATATCAAGCGGCACCCTCGTAAATGTATGTGTAGCATCGGCATGGAAGATGACCTCTTTCTCGCGGCAAATGCTGGCGATGGTTCTAATGTCCTGGACTGTCCCGATCTCCTGGTTGGCGTGCTGTATGGAAACAAGTATGGTGTCATTGGAAATGGAGTCTTTTAGTTGATTGAGATCAACCAGTCCTTCGCTATCGACATTGAGGTATGTCACTCTGAATCCCTGTTTCTCAAGGGACTTCGCACTGTGAAGTACGGGAAAATCCTCGATCTTGGACGTGATTATGTGAAGACCTTTTTTATCGCCCAAGGCCATCGCAACCCCTTTCAGGGCCATGTTATTCGACTCGGCGTTTCCGGACGTGAAGATGAATTCCTCAGGGGTGCCGCCAAGCGATGCAACTATAGTTTTCCTTGAGTCTTCGAGCGCTGCTTTCGCTTCGATGCCAAGCGAGTAGCCAAACTCCGACGTAGCAACAGCATAGGTATCGAGAAAATAGGGCCTCATGGCCTCGAGAACCCTCTCATCCATCCTTGTGGCAGCGCTGTTATCTATATAATGAAACACGTTTTTCAACCCGAGCCCCCATCGCCAGACCCATAATTAAGGTTCAACTATTGCTTTCCACCAACTGTCCCTCCGGAGAATCCGGGAAAAACTGCAGAGGGTTGATTATGAAGGTTAAGAAATCATTTCGATTACAAGCTGTCTGCGCGGGAATGAATTCCCGCGCTACCGATATCAAGTCCGCCAGGGGCGGACTCACCTTATCAGTCCAGCTTGCCTGGGCTTACTATGACGTAGCGGGGGGATTTATCCCCACGCTACATCGACAATTACACCACCCAAAATTCTTGCCTAAGATATTTTCTCAAACCTCATAATCAAACCGCTCAACGGACACGATAATGAACATTGAGAAATAGATTAGGTAATCCCTTGAATAATGGTTATTATGTTCCCTATAACCTTTTCCCACATGCATGGGAAAGCCAAGTGAGAATGAGAAAAGAACTGAATCGTTTTTCATAGTCAGGGCAGGGCATGCCCTGCCCCTACAGAAGTTTCGCAGGGCACTATCAATCAACGACCAAAGTGTTACCCAGCTATTTCCTTAACGTTCATAATCGTGCCTCCACGATCTACACAAAATATCATTTCCAAAGCTAAATAACGAAGTTTCAGTCATGCCCATCTGACAGATGGATCTCACTCCACTTTTATCTTTATGGCATCTTCCATAAGGTCTTTGAACGGGATCTCAACCTTCAGGAGTCCATTCTCGTATTTTGCCTTCGCCCGTTCCGGCTTCACAGGGCAACAGAAAGACAGGGTAGTCACATACTCGATGTCTTCCCTGGGGGCAGAAAGGGCAAAGCTATCATCATGAATCCTCAGGTTGATGTCCTCTTTATTCACCCCGGGGATAGAGATTTCAAGGGTTAATTTCAAATGTTCATCGTCCACGTACGAACATATTTCTGGGGCTACCTTAATCTTTTCTTCTGCCATAGCACTTTACCCCCTTTCCCGGAAGCCCACTGTGGTAACATACGATGCTGGTCCCCACCCTATTTACTGGCTACGCAGATCGCAACGCTCTGATTATCTCCACGAAGAAAGTGGGGAGATCTCCCGGAAATCCGGAGCAATATTTACAACGCCATTTCCTCATCAGCCCTGCCGGCACCGGAAGAGATTAAGGGGTGGCACAGCATGCTGCGCCACCACATCCTGCTGCCTGACAGGGGCAGGCGCCTCATACGGATCAAAACGTCGCAAACTTGTCCTTAGTAGCACCACAGATCGGACACCGCCCAGGTGGTTCCCCCTCACCAGTATGTCCGCATACGCCGCAGATATATATCTGCCCAATCTCCAGATCCTCTCCGGACTCTACGGCCTGCTTGGCCTGCTGGTACATGCTCGCATGTATCTTCTCGGCCTCTAAGGCGTAGTGGATCGACTTCTGGGCTCCTTTTTCCTCCTGGAGCTTGGAGACTGCATCATATGCCGGATACATCTCCTCAACTTCGAACGTCTCCCCTCCTATGGCCGCCCCCAGGTTCTCGCCCGTAGATGCAAGGTCGCCAAGCGCATTGAAATGGTTGCTCGCATGGACCTGTTCGGCAAAGGATATGGCTCTGAACAGCCTGGCTATGTTCTCATATCCTTCCTTTTTGGCCCTCTGAGAGAATATAATGTATCTCATATGTGCCTGGCTCTCACCGGCAAAGGCATCCCTGAGATTGGTCTCCGTCATCTTACGCATTTTGCCCCCCTACTCTACTTCAATCCCGGCTGAGTTATCCCACACCCCGTGGACATTGCAGTATTCCAGCGCATAAATCGTTGAGCTCTTGCTCAGCATCATCGTGAAAGTCACCTTCGGACCGGCATATGTAGGGCCAAGATCGAAAGTTCCGACATGCACGACGGGCCTTCCGTTCGCCTCCTTGGAATAGACCTGTATCCATTTGATATGGTGCTCGATCGTGTTGGGATGCGGAACCTCCTTGCCGACGATAACTGTGACCTTGAACGGCTCCCCGGCCTTAACCTTCGAAGGGGCCTCGATGTGGGGAACGTGCTTCTCCTTACCTTCCTTCTCGGAAGGAATTATAACGTCACCGAATCTCGCCATCTTTACACCTCCATGCTTTTATGAAAACCTACATTTTATCTATAAAATGTTAGCGTGATTTACATCCATTGTCAAGGGGGATAGAAAGATTTTTGAAAAGCTGAGGATTTCCCGGTTAGAATATCTTCAGTAAAATGTTATAGAGACCGGATCATTATCCCTAAAAGGAAAGATGAAGTTTCCAGGGATTCAGGAGTTGTAGACCCTGACCTCATAGACCCTTGCACCCCAGAAATCCTCGTTGACCGACCTGACCACAAGGCGCAATTTATCGCTGTGAACTTTCCCAAATCGGTGTATCCTGAACCTCCTGTAATTATCACTGACAGAGACTATCTCCCTCCAGGCCCCGCCGTCCCACACCTCCAAACTGTAATCTTTCACGCACATTCCCGGGACGTCATTGCCGCTGTTGAACGGCATTTCGAGATACGAACGGTAAAGTGTATCGAAGGCGATTCGGACCTCGTCGAATTCCAGAGGCTTTCCGAAATCAAGCGTGAGGGACTGTGGAAGTGGCTGCCTCATCTTCGAGATCCACATGTTCACAGGATTCGTCGAAAATCTCCTGTTATATCCGTTTATGATATTGCTTGATTCCCCGTAGGGTGGTCTCTCATCGATCCTGAAGAGGTGTAGCCAGGGCTCGGTGGTATACAGCTCGTCCCCTTCCGATGCCCAACAACCTACGGCGAAATCACGGAACTCCATCTTACGCCCCCACCATATCCCTTCAGCAGGCTGAAGCGTCAGGGCGTACCTGTCCTCATCTGACGTCGCATCTTTCTCGATCAGCGCAACCTCCGGCGAAAACCTGAACTCCACCCATCCCGCAAAGTTCGGGGGAACCGCCGCCTGGCTTGCCGCCACAGGCTTGAACTTGGATATGGTGTTATCCCCCCCCCACTCCATCCTGTTGCCGGGCCCTGTTATATGGGGAGGCCTGTTTATGGGGTGATGTCCCTTGTATTTCTTCTCGCTCCGGAAAAGTCCGAAGGAAAGCGTGAGTTCAGCCGGATTTTCCCCTTCGTTCATAAGGTAAAGCTCGACACTTCTCACACTTTTGCCCCAATCCCAGAGCATCAGTCCCCTTACATGGTCGAGTGGCAGAAAATCGTCGAATTCCGCGCACTCGAAGTGCTCTTCGCTCGTGGCCGTGACCCTGGCGTTGCGGGCGAGATCCCCCGGGTCCTTATTGCATATACCTATTATGGTCGCATCCTCTCTTAGAAGAAGCTGCTGCAGTTCGACCATGTGCTCCTCATAGATCTCGCGCGGTGTGCAGCTATGCTTTTTGCAGAGGGCGGCACCTGCCCCAACGGCCTGTCCCGCTGCCCCCAGCGTCTTCTGAAGCCTCACGGTCCCGAGGGCCATATGTGTGACGCTCACAAGCCTTCCGCCGAGGAACAGGTTATCTATGTTTCGCGAATAGAGGCAGCGGTATGGAATGCTGTAGAGCGGGGGCACCGAATGGAAGATGACTTTGACCTGATCTCCCACGGGATCGTGGACATCGACAGCGTATCCCCCGTACGCGACAGCATCAGGAAAAGTGTGCGCGTTCTCCACATCGTTCTGGGTCAATATGTAATCCCCCATAAACCTGCGGCTCTCGCGCTTTCCCGCCTTCGGGCTTACCCAGACAAGCTCCCAGTTCTCGGACTCCTTCGGGTGTGCCTCGTTCTTTATATGGTTCCACACGCTGTAGAGGTGCCCCGTAAGCATCTCATATATCTCATGATCGTCCTCTATGGTGTCGAGGTGTCCCCCGGTCTCGGTATGCCAGAGGAAACAGAGCGAGGCGTCCGGATTCCATGATGAGTGGGCATGGAGGCAATCCGTGGTTATCCTGTCCTTCCCGTAGCCGTATCCCACCTCGAAGGGTGGGGTACCGGGCGGTGGGATGAACTTGATCGGCCTTTCGGCTTTCCTTACAAGCGCCGTGACACTTGTGCCCATAGTTACCTTGTCGGCGACATCAGGAGCACCACGCTCGTCGAACTCTTTCTTCGCCTCACGCCCCATCCTGAACTCCGCCCCGGCACTGTATGCAATCTGCCCGTCGCCGGATGCATCTATGACGGCAACCCCGACGTCGACCCTTTTGGTCTTGAAGGTAGCCATGTCCTCGACTACGATCGAGCTTATCCGGTTTCCCTCGGTTATGGCGCTTTTGGCGTAGCTCCGGCGGTATGCCCTGACGCCCGAGTTTTCCATCATCATCTTCAGGACCGAATCCCACTGACGGGAGATATTATAATGATGCCTGTAGGCGTAGGTCTTTGCGTAATAGCGTGCCGCTTCCTCCTCGATATCGTTCATGATGCCGGTCTCCGAGGCATACGGGTGGAAGC
>CAZTBA010000170.1:7999-12347 GCA_964611725.1 uncultured bacterium
GGATATATGGATCCCGAGGTTCGGTCCCGAGTTTCCCCCGAAGACCTCATCCTTCTCGAGGAGGATGACGGAACAGCCGAGCCTCGATGCCTGTATGGCAGCACATATACCGGCCATGCCGGAGCCAATGACGACCACATCTGCCCTCTCAACAGAGTCTATTTTCGAAATTATCTCTTCGGAAGACATCAGCAACTCCTTTATCCGCCATATCTCGCCATCTCAAGGACGCACGGGGCTATCCCTGCTGTTGACCCTCCGTCCTGAACCTGAATATAGGCTCGAGGTTCTCGGCAAGTGCTTTGAGTTCTTCCCTTTCTCCGGGAGTTATCCGAGTAAACTTTCCGGCGATACTCAGGGCCATACGGAAGAGTTCTTCCTCCCCGGGAGGAACTGCTGCCGTTATAGGCTGGGAGAGTGTAAAACGCACAGATAGGTCGGCCTCATGCGGGTCGGAGGTCGGCTGATACCAGCATTTGGGGAAGTTTCGCACCTCCTCCCCGGCGGGCCGCTTCGACCGAGCCATAGACTTTATTGCCATGATTCCCATACCTTTATCCACGGCCTTTTTCAATACCTGTGGCCCGAAATCCTCCCTGAAATACAGCACGAAATTCACCGGGAAGAGTATGGTATCAAAGTCGAAGCGTTCCATGGCCTCGAGCGCAGCCGGGACGGAGTGGGCGGAGAATCCGAGGTAGCGTACGAGACCATCCTTTTTGGCCTTGACGAAAGCCTCCATTGCCCCGCCCGGAGCAAAAACCTCCTCTACACTGTCCACTGAAGAAAGGCCATGCAACTGGTAGAGGTCTAAGTGATCCGTCCCGAGATTTTTCAGGGATTTACGCAGCCCTGAAGCCGCTCCGTCTTTAGTGCGCTCCCCGGTCTTCTCGGCAAGGAAAAACTTGTCCCGACGTCCCTTAAGTGCCGGGCCAAAGACCTCTTCAGCATTGCCGTATGAAGGGGCAACGTCTATATAGTTGATCCCGAGGTCGATAAACTCACCTAAAAGACGATTCGCCTTAACCTGTTCCATGTCGCTGAACAGAATTCCGCCGATCCCAATCATAGAAAGCTTTTCACCAGTTTTTCCAAGATTTCGCAGAGGTATCATCTCCCCTCCCTCTAAGCTATCCTTTTTCCCCCAAAAAGCAGCGGCTTTGTTCAGATGACCCAATCCGGTCAGAGCTGCCGCACCCGACACTGCAAAAGTTTTAAGAAACTTTCTCCTATGCATATGTGATTCTCCTTTAAGCAGGTTTCAGTGATGTTTCTGGGCTTCTGCCCATGGCCCCCGAGATTCCTCAGTCGATGTTGCCTTTTTCATTTATCCGTGGAGACATCCCGGATGAAAGTTTGAGAAAATAATCGGGCAACATTTTGGGTAGTGATGATTATGACATCCCACAAAACTTCTCAAAGGGCAGGGCATGCCCTGCCCTCGTATCGGTTATCATGATAATATCGTGAATATGGTTTAGCATCACAACCATCTCATCCAGCATCACAATGCTTCCGTGGCCCTCCGATACCTCTTCATCCTGACCTGACTCCTGTCTCTTCCTCAGGCAAGGGTTAAGGCCCCCCTCTCCGCTCGCGGAGAGAGAACGGGGGTGAGGT
This sequence comes from uncultured bacterium, assembly GCA_964611725.1. Classification (GTDB taxonomy): domain Bacteria; phylum Latescibacterota; class CAZTBA01; order CAZTBA01; family CAZTBA01; genus CAZTBA01. The sequence continues at coordinate 9,620 of CAZTBA010000170.1, forward strand.
TCCGGGAAAAATCAACAGAAGCTTCGCAAGAATTGCTTGAAGCTACAGCTTGCCAAGACCGAGAACAAAGTGTTACAGAAACTGTCCCAGCGTCTCCTCTATTGTCTCCCGCGGCGGAAAGCCAAGATCCACGAGCTTGCCCTTATGAACCTTCTCCCTGAAATGATCCCCAAAGATCGTTCTCGGCTTATCCTCCCTGTAGATCACTCCCGTGGGTATCCTGTCACCCCATTCGATCGCTTTCTCAGTCGCCTTGGCCCTATCACTCGGATCATATTCAGGGGGAAGCTTGTATATCCTCTCTTTGTACCAGTCCACATTGTGCGTACCCCAGACTATACAGGGCTGGATGACATCCACATATGACAGTCCTTTAAAGCTTATAGCCTCGGCCAGTAGATCGCTCAGGTGTTTTATATCTCCGGCATATCCCCTTGCGATAAAGGAACAACCGTGCATCATAGCTATCCCCAGGGGCTGAAGGGGTTCGACCTCAACCCCCTCGAACTGGAGCCTGGTCTTGTCTCCGATATCGGTCGTGGGAGAGCCCTGTCCCTTGGTAAGCGCGTAGATCTGGTTATTATGGACAATGATCGTGATGTCAGGGTTCCTGCGTATCGTGTGGAGGAAATGGTTCCCACCTTCCCCGTAGCAATCGCCATCCCCCGTCACAACGATCGTCTTGAGGTCCGGGTTTGCGGCGTTTACCGCCACAGCCACGGGCAGGGTCCTGCCGTGGAGGCCGTTGAAGAAGTTACAGTTGATGTAGTGGGGAAGTTTGGCCGCCTGCCCGATCCCTGATACAAGGCATATCTCATTTGGGCTTTTCCCGAGCTTGACGAGCGCATTTCTCAACGAGGTAAGTATCCCGTAGTTCAGACAGCCGGGGCACCACTGGACCTCTACCTTGTTGCGGTAGTCCTCTGCTTTAGCCATTTATGAACCTCCCCATTATATATTCACAGTCAAGCGGCAGACCATCGTAGCGACCTATCGTGCTTTTGATCTTCAGATCGTATTCGCCTCTGAGGAGCCTTCCGAGCTGTCCGGTGGCATTGCTCTCGACCGTATAATAATCCCTCCCGCCGGGAAAACCGTAATCGGGAAGCGGCCACAGCTCCGTGAAATGGATCATACCGACCTTATGTCCTTCATTCCTGAGACCGTCAACCGCTTCAGCCACAACGTTCCGAGAGGATCCCCAGCTCAGGAAAGCTACGTCCGCATCGGAGGTTTTATATTCCTCGGGCGGCATCATCTCAGCCTTTATGAGCTCGGATTTCCTGAGCCTCTTCTCAACCATCCTGTTTCTGAGTTCGAGATCCTCGGTAATATGGCCGTACTCGTCGTGTTCATCGCTGTCGCAGCAGACGAGATGCCGGCTCTGTCCCGGATAGAGCATGGGGGATATTCCGGTCTCCGTAAGCCTGTACCTCCCGTAATCATCTATGCCCTCCGGATCTGCCAGAGACGATTCGTTGGATATCTTATCGATCTCGAAATCCTCCACCGTAAACGAAGCATCCGCAAGGAACTGATCGGTCAAAATTATGGCAGGTGTCTGGTATTTATATGCTAAGTTGAAGGCGCGCACAGTCCCGTGAAACGCATCCTTCGGATCGGATGGTGCGAAGACGATCTTGGGAAACTCCCCGTGTCCCGCGTTTATCGCAAAGAGGAGATCGCCCTGCTCGGTCCTCGTCGGAAGCCCCGTTGCGGGTCCGGGCCTCTGGGCCAGGACTATGACCACCGGGGTTTCGGTTATCCCGGCTAAGCTTATGCCTTCAACCATGAGCGCGAATCCGCCCCCCGAAGTGGCCGTCATCGCCCTTGCGCCCGCATAGCTTGCGCCGATAGCCATATTTATGGCCGCTATCTCGTCCTCCGCCTGCTCCGTAAAGATCCCGAGCTTCTCCCTGTTCTTCGAGAGGAACGTTATTACCCCCGTGGACGGGGTCATGGGATACGCAGCTATGAAGCGGCAGCCGGCAGCAGCCGCACCGATCGGCAGGGCCTCGTTCCCGGAGATCAGGTAGTATTTATTCTCCCTCTCGGGAAGCAGCCACGGGCAGACACCTTTGCACTTCTCCTCAGCAAGGTGATAGCCTTCCGCAGCAGCCGCGAGGTTGGTGTTTACTATATCTTCACCTTTACGCGAAAACTCCTTTTCTATAATCCTGTTTAAGGGCTCCAGCGCTATGCCGAGAACGGAGGTCAGTGCGCCCAGGGCAACCGTGTTTGAGAAGATCTTGTTCTCGAATTTCTCACTGGCTATTTTGGTAAAGGGGACGGTTATTATCCTGTCGCCACTCTCCTCCTCATCGATGAATATTCCGTCTTCCTTGAGGAGAGGCAGATATTTCGCTTTGGATTTCTTATCCAGCGGCATGAATATATCGGCCTTGAGATGAGGGGTATTTCTGGGCTCCTCGCTGACCCTTATGTTATAGCTGTTCGAGCCGCCGCGTATCCTCGACTCATACTCCTTCCAGGAGAAAACACAGTAACCCGCCGCCGAGGCCACCTTGGAGATCATATGTCCGACAGTCTGAATTCCCTGTCCGGCGGCCCCAGAGACCACCATATTTATATCTATCATAATCGACCCCCATCTAAAGGTTTCAAGTGATCTTTAAAATGTTCCTTGGCATTTTCTGTTGTTTTGAGAATCGTCCAAACTCTCGAAGCAATGAGAAATCTTAAGACTTTATGTTAAAAAGAGATTAAA
>CAZTBA010000171.1:0-12284 GCA_964611725.1 uncultured bacterium
GGTGTTCATCGCACACCTCCCGGGTGATGTGTCCCCTTGACATTAGATGGTGACACACCTGTACAAGGACCTGAAACACCGTCTGTTGTTGCTCTGGAGTCAACAGGAGCCAGATCTGTTCCGGTGGTGTCTGGTGCTGATTCACAAGGATGCTCGATGATTGCTGAGCCGTCTCCAGAAGTTTGATAAGACCCATCTTCTGTGTCCTCCGTTGGCTGAGATCGAATCCGTCTAAACGTGGCCAGTAACTGCTTTACAGAAGATAGGTCAATCGGAAGTGGAAAGATAGTGCTCGGTTCTTCTGACCGATCCGTTGCAGCGAGGGGAACCACTCGCTCGATTCCCTCCTCTATCCAGACCACGCAGCAAAGACCCAGATACTGCTTGGCGACGATACCGCATAGAGGAAGAGTACGAGCATATAGGGGATGGCGAGGGTCAACAACGGTGACTGTCTCCTCCGGAGAAAGTGTTAAACCTATAGGGGTAGTTTGCTGAGTGTGTTTTGCCCTGTCACAACAGTGCCCGAAGGCAAGTAGTCTCTGCTGATGGGAAGATAATCCCATCCCAACCGGTCACACTGGAAGATGGTTCCGAAGCTGTAATATTTACTTCCCCTGTGATTCCCGCACTTGGGTGCTCCCTGCTCTGTCTGAATGATGCTCCATTGGCCCCGTCGATGCCCGTTGCACCGATAGGAAAAAGCTATCGGCTGGAAAACAGATATCTCCTCGCAGAAGTCGATCCTGCAAACGGGGAGCTTACCCGTCTTTTCGACAAAATTAATGAGAGGGAAGTCTTGGCTCCCGGCAAGAACGGAAACCGGTTAGTTTTCTATGGAGATAAGAGCAGAAAGTCTAATTTTGAGCCCTGGTATATCGAGTACACCGGCGAGATATTCGATCCGGGAGTCGTTAAAAGCGTTGACTTAATTGAAAAGGGTCCTGTTCGTAGCCGTATCCGTGTTACTCGCGAGGTGTCGTTGAGCAAGGGATTTCCTGTTACGAGAATTGTACAGGAGATCGTACTCTACGCTGATTCCCCGATCTTGCACTTTCAGATGTCCGGTGACTGGCAGGCGGAGAATGTACTCCTCAAAGCGGAATTTGACCTCTCATTTTCCTGTGATAGAGTAGTGTGTGAGATGCCCTATGGAGTTGCGGAAAGGAAGCCAAATATGAATGCAGCAGCTTTCCGTATCACACCCGATTCCGCCAGAGAGGATCGGATCTCGGACATTTCCGAACTCATAGAGCCGGACCGTCCCATGCACAAATGGCTCGATTTTTCGGGCGGCAAACAGGGCCTGGCCTTTCTGAATAACGGTAAGTATGGCTATGACGCTTCCTCCAATCAGGTCCGAATTAGCCTCCTGCGTGCCCCGATACACAGGAACGGGGAAATAGTGGGTCTGGGCGAGTTTTTTTTCAGCTATGCTGTTATGCCTCACGGCGGCGACTGGGTGGAAGCAGACCTTCCGAAACACGGTTACGCTTTCAACCATGAGCTTATACCCGTTCCCGCAAGCCGCCACAAAGGCTTAGAATTGAGAGACAGGAGCCTGTTTGGAGTCAGGGATTCCGCGAATGTTCTGATTACTTCCGTTAAACTGTCGGAGGATGGCGGAGGGCTGATTCTGAGGTTATACGAAAGCGTCGGCAAGAGAGCCAGGGCAAGGCTGATCTCTTTTTGTGAAATCAAGGATGTCACTGAATGCGACCTTATAGAAGATAGTATCTCAGAAAGCTCTGATTTAGCTCTTGTTTCCGACACAGAATTCGAAGTTAATATGAAACCTTTTGAGATAAAGACGATACTGCTGAAAGTTGAACCGTTTGCCGGTATTATACCAGACATGGATTGAATGCTGTAAACTCCTGTAATGTAGGGGCGACCGGCAGTCGCTCTACAGGAACATATAGGGGGGCGTCGAAATGACCGCTGAACGCATCATTTTTCAGGATCAATTTTGTAACCTCGACAACTGGCACTGTGAGGGGGCCGGAAGGATATTTATCCCTGAGAGCGGTATCATGCGCCTTGAATGTGTTGGGAGCAAGCAGGGAGGTGTAGGCACCATGGCCTTCTGTCGGAAGGATTTCCCCGATGCCATCGCTGTCGAGTATGAGCTCCTCGTTCATGAGAGCGATGGCCTGGTCATAACCTTCGTTGCGATACGGGGTCTAAAGGGAGAGGATATGATCAAAGATCTCTCGCCACGGGAGGGCCTCTTCAAGGATTATGTCGGTGAGGATGCCCCGATGCGTTCGTACCATGTTTCCGTCAGCCGCTACAACGACAGGGGAACGCATACCGGTGTGAGCAACTGGCGGCGGAATCCGGGACTTCACCTTATGGCACAGGGTGATGACCTCTGCGAGAAAATCGGCCGTAAATACAATATCAGGATCGAAAAGGATCGGACCCGCTGTGCGCTGTTTGTGGACGGGAAAGCCGGACCTTCTTTTGTAGATCCGTGTGAGCTCCCCGATGAAATCCCCATGGCGGGAAAGGTGGGGTTTCGGGCGATCGGTTCAAGTGTGATCGCTGACATCTCTAACTTCAGGATCTTCGAGCTGAAAGGAGATAATCGGACCTGAGTGGAGATCTCAAAAATGAGCGTCATGAAGAAGTGGTGCAAAAGGGATTCTCTGAAAAATTACGGAGTTGGGTCGATAGCAATCTGATGGGAGGTCGGGCCGATCCGATCTTTTTGAACCAGATCGTATTAATTGATGACACATTCTTGAAAGGAGATTATCCATGAATAGACCTCATATTTACATCCACAGGCTCGGATCGATGTACTCGCTATACATGAACTCCGAGAATGAAAGCAGGTTAAGGGAGTTTGCCACTGTCACCTCTGCCGGGGACAGAAAAGAACCAGTACCTCCGAAGGAACTCATCCGGAGTCTGAAGGGCGTAGATGGAATCCTCTCGCTGAATGGGATAGGTTCGACAGAGATCACTACGGAAGTCCTGAAATCCATTGGGACAGTGAAGGTGGCAGTTATATCACACTGGTTTCATGGCCTTCACGAAGAGGCGATGTCCATGTGGCAGGCAGCCGGCGTGGAGGTGATAGATGCCTCCGATGCGAACAGTGAAGCCGTGGCGGAATGGACTGTCGGAGCAGCGATTATGGGCGTGCGCCACCTCGTGGAGTTCGACAGGGCGCTGAAGTCAGGCAGTCTCTGGGTGGAACCGCGAAGAAACGTGAGCCTGTTATGCGAAAGCGTGTTCGGGATCGTCGGTCTGGGCCGGATCGGCAGGACGGTAGCCCGCTATCTTCAGCCTTTCGGCGCAACTGTGATCGGATATGACAGATATATTTCCGAAGATGAAGTCAAGCCGCTTGGCGTGCGCCTGGTTTCCTTGGAGGAACTGATGCGCACGGCCGATGTCATCTCATTCCACCTGCCGGTTACGGACGAAACGACCGGTATGATAGGTGCGAAGGAGCTTGCCTGGATCAGGGATGACGCCGTGGTGATCAACTCGGCACGGACGGCGATCTTGGACAACGATGCCTTCCTGGAGGAACTCCGGAAGAAGCGCTTTCGTGCTTACTTAGACGTCTTTGATATTGAACCACTGCCGCTCGACCATCCGATCAGGTCGCTGGATAACGTCTTCATTACACCCCACATCGCCGGGGACAACGCTGCCATGTTTGTCCGCTGCGGCCGCACGGCTATCGAGAGGCTAAAACGCTATTTCGAATCTTCGAGATGATTTAGACTCTGCATTTTAGAATGAGAAAAGATCAATAAGGAAAGAGTACTTGACAGGATAATTCAGGATTTCTATATTAATTTCAAATCCGGGGAAAATCTTTGTAAGGTATATTTGAGTAGTATCTATAGGGTTTTAAACTAAGCAAAGGGCGGTCCTGTCTATGCCGAATCTAAGTTGGCCCTGCTTCTGGAAATTGAGGTGCAGGGTCTTTTTTGTTTTAGTAATCAATCTATCCTCAATAGATCATATTCCAAAGGAGGTGAACGATGGAATTTAAAATCTGGTGGCTATGGATGATTATTGCTGTGGTCTTCGCTGTCGGCGAAATATTTACCGCAGGTTTTTTCCTTTTGTGGCTCGGTATCGGTGCCGCGGTGGCGGGTATCCTGGCGATCCTGGGATTTGCCGCTGGTTGGCAGTGGGCGGCATTCGTGGTCGTTTCAGGAGCGCTTATTGCCATTTCGAGGAGGTTTGCGGAAAGGTTTACCAAACCACAGCCCCAGGGTATCGGCGCTGATCGGGTTATTGGTAAAGAGGGGGTAGTGCTCGAGGAGATCGATAATGTCAAGAATACCGGCCGCGTTCGTCTGGAAAAAGATGAGTGGAGGGCGGATAGCAGTACAGACGAGACTATACCGGAAGGAAAGAGAGTTAAAGTTGTCAGGTTAGATGGTGCCCATTTAGTGGTCGAAGTTTCAGAGGAAGGAGAGTAAAATGGAGATACTGTTTGTGATTTTGGCAGTCTTAGTATTTATAATTGCCGCGACAAGTATAAAGACTGTCAGACCCTGGCAAAAAGCCCTTATAGAGCGGCTGGGGAAATATCAGCGTACGGCGGATAGCGGGCTTACGATTATCGCCCCTTTCCTGGAGAGGATGATAAAGGTGGATATGCGGGAACAGGTGGTGGATGTACCCCCTCAGGCAGTTATCACAAAGGATAATGTAGCTGTAGAGGTGGATGCGGTTGTCTATTACGAGGTTACCGATCCTATAAAGGTTACCTATAACGTTGCCGATTTCTATGCAGCCGCCACCAAACTCGCCCAGACGAACCTCAGGAATTTGGTCGGCGATCTGGCTCTGGACGAATCGCTTACTTCGAGGGAGATAATAAACACCAAGTTGCGTCAGATCCTCGACGACGCTACCGACAAATGGGGTACAAGGGTCACCAGAGTGGAGCTTCAGAGGATAGAACCTCCCAAGGATGTTACCGAGGCGATGCACCGTCAGATGAAGGCGGAGCGCGACAGGCGTGCCATTATCCTTGAGGCTGAGGGTCATAAACGATCGGCGATCCTTGAGGCCGAGGGTCAGAAAGAGGCAGCGATCCTCAGGGCTGAGGGTGAAGCGGAGGCGATAAAGAGGGTTGCTGATGCCGATAAATATCAGAAGTTAACGGTAGCTCAGGGAGAGGGGGAAGCAATAGAAACTGTCTTCGGCGCTATCCATAAGGGCGATCCGACAAATGACCTGATCGCTGTAAGATATCTCGAGGCCCTTCAGAAGATCGCCGATGGGCAGGCAACAAAGATATTCCTCCCTTACGAGGCCTCGGGAGTTCTCGGAAGCATCGCGGGTATTGGGGAACTTCTGAAAGAAAAGGTTTCCCCGGGTAAGGGTGAAGAGAAACCGGGATAACTAAAGGGAAAGGTATTTTGAGCTTGTACTGATCCACAAGTATTCTTTGCGAAGCTTTTGTTACTTGTTCCTGGAACCTCACCCCCGTCTCCTCTCCGCTCGCGGAGAGGAGAGCTTTAACCCCTATCTGGGCAAGATGCGAGGGTCTAGGAGAGGAACAGGTATCGAGAACCCACAAAAGCATTTCGAAGATTACTTGAAAGGTAGATCTTACCGATACTGCCGTTTCAGTAGAGACACCCCGGTGGGACGTCTCTGAAAAACCTTCGGAGGATCAATTCGATGAAAGCAAGGGAGGTTATGGGGCATTTCCGTGAGGTTGGGAGTTGGGTGAATTGGGACAGGACGTGTGATCAGTTTCTGCATGGAGATCCGGATGTGGAAGTGAAGGGAATTGCGGCGGCCTGGATTCCGACGAACGCCGTTTTGAGACAGGCATATGATAGGGGAACCAACCTGTTTATCACCCATGAGCCGGCATTCTATGGCGGATACAAAGGGAGTGCTACCGGGGATCGACTGGCAGGCGAGAAGAGAAGCCTGCTCGATGAGCTGGGCATTACTTTGATGCGATGCCACGATACCTGGGACCGTATGCCGGGGGTGGGTATCGTTGACGCATGGGCAGATTTCCTCGGTTTCGAGTCCGAAGCACGCCCAACGGAGTCCTTTTACAAGATCTGTCTTCTGGGAAACTTGAGCGTAGAGGAGGCGGCCAACCGCGTTCTCGAGAAGGTAAAGCCTCTGGGACAGGACACGGTCCTCATAGTAGGAGACAGGCAGAAACAGGTCAGCCGTATGGCGGTCGGTACCGGGGCGATCACCCATCTCCCGAGAATGTATGAGTTGGATGCCGATGTACTTCTGGCAACAGATGATGGAATGAATTTCTGGGACGGTGGGCTCTGGGCTGTGGACTTGGGAGTACCGCTTCTCATAGTAAACCACGCTACGGCGGAGAAGCCGGGGATGCAGGCTATGGCGGAATACCTCAGAGGTGAATTCCCGGGGGTGGAAGTTGAGTATCTGGATGTCGAATTCCCCTATAGTAGCTTATAATTGAAACTCTTAATAATGAAGATTTCCGGAGGAGGACAGGTGATGGGTGTGATGACATCCAGAGAACGATGGCTTGCGGCGCTGCAATGTCAGACGGTCGACAGGCTCCCCTTCTGGCCGAAGATCAATGGCGCGTACATAACGTATCAGGACGAGCCCTTCCGAAGTATGGGCAATCTGGAGTTGCACAGGTGGATAGGAAGTGACAGGCATGTCGGTGGACCGTCCTGTGTGAAAACCATTCGAAAGAAGACAAGTATTGAACGAACGAACAAGGATGGCATACGAGAAACCGTGTTCAACACGCCAGTGGGCACCCTTAAGGGAATCGACCGCTTTGATCCGCTATCTCAATCGTGGCACCCCAAAGAGTTCCCGGTCAGGAAGGCCGATGATATCAGGATTATGTCCCTTTTCTTCGCTGACGAGAGCTATGAATTCGATGCCGATCAATTTGAAGAGGCCACAGCGCTAATGCGGGATCTCGGGGATGATGCTCTTGCTGTTACCGGCATTGGTGTTTCTCCGCTTATGGACTGGATTCAGCATATAGCAGGCATCAAGCAAGGGCTTCTGATGCTGGCGGATTGTCGGGAGGAGGTCGAAAGCCTTTTTGAGAATATGCACAGAGGGATATGCCGCCGTGCCGAAATTACTGCGGATAAATCTCCCTGCCAGGTCATCTATTCTACCGAGAACACCTCCACAACGCTAATATCACCGGAGTTATTCCGTCGCTATTGTCACAGGCATCTGACGGAGTATGGGCAGATCGTCAGATCTGCGGGCAAATTGCATCTCCTCCACATGTGCGGACATCTCAAGGCACTTCTTCCCGATATTGCCACTCTGCCAGCCAGTGGGATCGAGGCGTTCACTTCATCTCCCGTTGGCAATACGACATTTCTGGATGGACGAAGGGCCTGTGAGGACAAATGTTTTATAGGAGGAACGAACGCTGCCCTGTGGCTTGAAGACGCAGAGGCGATTATAGAGACCATTCAGCGTGATCTGGATATCCTGCCTCACCATCGGGGCATCGTGGTTACATCTGCCGGAGTGATGCCACCGTTATGCAGCCCCGAGACGATCAAGAAGGTTGCAGAATGGGTCAAGGGCTATGCAATCGCGTAACAAGTGGTCTTGGGTAGCAGCCTCAGTGACGGTGAACGGGGGACAAAATGGCTGATCGGTGGTCAATGCTCCACATTAAAGTCCGGGATGAAATAACAAGAGAGCTTATTCCAGCGCGGATACATATCAAACGTCCAGATGGAACCTGTTACATTCCACCTCCCGAAATCAAAGAAAAGTTCGACAAAGAGCACACTCCGCAGGTTATCCTTCCGATGCACTTCCGGAGAAATCTCCACATCTGCCAGTCAGCAGATATACAGTCCGCTCACCTGGCAACAGGTGAAGCTTCCTTCCCTGTCCCTGCCGGGAAACTTGGACTCCACGTGTCGCGAGGCTATGAGAAGCAGCCAGAGTCCCGGACCTTTGTTGCCAAACCGGGTGAGGACGTCCACATGGACATAGGGCTCAAAACTTTGGGGCCTTTGCGTGACAGGGGTTGGTACTCGGGTGATATGCACGTTCACTTCTCACGTTTCAATCTCAGAGATGATTTTGTCCTGGCAAGTTTGATGGCGGCAGAGGATCTACGTGCGGTCAATAATATGGTCTATAAGCACCATGGTAAAATAGAAGCACCCCAGCGCAAGATGGGACATAAGGGAAGCCACTATCAGCTTCAGCACGACCACCAGGTAGTGGCAGGAGGTGAAGAATTTCGTGACGACGATCTCTATGGACATATGATAGCAGCGGGGATCTCGAAGGTTATCGAGCCGATAAGCGTGGGGGATACGCTGGGACGGCGGGATAGTTATCCGCTTTTCTCTCAGGTCTGTGATTGGGCACGTGATCAGGGCGGGATTGCTGGCTGGGCTCACGGTGGTGCTCTCATTAAGCTCAACGAATCATTGCCCGTAGAAGCTGCCCTGAAGAAACTCGATTTCATCGAGAGCGTGCAGTTTAACTGCTTTCTGGGGTTCTATTTTTGGTACCGGCTTCTCAATTGTGGACTGCGTCTGGCGGTGACGGGTGGAAGCGACTTTCCATTTAATGCGGGTATCCTTGCCCCGTGGTATCCGAACCTCGGTCTCGACCGTACCTATGTTCAGATCGGGACACAGGACAGCTTCAGCTACGATATCTACTTAGATGGAATACGTCGAGGCAAGACTTTCGCCACAAATGGCCCGTTGCTGGTGTTCGAAGTCAACGGCCACAGCCCGGGAGATACGATCAATCTGGAGGAGAGTGAGACGGATGTGAAGGTCTTCGCACGTGCCCTCTCCCAGTACCCGATTGAGCGGATGGAGATCGTAGCTAACGGTGCGGTACAACATATGGTGGATGGCAAGGGTGGTCAATGTGAGCTGACCTGTGAAATCCGCGTACCTATATCGGAGAGCACGTGGCTGGCAGCACGTGCACGCGGACAGGTAGAGCCCGAAACGTACGGTGGAATCGCTCCCTGGAACTTGCACGCGCATACAAGCCCAGTCTACGTCCTGAAGGGAGGCAGGCCGATCCTACAGAAGGCTGATGCCACAGCAATGGCCGACTACATAAGGTTGATCACGGAGCGATATAGACAGATTGTCAGTTTCAAGAGCGAAAAACATAGGAGGGCATTATTCGAAAACCTTGGACGTGCGCTCGCCTTCTATGAGGGACTCTTGAGGCTGTGATGCTTAGGTACCGAATCGGACGCATATCTTGAGTCATGTGTGGGCATCATTTTGAGCCTTGTCGCCTCATATTTTTAACTGTATTTTTAGTGCGATTCCATCAGATTTTGTAAGTTATTGGAAATGCAGAATAAGCGGAGTAAGAAGTTGTTTTTCCTTTGAGATGTGGCTTGGGTTTATTTGCACCAAGTTTCCGTTATTTTGATCTGTTTTGGTGGGCTCTGGACACTATTTGGACACTGAACTTGAACGTCTTTCTCCTCACAGAACCACACTACCGAAATTTCTCCAACAAATCAGCTTGACATATCTCCCTTTATGTTTATATTATTTTTGTAGTTTCAGGGAAGGTTTCAGACTATCCAATATGGGCCACGGCTTAGAAGGATTTTAAGCTAAGCAAAGGAGGGCCTATACCCATTTTAGGAAACCCTGTCAATGTGTGAACTGGACGGGGTTCTTCTGTTTTGAGGGATATAAACTACCGAGGTGCAATTCCGCCGGCATCCTTGACCTTACTCCCCCGCCTGTGATCTTGCAGCTCCGAGGGGTGAGCCTGGTGATCTCCGAGGCCACCTATTCTGTGGAACCTGTGACGGCCGTACCTGCAGGTACAGGCTCTGAGCCAGCTAAAGGTTTTTGCTTTTGCGCTTCGCTGTGGGGGACTCTTCCCCAAGAACGGAAAGGCGTCGAGGTATGACAGGCAACAGCAGACAGCCCGGATTAGGGTAGGGAGGCACAGACAAAAGGATAAGAGCGAGCTGGCCGAGGGTAGGGGGAGAGGGTAACGGCGGAGGAGTTCAATGAAAGGTTAACTCCAAAAGAAAAGGGGATGAAAATAAATGGCTAAGAAGCCGAAAAAGCCTAAGAAGCTTAAGCCTAAGAAAAAGGACAAAGGGCAGAAAAAAGAAGCTACTGCTTGATGGTAGCGAGAAAAGCAGGCTCCAGCTTGAGGTAAATCCATCTAACCTTGGGTGGTGACCTAGGTATACAGCCAGAGCCTGCAATGAGAAAAGGTGGATTGGGGTTGTAATGATGAAAACGTTAGAAGCGTATATAGAGTTCCCAAAAAAATTGAAAGGTTAGCCTATGGACTATTTTACACTGTCATAGATAGCGACACAACTTGGGACCCCGGAAAGCACTATCCGGTATAGGACAAAGCTGTTTGACAAGTTCTCTTCCTATGTCCAGAGGGAAGGAAAAATCTCTATCAGAAGAGGGATTCGAGGCCTTTAAAGCCATTGTGGAGTGCTTGAGGAAGAACCTGGACCGCAACACAACAACAACGAGGCTCTACCAGGTCGAGATCCTCTGCCAGCAACAGGAGATCAAGCAGAAGCTGGAAGAGAGAGCCCAGACGCTTGAGGACCGCAAGGGTGTATGGGAGAGGGTACTTGATAGGATATTTGGGGAAGGGGGAACACGAAATGGTTTATAAACTTTTAGAGGCGGTCCTCTCTTACATTGAGGATTTAGAGAAGAGGCACCAGCTTAAAACAATAACCGACCTGAAGGAGGGAATCAAGCAAGAGATTTCAGTTATGGAAATGGAAGAGAATAAGAGCCTAATAATCGAGCAGGTCCTCAGCTACATCGAAGATTTGGAAAAGAGGTATGAACTTAGAACGGTGGCTGATCTGAAAGAGGCAATCAAGCAAGGAATTTCGGGTGAGGGAAAGAGACTCGTTTTTTGCGTGAACATGAGGCATTCCCCTGATTCATGTCCTCTGTTCAACGACGAGACGATGAAGAGGTTTGGAGCGTCCCTTGGTAAGAGAGGGGCGATTGCTAAGAAATACGGAGTAAAGGTCTTGCATTCATGTCATTCGGTGGTTGACCATTTAATGCTTTACACAGTTGAGGCACTCTCTATGCAAGCTGTGGAGGATTATCTTACAGAAACAGGTTTTGCTCTCTGGAATGACATCAAAATCCGGCAGGTTCGAGTTGAAGAGGAGTGTCAGCCGAAATAAGAAAGGAGTGTAAATTCAGAGCTGGTGGAGTTCCTAAGTCAAGCTTGCTAAGTTTGCACATGCTTTTGACCTGTAGAAATATACCGATCCAGACACGCAAATTCAACCTTATCTATAAAGCAGGTTGTCCGACGGGAAAGCGAATAAGCCTGTGATTAGCAATAAGATATGGCAGTTTTTGAACTTTCTAAGTAAGTCGGAGCAGTAACTATCCATTATGTAAACCTGGAGGGGATCAATTGTCGATGTGCTTCACCATTACCCACAACAGAGCCAAGGACTCCGCCGATCATTGGCCGATCTCCCGGCCGGATGGAGAGGGAGGCTACTACAAAAAGCGCCCAGGACCTGGGACAGGGGGTTTCATACTGGTATTAGGATTAATCGTGGTATCGCTGTTGACTGTCCTCTTAGTAGGCAGATAGAGGAACCATAAACGTCTGAACTCCACCGATCGAGGGCCGATCTCCCATATGCAAGGAGGGGCTATGGGGAAATTGAGAAAGTTGCTTACAGTAGAGTTCGATACAATGTTAGCTATATTATTCGTAATTGTCGTTGTATTGGCTGTTCTGGGGATATTCCTATGAATCCCTGGCCCCTCTTGTGGATGTGGCAACTTCCCGGAGATCTCCCACCTGGTCCGGGTACTCACCTATTCCGGGGAACCTGTCACGGCCGTACCTGTAGGGACCCACTTATGGATCAACTGAAGACTCTTGCGTTTCGCTTCGGGGGGACCCCACCAAAACAAAGACCAAAACAGTGGTATGTGTGGTCGCAACAAACACGTGGGATGTTGATATTTATGAAAATAGTCCTTGTTATTCTAATCTCTGCTGGGCTAATCTTTATGAATTTCCCAATGAGTGTCGCTCAGGAAATGCAGGATGCCTGTTCCCAAGCTAAGATAGACGCACGAAGTGATATAGTAAAGCAATGTGGGTATTAGGTGGTTGTTTTCTCGGACCCTTGGGTGTCTGGACTGCCTACGTCGTGGAATCCTCCCCCCGAGCAGCTCGTTTTATTGGGAAGCCGAGTGATTATGTGAGAGATTACACGCTCTGCTATAGCAAAGAGGTAAAACGTTTACGAGGACGGAGTG
>CAZTBA010000172.1:0-12266 GCA_964611725.1 uncultured bacterium
GGCTTGGCGCCGAAAAGCTCATAGTTGCAGGGGTCGGGGCGCTTCGGAGGGACGAGCTACCATTTGAAGAGCACTGGGAGATTTTCCTGAGGGATTCGATGTCTATGGGGGAGCGGGCCGCAGCGTTAGGTGCAGATGCCTTCCTGGTGTATGCCCCTGTAATATGCAGGGGACATCCCTCTCAGGATAGGCTCGTATCCGACTATCACAGGAGACTCGCATCCATTGGACTGCCGATCATACTCTTCTATCTATATGAAGCCGCGGGCGGTATATCCTACTCCGAAGAGCTCCTGTCCGAAATTATGTCCATCCCTGAAGTCATCGGCATAAAGGTAGCTACCCTCGACAGTGTGATGACTTACCAGGAGATAGCAAGGCTCATCCGCGAAAAATACCCGGATATTCTACTGATAACCGGTGAAGACCGGATGCTCGGCTATACCATTATGAAGGGTGCCAGAGCTGCCCTTGTCGGGATGGGGGCTGCATGCACAAATATGCAATCCGATCTCATAAGCTCATATCTTGGGAAACATTACTCGAAGTTTCATGAGCTTTCCGAAAAGGTGGACAGGTTCGCTGAGGTGACGTTCTTTCACCCAATGGAGAAATATATTGTACGTATGCTTGCTGCCCTAATGCTCCTTGGAGTAATACCTGAAAGTGCTGTAAACGATATCAGAGGACACAAGATCGAGAGTTGGGAAGTGAAACTTATAGAAGGAGTGATGAAGGAGATAGGTGAGATGTAGATTTCGGTCCCCTTATGCTACCCCGTGATCTGGTCCAGATCAAGCTTTTCAGCATATTACATCAGAGTTTCCCCTCAGAAAAAATCGCCGATGCAAAGCATAAGTTAACCCCAAAAACAGACCTCATTTTCTAAATCCTCTTTGCGGTGTCAGGATTCCTTACATTTTCTGATGTATCAATAAAATATTGTTTTACAAATATATATAGAAATATATCCCATCCAATGTCGGGATAGTTTACAGTTTGAGATTGGATATCTGAGAATCTGGGAAACGGTTTTACAGGATCATCATTTCTTTATGGGCGTAATAGTATGTTAAATCAGCATCTTATCTATGATGGAGGTTTACATCTGTATGCGATCTCGCTTGTTGGCATATTATTTGCGTTTGAAAATCTTGTTGAGATCCCTGAGACAGGGATTTCTGTGGGGGCTATTGGGGAGACCTTTCAAAAAATCTGATTTTCCCCGTTTTTCAGAGACGTTCTCATCCTATATTTCGAGGAGGTGAGGCACATTGAGAAAAAGCCTTTTCTCGTTGCTGGTGGTAGCTATAGTTTATGTGGCAATGCCAGTATGGGCGAACCCGATCCAGGTTGTGCATTTCGATGGTAGTCAACCGTCACCCATGGGATTCTCTCTGTCTGGGACGCCCGAGTATGAGTGGTATCATGGTTGCTCACCGACGTCTGGAGGGATGATGATCGGTTACTGGGACGGCCACCCCAGTGGAAAATGGTCCGATCTCGTTGAGGGTGATGTCTCGACCCAAGGCAACCTCTCGGATCCAAATGACATTGTTAACAGTATGATAGCGAGTCCGGAGCATATTAATGACTACTGGGGCACTCCTGATCCAAACCCTGGTGGGCATGCGGATAACAGTATTGCTGATTTCATGCATACCTCCCGTTCAGGGGAAGGATTGGGCGATGGGGGGACATGGTCGGATATGATCCCCGTCGGGCTCAAGGATTACGCCTATTGGGATGATCCCACCACTGCCACCGTTGAGGCCTATTACTCCGACAGTTGGTTGGACTACGTGGGGTACCTCGGCGGTACCTTCAACTGGGATGCCTACAAGGCCGAGATCAATGCGGGCAATCCCATGATCATTGACCTCATCACTTATGCTGGCTCCGTGTGGATTGGACATTCAGTTGTAGGTTACGGATACCAGGATGACATGTTCACCCTGAGAGTCCCAACAGGTTCAACCACAACTGCTGATGTCACGGTGGGCGGATTTGCGGTGATGGATACCTGGGTTGACGGCTCCTCCCCCTTCAGCACCTGGTACGACCCGAGCTTCAATATCGTTTACCCTGTAATTGATGCCAGTGGTCGTGAATGGTGGCCTTTCCTGGATATGACATTAACCGGTGGCTGGGTATACGGAGGCGTATTTGACTGGCAGATTACGGAAGGTGTCTATTTCCATCCTGGTGACCCCGTACCTGAACCCTCTACTATCCTACTGCTGGCTACCGGCTTAGGCGGTATGTTTACCTATGGCAGGATGAGGTTCGGCAGGAAGAAGAAAAGCTGATTCACTGTAAGCTATCAGGGGGCAGCATATCCAACAATCCTTCGAATCGATTGTGGTATGCTGCCTTTTTTGTATCCTTTCCCAAAAGGCCTTGTTTATTATCGGGAACCGCAAGTCTCCTCCTGCGTTGAGCATAAAAGTAAGACTATACCCGGCGCGTTATGATTTTGAGAAATCCTGTGATATGATAAGATCTCGGTGCAGATCCGCGATAATGTAGTGGGGCTGGCGGCCGCCATTGCTAAGGTGTATGAAACTCCGAGAATCCTGATGCGCTCATACAACTTTCATGGGAATTCTGATATAAGTGATTTTTAAAATGCTCCTTGGCATTTTCTATTGTTTAGAGAATCGCCCAAACTCTCGAAGCAATGAGAAATCGTAAGCAATCAGCAGTCAGCAAAAGCTGAGAGCTGAATACCTACGAAAAATTAACAGAAGCTTCGCAAAAATTACTTATAAAGAAGGGAGTGGTAGAAAATGGTATTACTGATAAGTGCAGCTACGATTGTCTTGTTAGCAGTTGGGCCGGCTATGGCAATTCCTCCGCCGGGTGCATTGGAGAAGGATAACTGGCAGGCCAGTGAGATTCTCATTGGAGAAGTTGTGGGTATCGAAGATGCCCCTGAAAAATGGCAACAGGAGGTTAATTATCCGGGACGCACAAGGCCTATGTATTTCACACTGAAGGTGGAACACGTTGTCAAGAGCGCTATGGAAGTGGATAGGGGAGACACGCTCAAGATATATTTTATCTATCATCCGCCGAAGCCTAAAAGGGAAGAAATCTATATGGGGCCTATGCCAGTGCGTGTGGAGAAAGGTAATCTGATTATCGTCTATGCGGAACCTACTTCGTTAGGAAAGGATGTCCTCAGTCCAAGGATGAGCGGACATTCTGTTTTCTCTCTGGGTTTGCCTCTACCTCCTAAGGAACCTGTAGGATCGCCGGTAAGAAGGATGAAAGAATAGAAGGTGATTGTGCTAAAGCAAATATCAAGTTTATCGTAGATGGCTATCGGCCTCGCTACTCTTTTAAAACCCTGATGCTCTCCTCATCTATGCTTTCCTTCTTCGGGATCTCGGGCATCATAGGACGGTTCTCAAACCTCGGATCGTTAAGGGGGAATCTGAAGACATCCAATCCTATGTATCCCTCACCTCTCCCATGCCGACGCCATCTATGTCAGCTCCACAGCGGAAGCATTTCGAATCTTCAGTTATATTGTTCTCAAGTATGGAAAATCCGTAGCGAGCTACAAGGGTATTGCCACAACTATAGCAGAAGGTGTTTTCGCTCTCCTCTCCGGGCATATTCCCTCCGTAAACGTACCTCAGACCTGCCTTGAGCCCTATCTCCCTTACCCTGCGGAGTGACTCGATAGGTGTTGAGGGACGATCCGTCATTCTATAGGTCGGATGGAATCTGCTTACATGCCAGGGGGTGCCCGGTCCGAGTTCCAGGATGAAACTCGCTATATCACGCAGTTCCTCATCGGAGTCGTTAATTCCGGGTATGACGAGGGTTGTGACCTCAACCCATATCCCAAGCTCATTCATCAGCTTGAGCGTGTCAAGGACCGGTGTGAGCCGTCCTCCTATTATGCTCCTGTAGGTCTTGTCAGAGAAAGATTTGAGGTCCACATTGGCAGCATCGAGATACGGGTTTATCCCTTCAAGGGGTTCCTTGGATATGAAACCGTTGGTCACAAAATTATTGTAGATACCCTTTTCCTTGGCAAGCTTTGCGCTGTCGTGTGCATATTCATAGAAAATGGTTGGCTCTGTATAGGTATAAGATATTGATTTACAGTTATATCTTAAGGCAGAGCTTACTACTTGTTCGGGAGGAAAGTCCTCACCCTCTATCCTGTTGCTCTTAGATACCTGTGAGATCGAAGAGTTCTGACAGAAGCTACAGTGAAAATTGCAGCCGACAGTAGCTATCGAGAAGGACCGCGATCCTGGGAAGAAGTGGAAAAGGGGTTTTTTCTCAATCGGGTCGACATGGGCTGCCACAGCTTTTCCGTAGACGAGGCTGTAGAGATTGCCGTCAACATTCTTCCTCACGCCACATATTCCGACAGCGCCATCACGTATTCTGCAATTGTGTGGGCAGAGTCTGCACCTTAACGAGCTATCACCTTCGAACTCGTAAAACGATGCTTCCTTCAAAATATCACCTCCCTGACAGGGGAGATTGTTCATTTCGATATCAGAACATAGCTTTTGCCTACCTCTACGACCTTCCCATCTATACTCGCGTGCACCCTCGCGCCGAGCTTTCCCTCAGGTATTTCGCCGATGAGATCACCGGCCTTTACGTTTTCCTCCTCTTTCACGACCGGGTACGCTGGGGCTCCTATGTGTTGCAGGAGGGGGATCTTGACTTCATCGATCTCCAATTCGGCCTCACTCAGAGGGATCTTGGATATATAACTTTCAAGGCCAAGCCTCCTTGCAAGGGTACTTACGGGAACTTTCCTCCACTCCCTCTCCTCTGGAACCTCTATCTCTTTCCTTCTATGTGGGTTTTCGATCCCGGAGGCCGCCAGTTCTTTCTTGATTGCCGCGTTGTATCTGTCGGGAGAGAGCCTCGTGGGACAGGCATAAAGGGTACCACACAGTCCGCATTCGCAGCAGAGATAAGCCCCCGTTATTATCTCTTCCTTCGCCGGGGCGCTCCAGCCAACGGTCTGCATTATCTTGTGGGGCCAGAGGTTGTGGCCAAGGAGATGCCTGGGGCAGAAATCCGTGCAGAATCTGCACTGCTCACAGTTCGACTTGGCCCTCTTGAGCATAAAGCTTATATCTGTACTCTTTATCTCAACGAGCGGGTGATCCTGGGGGAGTACAAGGATACCATTTGTGGTCTTCTTGACTACGCTATTTTCCACTTCAGCCAAGGGGCCCATCATCGGACCTCCCTCGATGACGGCGTACCTTTCGAGTTCCGTTCCACCGGCAAGTTCAATCGCCCTGAGGAAAGGTGTGCCTATGGGAAGCCTCAGCGTTATGGGATTACGCACATTCCCTGCAATGGTCACGTACCTCGATGTCACCGGCAACCCCTCGGCGGCACCGGCCACGTGATCGAGGGTGCCGATATTGCTAACGACAGCTCCCACGTGGAGAGGCAGACCCCCTTCCGGTACGACCCTTCCAATTGTCTCATAGACGAGAACCTGTTCGTCTCCCGCCGGATAGAAGTCTCTGATCTCATGTATCCTTATACGTTTTCCGTTGCCTTTCAGAGCTGCCTCAAGTGCTGAGATGGACTCCTTGTACTTTGCCTTAAGGGCTATTATCCCCTCCTCTGCCCCCACGGCTTCCATCGCGAGCTCAAGTCCTGCTATCACCCTGTCCGGATGTGTCGCCATGAGGGCTTGATCGCATCCAAGAAGCGGTTCGCATTCGGCACCGTTCGCTATGACGAACTGGCACTTAGAGGAATATTTCACGTGAGTTGGAAAGCCGGCCCCTCCGGCTCCTATAACCCCAGCAGCTCTGACCTTTTCGACTATATTATCCGCCATATTTGTGACTTTTCTATCCCCGGGCCGTGTTTCCTGACCAGTATTTTATGAACTGCACAATTGACCTGACGCCTACCCTGGTTGCGCCCTTCGGATTGCAGGATTTCGGCTTATCCGCCCAGGCGGTACCCGCTTATCGAGATGGGCTCAGAGATATCCCGAACGATCTTTTTCAACATGACCGCAGCAGGTATAGCTCCGGTTTCTCTGCTTCCGAGATTCTTCATATCCGTAAAATCGCTCTTCGTCCACTCGTCATAACCCCCCACAGTAGAAGCTTCCATATCCTCAGATTTCTCCTCTGAAGATATTCCCATAAGCTCCCTGCTAATTTAACATAGCCTCAACTGCTTGTCAAAGGAATTCACCCAATGAGGGCCCCACAAAATCAAAGAGCCCCATCTTTAAGACGGGGCTCTTCGGCCGGAATATAAGGTCTGATTGTCAGTCCAGCTTCACAACATTGGAGGCCTGAAGCCCCTTAGGCCCTTCGGCAACCTCGAACTCGACTTCCTGACCTTCCCTCAAGGATTTAAAGCCTTCGCTGATAATGGCTGAGTAGTGGACAAATATGTCCCCACCATCCTCCTGCTCGATGAAACCATAACCCTTAGTGTCGCTGAACCATTTTACCTTTCCACGAGCCACCTTATCACCTTCCTTCCTCTCTGGATTTTAATGCTGTGGTTTGAATTTCGGGAGCAAAAAAACCACAGAAACCGACCCTCGAAGGTGAGGATCACCCCTGTGGCAAGAATATATCGAAAAACGGATCTTCCAATTATTTCCCTTCCCTTGCATCTAAAACAGGCTCAGAAAATCAGTACTTCGGCAATATAGCTAAGATCTCCATATATGTCAAGCATTTTTTTGTTTTTACTGGCATCTTCCGGACACGTTATCTTATTCAACTTGGAAAGCTTTTCGGATCGAGGCTACGTCTCGTATTTATCCCCTTTCCAATTTCCCCCGTGGCGGTTTGGCGTCCGACTTGCGTATATAGATCGGCTCTGCTACGAACGGATCGGCAACCTGCCCCTGGCCGAACATTTCAGCTCCGAGACCTGCAACGGCGGCGGCACTTGTGTGGGCGATATGAGATGGTGCGAACAGAGCCCTTTCTCCCATATGTTCCTCTATCTTCCCTCTGAAAGCGATTGCTCCATCCCCGGAGAAAATCATACGGCCCTTGATCTTTTCCAGGAGATCCTCCAAGGAAAGCGCTTCGGGCCCATAGAGGCTTTCCGGGGAGCCATCAGAGACATCATAGATCGATGCATAGACTTCCTTCCTCCTGGCATCGAGTAGGACACACAGTTTCTCCTTGCAGAAAGCCATCCTGTAGGCTATTGCATCGAGCGTGGGGACCATAACAAGAGGGATATCTTCCGAGAAGGAGAGCCCCTTGGCTGTGCTCAGTCCGACTCTGAGGCCCGTGAAAGCACCGGGGCCTGCTGAGAACGCCACAGCGGAGACGTCCTTAAGCGAAAGTTTGACAGATGAGAGGAGCCAGTCTAAAGATGGAATAAGCGATTCCGAGTGACCGGGACCCTTTGTCCTGAGCTCAGCTATGACTTCTTGTCCGAAAAGCGCCAAACCTGCCGCCGAAGTCGATGTCTCTATCCCGAGGATGATCATCCTAATATAACCTTGAATATAGGAATCCGGGGCTCAAAATAGGTCCTGCCGACTGAGATCCGATTCTGTGATCCTCCTTCATCTGCCGCACCACTTTCCGTATCCCATCGCCTCTCAAAGTTCTATCCAGTCTCGGATAGCTTTTCCCTAAACCATTCTATAGTCTTGGCTATCCCCTCTTCTATGCTTACTTTCGGCTCCCATCCGAGGAGTTCTTTCGCCTTGGTTATATCTGGTCTGCGAACCTTCGGATCGTCCCCGAGCTCTTTGGGCATCGGATCCAGGACTATTCTGCTCTTGCTTCCGGAAAGCCTGACGATGAGCTGTGCCATCTCGATAACGCTCATCTCTTCGGGATTACCTATGTTCACCGGAGTGTGGATATCCGATTCCATGAGATTGTCGATCCCATTGACAAGGTCCGTTATATACCCGAAACTCCTTGTCTGGGTACCATCCCCGAAAACCGTGATGTCGTCCCCTCTGAGCGCCTGACATATGAAGGTGGGTACCGCTCGCCCATCGTCCATCCTCATCCTCGGGCCGAATGTATTGAAGATCCGAACGATCCTGGTATCGACCCCGTGGTATCTGTGATAGGCCATAGTCATTGCCTCGGCGAAGCGCTTCGCTTCATCGTAGACACCTCTGGTGCCGATCGGGTTGACATTTCCCCAGTAATCCTCTGGCTGTGGATGCACAAGGGGGTCACCGTAGGTCTCCGATGTCGAAGCGATGAGAAATTTTGCCCCCTTCGCCTTGGCAAGTCCAAGTGCCTTATGGGTTCCGAGCGCCCCGACCTTGAGGGTCTGTATGGGCCACTTCAGATAGTCGGCAGGGCTCGCCGGGCTTGCGAAGTGTAATGCGTAGTCGAGCTCTCCTTCGACATAGATAAAATTGGTTACGTCGTAATTCACAAAAGTAAAACCTTTACTGCCGAAGAGGTGACTCACATTGTCGACATTTCCCGTTATGAGGTTGTCCATGCAGATGACCTCATGACCTTTGTCAAGAAAGTGTTCGCAGAGGTACGATCCGATGAAACCCGCACCTCCGGTTATAAGGGTTTTCATAGATCCTCCTTGATATGATCATCCTGGGGGCCATCCCATATTCCTTCCCCCGATGAGGTGAAGGTGTACATGGAACACGGACTGTCCTGCACCCCTGTTGCAGTTTAAAACTAACCTGAAGCCCTTTCCATCTATACTCTCGGCAACCGCCAATCTGTTGGCAAGCAGAATCATCTTTCCGACAAGCTCAGCATCCCGTGGCCCAAGCTCAAGGAGGATCGGTATATGCTTTTTCGGGATTATGAGGATGTGAACCGGGGCAACAGGGTTTATATCTCTGAAAGCGAGGAGCTCATCGTCCTCATGCACAACTCTGCTTGGAATCTCCCCGGACACTATCCTGCAAAATATACATTCCTCTGACATATCTGTCTCCATCTAATATTTCTCCCAGTGAAGCACCTCATCAAGCGGGCGTTTGGCCTTGGCATGGGCCTCTTTAAGTGCATATCCGATCGCGACAAGACTTATAAGGACCATTTCCTGAGGGGCACCTATGATCTTCTTTATGGTATCTACATAAGGTTTCTTGTGTCCCGCAACCCAGCATGCCCCGAGTCCAAGAGCGTGGGCGGCAAGGAGGATATTCTGGGTGGCAGCCGATCCATCTTCGAGAAAATACTTTGTCGGCCTGCACAGTACAACTACGCATGCTCCGGCATCTGCTATGAACCTGCCGTAATCGGTGAGTTCGGCTATCTCCTTCCGTACCTTATGGTCGGTCACGACCACGAACTCCCATGGCTGTTCATTCCGTCCCGAAGGGGCGTACCTTGCCGCGTCTATCATCTGTTCCAGAAGCTGCGCAGGGACCGGGTCTTTCCTATAACTTCTTACGGAATGTCTTGTAATTATCGCATGTATGATTTCGTCCATGTATGTTGAATCCTCCTTTTTTGAACTCTCAGTTTTGCAGAAGCTCCTCGCCAGATCTAGAAAGCTTAAGGGAGCTAAATGAGATTATGCTTACCTCTCCAGGGTCGCGGACGGGTGTGAGAGCCAGGAGCTTCCCTTTATCGAGTTCTATCTCTTCTACTATACCAAGCCCGATGGTCATGTTCTCGCTGTCGTTGAAGCCGATCAGCCTGCTCTTGAGGTTCTCCTGGCTTATAAAATCTATATCCTTTATGCTGTAATGTCCCCTGAGGGTGTAGAGCCCCTCCCCGGGGTATTCCCCTCTGAGGAATATCGTCATTCTATCCCTATTCCTCTCCACTCGGACTGCCTCAGCCTTGAGGATATTTCCTATGAACTTAAGGTGACTCCTATCAAGGGTGGTTCCACCCCCGAAGGGTGACCCGTAGAGGGTCAAATTTCTTATCTCGAGGCTGAGATCTCTGGCGCCCTTGAAATATTCCCGGAAACTCTCCATCCTGTGGGAGCGCCTTCTTCCCGGAGTTTTCCTTGTGGAAGCTTCCGAGACCGGAAGCCTGTGTATCGAGAGGCCGGGCCTATTCATATGAGGTCCAATTATGTTCTCTATCTCACCAGATCTCTGAAGAACGATCAGGTGAGTGGGATTCAAAAGTTCTATTTTTTGGAATTTCAGGTGTGCCGCAACAGGTCCATGTACGAAGCCCGTAGTATCCGCTACCACCACATCTGCTCCTGAGGAGATCGCCCTGTCGGCAAGTTTTCTCATGCCGACCACTGTCTCGAGTAGGTGGCCCCGAGGAGAAGTCGATCCGGTGAAGTATAAGTGAATTTGCCGATTCCATACGAGTAGAAGCCCTATAGTGGTAGGAGGTCCAATTCGTGACTGACCGACATCTCCGTCTAAAAAGCCAACACGCAACCCTTTCGATGAAAGCTCCTCAACCAAAAACGCTGCCAGTGTACTTTTCCCCGTATCCGGAGCGCCCACAATCAGGACGGTCCCTCCGGTCCGGGATATTGGATCCAACAACTCCTGCCAATTCCGGGGGGCATCTATCTCCATTTTTGCGGTTGCTGAAGTGATATTATGGTTTCTACTACTCAGATTATCCTTCCTGCCCCTGCGACAGGGACGCATATTTCCATCGCGGGCGGTAGCCCTCGCGGGGCGTAGTAGCCTTTCGTAAGGGCATCGATAAGGTTTCCGGTTGCTTCCTCACGGACAAGCGCCAGAACACATCCCCCGAGGCCCCCGCCTGTCAGCCCTGCCCCGACGACCCCGGGAACACCTTTTGCAATGTCCACTATGAGGTCAAGCTCTTCGCAGCTACATCTGTATGCTCCGGATTGCATATATAGATTTGCCTTTCCCCTATCGGCAGGATCATCACTTTCGGAAAGCTTTACAAGCTGGTCAAACCTTTCGTCGCTCACGTCAACCGCAAAGTCCTTTTTCAGACCATCTTCGAAGGAGACGACCCTGTCGCCATCGTGGGATATGTACATAAATTTCCCGAAAAGCTCTATATGCGCGTCCTCAAGGCATTTCGCGCAGAAGCTGCTTCTGTCACACTCCGCAAGCCCGAAAAGACAGACCCCCCTTATCCCGTAGCCTTCGGATGGATCGTCATGGGTTCTGAACAGCCTTTCAAGCTCAGTCCGACGGTCTCTAAGCATGTCGCTAAGTTCTGACCTGGTTGCCCTCTCCGGGAGCGACTTCACTATCTCATAGATACGTGACTGACTCACCCCGAGGTTATCCGCGTTTACGTCCCTCAGGTGTTCCAGTCTGTCGGCATACTCGGGAAAATTCTTCTTTATGAGCATCAGGGCCATTTCGTAAGCTGCTACCCTCTCGTTAAAGGTGCTTTTGGCGCCGGCGGCCTTGGCAGCCTGTTTCAGTGAATTGCAGGCTACGACCCTGTAACCTTTGGGGAAAGGTACGTATTCGAAGACAAAGGGGAAAAACCTGAGATGCGAGATGTAACCCATTCTACCAAAGAACATTGCTGCATGGTCTCCTGCGCCGCCACGGGTACCAACATACCATTCCCCTTCTCCACATAGCTCCGGCTTCTCAGCCAATGGTAGATCAAGCCCATTGACGAGAAGTGCTGATTCAAAAGCGGCCACGACAAGTGCTGACGATGAACTAAGTCCAGCGGCCACGGGTATGTCGCCGAGGACCATCATATCCATACCTTTAAACTCTCTGTCATTAAAGTTGTCCTGAAGCTTAAGGACAGCGGCTTTTATGTAGTTTCCCCAGTCCCCAGGGACTATCTCGACTTCTTCTATGTACCTCATCCAATTGCCACGCTTCTCAGGAGGTAGCTCGTCTCCTATTCTGAAAGATCTCGGACCGAACTTCTCAGGTTCGACATTCCTGAGGTTAATCCTGTCATCCTCCCTTCCCCTTACAGCCATCATAACCTCACGTGATATACACATGTAATTGAGGTATCCGCCCCTGTGATCGATGTGAACACCCATAAGGTTTATGCGGGCCGGTGCCCGCACGACCATCACCTCGCCACCTGGGCCGTATTCCTTCAAAAACTCTTCGAGGAGATGTTTACACATCCCGGATCGCTTTTCTATAAGCTCAGGGTCATCTCCATAGGTCCTGCGGAAGGCAGCAAGGGCAGGGCCACTTTTCAGATCCGAAAGCTTCATCTTTGCCTCCAGACACCTTTTAACGATTTCATCAGATTATGGCCAACTCAGATTCTGTTCCTTTGAAACTCCCGTAGATTTCGAACCTGTGAGGAAGCGTACCGATCAGAAACTTAACAGCGATTTTGCTTCACTTGCGACGGTATAGGCAACTTACG
>CAZTBA010000173.1:0-12232 GCA_964611725.1 uncultured bacterium
CCATGTACACAGACCATGCCAGGCAAGGAAGCCTCACCGGTTTCGGGTATCCCCAGATAGGCAAAGACCCTGGTGGGTTCTCCGAAATAAAGTTCGCTGTCAAAAAGGATAGCCTCGATCCCTTCTTCTGAAGCAATAACTTCGTAACTTGGACTGGCCTCCAACTCCTCAATATTCCAATTGCTCATAGGGTTTTACCTCTTATATCAGTCTAATACTCACTTTAGTTGATAGTGGGACTATTCTTTCTATTCATAAAAGGTGGCTGCGATTGAATTTTGTCTATTGAGCTTTTGGCATTCAGCTATCAACAGTCAGCCAAAAAACTGAAAGTTGATTGCTAAACGCTGAACGCTACCTTATCCGCGATTCGCTCTCGCTCTGCCACATATCTGCGTTCGTTCCAAGCTTCCGCTTGAGCGGTTCGGTAGCCATCGAGAGCCTCTGTACGGCCTCTTCCGAAAGTAGCAGGTCGGCTGCATGGGCGTTGCTCCGGGCCTGATCGGGATTACGCCCACCAGCGATAACCGAGGTCACTCCCTCCTGGGCGAGGAGCCACGCCAGTGAGACATTTGCCATCGGCTCGCCCAGCTCATCGGCGATCTGCCGGATCTGCGCAATTGCAGCAAAGGTTTCTGACTCTGCACCGTCCCCACCGTGGCGGACCTGCGACCGTGTTTGGGGAAAGTGCCGTGTGCGGGCACGTTCGTCGGGCACCTCATCGGCCGTGGCGAACTTACCCGTCAGCAATCCCTGCATCAGTGGGGAGTAGCAGAGAACCGAAATCCCTTTCTTGACACACATGGGTAGTATCTCGTACTCGGCGGCCCGGAACAGCAGATTGTAAGCGAGCTGATCGCTGGCAACGGAATATCCGGCGTCAAGACACTTGCTGAGGTCCTGCCGGCCGAAGTTCGAGACACCGTAAGCACGGATCTTTCCCTCTGCTTTCAGATCTTCCATCGCGCCCAGCATGTCGTCGAAGGGAACTTTCCGGTTGGGCCAGTGCATCTGATAGAGATCGATCCATTCGGTTTTCAGGTTGCGGAGGCTGCCATCACAGGCTGCGCGGAGATCGTCGGGTGCGGCGTGGCTGGTTGAGACCTTGGTGGCAATTACGATCTCGTCGCGCACGTCCGAAAGCGCTTTCGCCAGGAGCTGTTCCGATTTGCCGCCGCCATAAGCTTCAGCCGTGTCGAAAAGACTGACACCGGACTCATAAGCCGCGCGCAGCGCATCCAGAGAGTCGCTCTCCTGCTGGTGACCCCATGTGGTGCCTCCGACTATGGCCCAGCAGCCGAAGGCCAGTTTAGAGACTTCGATGCCGGTATCTGCCAGCTTGCTATACTTCATGCTTCGTGTCCTCCGGAATGAAAATCTAATTCAGTCAGGCATTGTCCCCGTAGCGCTTTACAAACTCCTCTGGGAAGGCTGCGGTCTTCCTAAGCGTGTCCTCGAGCGAAACGCGTGTCCCGGGCTCGAACATGAACTCTCCCGCATAGTCGATATCCCACAGCGCATGAAAGATCTCGTCCCACTGAATATGCCCATCGAACGGTGGATAGTGATCACTGTCGACGAAATCGTGCAGGTGCAGGTGGAACAGACGATGACCGCACAGGGACATGACCTCGCGGGCGCGATCTTTCTTGATGAAGGGATTGACACCGTCCTCGTCGCGGGTGTGACCGACATCAACGATCATTCCGAATCGATCCGATCCTATGCGATCGACAAACGCTGCGAAGTCACGCAGGTCCTCCCCGTTCTCGATGGTGAGCCTGATGCTGCTCCCGTCGAGCTGTTCGAGCATCTCACAGACGGTCTTTTCCGAAAGGTCGTTGGTGCCGAAATGAGCCACAAAGATGGAAGCGCCCATCTCTTCGGCAACCCGGGCGGAAACAATCGCTTCCCTTACCACCGCTTTGCGAACTTCTTCGTACGGGCACGCATACGGTATTTGGGGCCCATGCACCGATACGACGGAAATACCTTGCTTCTGACACTCTGCCATTATTTCTGACACCTGAGCGCGGTCGTTGTAGTTATAGTGAGGAGGAGGATAGTATCCACAGATCTCCAACCGGGTGATACCCGCCTCGCGGATCGTGGAGATCTCCTTAGCGCCTATGCGCCTGTCGACCGGGATTGCGGCGGTGGAAAAACCGAGTCGTTCCCTGATCTTCTCTGCAGTTATTTGGGGACTACTTCCATTACCGGCAACTATTTCGTTCTTGTTAGACATGTCCTATTTTCCTCTATAAGTTGTCAAAGCGATCCTGTACAGCAGGCTGTCTGCGGTCCAGTCGGTCTTACCTTCGCGGCGAAAATCCTGTGCGAAAAGCCGGGTCATGTGAAGGAGCAGCTCACCGGTTTCCCGATCCTCACGGACGTAGAAGTTCGAGAGCGTCAGATATTGGCTTTCACCAGGCTGGCGGTCGTCAATTATGTTGACGGAATCGCGGATCAGGAGCCCGGCCTCGCGGTCCACTTCCCCCAGGACGATAGGATAGCGTGGCCGGTTGCCTTTTGGGTTCTCTGCACAGACATTGCCCACCCAGAAGAGCCGTCCGTCGGAGTAGGGGATGATCTGGGAACAGGAACTGGGGGAGTGAAAGGCCACACCATCGTTATATGTCCATGGTTCGGGGTTCGTCCAGGTCTGGCCGCCGTCCCGTGAACGGGCGGTCCACTTGTGGCCTGGCAGTTCCGGACGGGCATCGTTGCTGCCGCGCATAACCATGAGGATGGAACCGTCGGCGAGTTCTGCGATAGTCGGCTCGATAAGCCCCCGGGTGGTCCGATCCGGATCGCCGACAATCCGCTCCGAGGTGGTCCAGACAATGCGACCATCCTCCTTCCACTGTCCCATCAGTAGCAGACAGTCGGTGTAGGTGAAGCCGGCACCGGGGTTGAGGTACTCGCCATCGGGCCCGACAGGGCTGCTTTGAACGGGCACGAGTATCACACCATCCGAGCGCGTGAGCGGACGTTCACCGAGGTCGCCAAGCATGACACAGTTCTTACCTGCAGTCACGCCTGGCAGGTGATGGATCTCGTCATACCCTGATCCTTCGTGGATGATCTGCTCGTCAATGATCCGGGTCTTGCCGCCATCTTCGGAAACCGAGTAATGCAGTTTCCACTGCCTCATACCTTCGAGGGGATCGTCCGTGGGCAGCAAACCCTCTGTCCGCACGGTGATATACCGCCCGGTGTGGGGATCGACGTGACCGATGCCAGGGGAGCTCCGATATATGCCGTCCGGGCGTTCGAAATTCGTCTGCCATTCAACCGGCTCGCCCCAGGTACGGCCGTTGTCCTCCGAATGGCGGATGAACGCCACATCGGTGGTGTCGCTTCGGCTCATGTACCCATGAATACTTATAAGGTTGCCGCCATCAAGGGTTGTGTAATAGCTTACGCCATGTGCGGCAACGCCGGGTCCAGGGGATGGGACAAATACCTCACGTGAAATAACCCTGGCCTTCATGTTGTCCTCCGTTCCGCTCTCAGATGAAGATGTCTACAATTTCTTTGCCATCTCAAAATAATCCAACCTCTGTCCGTTTTCAACAGGAATAAAGCTTTCTTTTAACTTGGTGTAGCTCAGAGAATCGTAAAACTTTCTGGAGACAAGGGATGCGCTTAAATCAATAACCTCGATTCCGTTTGAACAGGCTTCCTCCTCAAGTGCCTTCATTATCATCTTTCCAAAGCCCTGGTTTTGAAAGGGTAGGTCGACGAATACCCTCCGTACGTTGGACCCGAGTAATGTCCCGGTTCCTATAATTCTTCCATCGAGCTCCAAAACAATCGTATATCCTTCCGATGCGTCTTTCAGGATATTGTCGCCGGAATGGTAATCTTTAAAGAATTCAATTGCCTCTTTGGGATAGACCTCGGAATAGGAAATGTCTATGGTCCTGTGGATTAAGCTTCTTAGAAGTTTCAGATCCGAGGGGCGGAATTCCCTCAGACAGATATTGTTTTCGGCCATTTTTGCTCCTGAACAGCTTCATGTGTTTTAAGGCAATGACCTGGTATCAACCGCCCTTGGATGGCGCGAAGTTTTGCCAGTGTGATAAAATGTGTTCTTGGTCAATTTACCGGGAAGTATCTCATGGAAAAGGATGCCGGAAACGTGCCTTTTCAGCGAACGGAAATATCTATCAGGCCCAGCAACAAACGTTGGCCAGCATGAGTGTCGGGCGGATGAATTGTTGGCTATCACCCACATGCCGTGTTCCCGGGCTTTTGCCCGATTGAGAGGGGTAACTGTCCTATCGTTATCTATCGGCCCTTCGAACCTTGCATTGTAGTAAGAGTGAAATAGTACTTTTACTCCCTTATCACGATAGGCATGATACAGGTTTGGGTTTCCAGAATCGGCGCAGATCAGGAATCCGCACTTAATTCCGTTTAAGGTAATTGTTACCAAATGATTGCCGGGGGTATACACTTTTAGGTCAAAAGGTGTGCACATACATTTGTCATACCTATCTACAATCTCCCCAGACGGAGAAATGACATAGAGACAATTTGTAGGTTTGATCTTCTCACTTATGTAGTGCATTGAACCTAAAATCACCCAGGTATGTAGCTCCTTTGCCAAAGCCATTATCTCATATGTCTTTGTCCTCAGGGCATCCCAGTTGTAATTACTGAGCGATGGAATGTCAGCGGTCAGTAGCCCGTATTCCGGACATTTTGCTGCGTATCCCGGGAGCGAAGTCTCGGGGAAATGTACAATGTCAGCGCCCATGGACACTGCTTTCTTGATATGGCGATGTATGTATTTAACATTATGTTCAAGATCTCCGGAAACGGGAAATTGACAGGTTGCTATTTTAAGGTTTTTTTGTGACATTATGAATTCCTTTCAACAATGGCAGGGGCGACCGGCGGTCACCCCTATATCATCGCGGAGACAATCCGTACCAGGTTACATTACGCGAATTCACAAGATCCTGATTGCGCTGGATATATCTTGCCTCTTTAATCTGTATTGGACTCAAGTACTTCAACGTTCCGGGGAACATCAATCCTTATCTCTCCGGATTCTCTTTTCACGTTTACAGGGCCGCGCGGAGTGGGGTAGATCACATTGTAGTCAAAGGATGTTTCCCTGGGCTGTAGCCTCAACTTTCCACAACCCGGTTCGACGATCTCCAACCCCATCAGGTTGCGGATCAGGAATTCTGCCGGGCAGGCCGACCACGCATGTGAATTGGAACGCAGGAACCCGCTGAAGCCTCCGCTCCGCCAGCTACCGTTCTGATACCACTCCTCGTATGTTGATGTCGCACCTTTCCCGACCATTCGTTTGCCCCAGCGTTCGCGGATGAATTGGAGGGCGAGGTCGAATCGGCCTGATCTGTCGAGGGCACGCAGCACCACAGAGGCGAAGAACGGCTGTGCTTCCGTAAACCCTGTGATGGACTTTTCCTCATAGAAGGCCGAAATTATCTGTGCGGCTGTCTGGGCATCGCACAGTCCCCAGTTGATGGCCAAGAAGTTGCCGTGCTCGCTCACTTTGTCCGAAAGCTGCCCGTCTATGTTGGCATCGGCGAAGCAGCCCCGCTCGGGATCAAACAGACGCTTCTTAAAGCTTGCCTTTATGGCATCCATAACCTCATCTGCAAACTTCAGTGTGTAAGCGTCTTCCTTGAACCGGGCCATTTTGGAGATGGTCTCCAGAGCTCCATGGAAAATGGCGTTGTAAGCCGTGCACTCGCCCCGTTTCTCTACGTCAGCCCAGTCGATGAAGATCCGATACGGCATATCCTCTACCAGACCATGTTCGTTTATGTAGTCCATGTGGGCGTATATGACTCGGAGGGCCTGGGGGTAGAACTGGTTGATCCACCTTGTTTCACCCGTATACATATAGTGGTTCCAGAGACCCTGGATCCACCAGAGGGAGTAATCCGGGATAGCGCCCTGCCACCTATGATTTACGATATTACTGACGTTCGAGATCATGCCCGTTGGGTGCTGGTTGCTTGCGGCCTGCCGCAGGAACTTCCCTGGCAGGCGCGTATCACCGAAACAGGCGTAGATGGAGGGAAGCGTTACCAGAGACACGTCGCCGAGCCACTGGGCCTGCTCACGCCAGGGGGTATCCATAAGGAATTCGTTCGAGCACAGCCGAACGGTCTCGCGTGATATGTCAAAAACTGCATTCAGTGTCTCGTCATCCGACGAGAATGCGCCGCGCTCCTCATACGGATAGGTCGAAACGATTCCCTTTACCGAGTGAACTGTTACCGGCTCAAAACAGGATCGAAATCGCAGCTTCAAGTAGCGGAAGGATTTCCAGGTAAACGACTCAAATACCTGTGCACCATCGGTCGTGATATAGCGGTCGGCAAACTCACATTCCATCGCGATGTTGAAATGGCCGTCAATCAGCCGCTCGGCGTATCCGATGTCTACGATGCCTCCCGAGATGCCGTCGAGTTCAATCCGTGCGCGTGCGGTGATGACCCGCCCGAAATCCAGCACGATAGCGGGCGCGTACATACCATCAAAATCTAGATCTAGGTGGTTGAGACTGCTCTGTACAATTGTTACGCCATCCTCATGGCACAGATTCTCGGCATCCTCGATCCAGCTATATCTCACGGGGGTGCCCACCATCGAGAGGCCAGGTGCGAGGTCGTTCAGGCGTGATCGGTTTAACAGATCGAGGCTTTCCTCGACCTTTTCGATATGGACTGGGAGCATGGGATCGGCTGTCATAAAAGGGATGTCGCGTGGCACCAAGCGCGTCCAGGGACTCACCGCAGGAGGTCGGTCGGAAGGCACGCTGATGACAGTGGCTTCAGGCCAATTATGATCGTCAAAGCCCACTCCTGTCCAGCCCTGTGGTGCCTTGCGGGCATCGAAGAATTCCTGATATGGGGTGGTTTTATTGCTAACGAAGAAATAGGTGTCTTCCTGCCAAGCTTCCGAGCGTGTGACACGCCAATCGTGGTCGGTTGCGAGCACCGTCCCTCCGTCCGCATCAACCATCTCACTCAGCAAACCGCCACGCGTGTCGGGGAGGTTTCCGACGTAATTAACGATGATGGCCACACAATTCTCTCCGGTCTTTAAATTCTTATCTAAGACATACTCATCGTAGTATTGAAAGAAAGGCTGTGACTGAGGCGCACCGCGGCCTACGAACTGTCCGTTTATGAAGAGTTGATAACGTGTATCAGCGGCAATGTACAGGCGATGACCGTGAGCGGGTGCATCAAGTCTGAACTCTCTCCGAAAATAGTAATAGGAATTCTTCCTCTGTGCATCTCCGGGGGCCCAGATCCATTTGGCCTTCCATCTGCGGGACTTTGGAAACGGGGGGAATACATCTTCATGGCAGGGCATTCGGTTCCTCCTTCTCGAATCGGATCACGACAGCTCTTCGGCTATTGCCTGAATCTGCTTCCATGCTTGCTCCACATGCCGTCCCTCGGTGTGGGTCTGGCCAACGCAGAACCTGAGCGTGAATCGATCGTTCAGGGTTGTGTGTGTCAGATACAGGTTGCCGCTATCGTTGAGGTGGTCTAACAGCTTTCGGTTGATTTCATCTCCGCCCACATGCCGGAAGCAGACCAGGTTCAGCGGTGCAGGCGCGGCAAGCTCGAATCGGTCAGACTCCTCGATCCACCTTGCGAAATTCTGGGCCAGTTCAATGTGGCGCCTTATGTGGTAGCGCAAACCTTCCACACCGTAATGACGGATGACGAACCACAGCTTCAGTGAACGGAAGCGCCTTCCGAGGGGGATATGCCAGTCACGATAGTCAATGACAGCACCCGATTCAGTAGCCTTGTTACGCAGATATTCTGGCAGCAGACTCAGTGTCTTGATCAAATCCCCCCGGTCGGCCACATAGAAGCAGTCACAATCGAAATTGGTGAACATCCACTTGTGTGGGTTGAAGCAATAGCTGTCGGCCAGCTCCATCCCGTCATGGATGTACCGGTATTCTGGGCAGATGGCGGCTGTGCCGCACATTGCCGCATCGACATGGAGCCAGATGTCCTCCTCTCGGCAGATCCGGCCGATCTCCGGCAATGGGTCTATGGCATTGGAGGATGTAGTTCCCACGGTAGCGCAGACAAAACAGGGGATGAGACCTGCCTGGCGGTCCTGCCTGATCCGTTCGGCCAGGGCATCCGGGCGGAGGGCGAAGCGGTCGTCTACATCGATCAGCCGGAGGTTACGGCGGCCCATTCCGGCGATCTTGATCGCCTTTTCGACAGAGGAATGAGTCTGGGTAGAGGCGTAGGCGATGAGCTGCCCATCGCAGCCACGCTCATTGCTCGCGAAGTCAGTGGCGCGCTCGCGGGCTGCCAGGAGGGCGCAGAGGGACGCGCTCGAAGCGGAGTCCTGTATAACGCCGCCACCGGTTCCGTCGGATTTGAACTTCGGAGGCAGGTCAAGCATATCTACGAGCCAGTCCAGCACATGGGTCTCCAGCTCCGTGCAGGCCGGACTCGTGGTCCACAGCATCCCCTGCACCCCGAGGCCGGCTGAGAGGAGCTCCCCCAGTACCGAGGGCCCCGAGGTGTTCGCCGGGAAGAAGGCGAAGAAATTAGGAGACTGCCAGTGGGTAATCCCGGGAACAATGAGCTTATCCATATCTTTGAGGATATCTTCAAAGGCTTCGCTCTGGATTGGTGGTTCCGGTGGAAGCGACTCGCGGATCTGTCCCGGCTGAGCCTGGGACAGAACCGGAAGCGACTCGATATTCTGATAGTAGTCAGCAATCCAGTCCACTACAGCCCGGCCGTAGCGGCGGAAATCTTCCGAAGTCATGTGAAAATTCTTCTTCTCGGACATCTATTCCCCCCTGCTGTCAGGTGGCCGTTGATTGTTTCTCGATATCTGATGCTGATTTGTATTTCACAATATCTCTAACAAGCATCAAGTATGGTATTAACCAACGCAGGGGCAGGGCATGCCCTGCCCCTACATTCTGTAGAGACACCCCGGCGGGGCGTCTCTGAAAAGTTTGAGATGAACTCCATCTGTGCCCAATGTAGTGAATTGTTGAGACCGGCGCTTACATCGCGGTTCAGAGACGGGGGAACTCGCCTTCGGGATTCCCACAGACCTCATGCAATATCGTCATAAACCTGCACAAATTGTGAAACGTTACAGGCGGCTGTATGCCATGATCGCCGTTCGGAAAGTACCGGCCCTTTTCCAGTAATGGCGGAACCTTGCCCATGATTTCCGGCTCGATCTTATCCTCATTGCCCTCGTTTACCGTCTCTTTCTCCAACCATCCGAACAATATGAATTTCGGATGCCTCTCGCGGAGCACGAAGAGGTCGTTGCCTGCCTTCACCTCGAATGGAAATATGCCGTTGACGCCGCATGAGGCTGCAATACCGGTAAACTCCATAGCGTTCCCATCCGTATCGATCGCGACCAATTCCGCACCATTGGCAAAGGCGCAGTCGCAGACCTCACGGTAATATCCGGCGCAAAACTCCTCGAAATGCCCGGGAGACAACAACATCCCATGGTTGTAGCAGAGGTCTTCCCCCGTAGCGACGATTTCCGGCCTCAGCCTTTCGATCAGAGGAAAAACGTGTTCCCTGCTCCTCTTCAATCCTATCTGGATAATGTCGTGGACCAATTCCGGGTTATCGTATAGAGCAATACTCACTGCCTCGGTTCCCATAAGGCTGCGAACCCCACCATACGTGGTGCCTGCCCCGATACAGAGGGGTATATCCCGATTGTCGAACCGCCGGCAGTTTGCCTCCATGTCTTCGCGTGACATGAATTCGAGCGGTTTCGTTCTCTCCTTGTAAAATTCCCACGAATCACGATCCCTTACGGGATAGCGGACGAACTCGGGCATACTGTACGTAATGTCGTTGTCGATAACCTGTCGGGTTATGGCCCCGTTCTCTGATTCGATGATCTCAAACCCATCCTCGACTCGGGTATCGGTTTTGAACCCTATTGCTCCCCAAGCCAGACCGAAATCTATCATGATCGGTCCGGTCGTCCCCCAGTAGCGGTACCAGCTCTCAGCATCCCGCCACTGCAAGTTCTCATAGCAGCCACCCACGTGAGCCGGCATACCGGTGGCCACCAGACGGTCGTATGTCTTCTTCATACACCCTCTGCTCATGCCGGGCGCTCCATGAAAGCCGAATATTGGAACATAATCGGGTTTCTCGCCCCTGCAAACCGCTGTGAAACGTTCCATATCATTCATCCTGATTGAACTCCAATGTCAAGCAGACAGCTGTCAGCACTGAGCCAAAAGCTGAAAGTATGTGGTTGAAGGCTTATAGCTCCAAGTCGTAAAGCAATATTTCTTCACGCCCTTCCCGATTTGCCTTGGCCAAAACTTTGCCGGTTGAGGAATAGATGGCATTTCCGCCTTTACAGTTGTACATCCATGACATACCTGTGCGGTTGGTAGCCAGCATCGGTGCGTTTATCTCTTTGGCAAATTCGGCAAACTCCTCGAATTCCGGCAAGCTCTCGCGGTTGTTGGGATAGAACACGACCTGGGGTTTCAGCATCTTAGCGCGTTCGATGCAGCGTGGGGCTCCACCGTCAGCGCAGATGAAACAGGTTGCCTTCACTCCATCTATTGTAAACAATTCCGGCCCCGTGCCCGGATCGTAACGCTGCCATTCGTTCCTGTAACCTTTATCACCTTGTTCCCTGAAGATCCATGTCTTCCGGTAGCAGTAGAAGAACCCCTCTGGGCCGACAAAGACCTGGGAGATATGGTATCTGAAATCGTTTTTCTCGGACAGGCCGAAGCTGATGTAGCAGTTGAAATCCTTAGCCAGAGCAGCCATAAGCCGGGTCGATTTTCCATCCGGCACGGCTTCGGCATATTTTTCCAGATTGGGTGTGTAATCACAGACCGTCCCCTCATGGAACATAATCCACCTGGCGTTTGATCTTGAAGCCTCCTCGACCAGAGATTTCATCTTCTCGAGGTTCCGGTCTGTCCCTTCCGGAACCGCGTCAAATTGAACTAAAGCTACGCGGATTTTCGGCATATCTACCTCCTGCTATAGGTTTCATACATCATTGCTTTTCCCGAATGCCAATTTTCGAAATATCGATCGGCTGGAAGCCGAGTTCCAGCGCTGGGGAACCTGACTGCAGACGGTAGTCGTCGCCGTCCGGGTCGACGAAAAGCGGGTCCTCAAAACGGGAATTGAGGTCGAACCCAAGCGCCCTCCATTTTTCCAGTGTATCGATCCTTTGTGGCGTTTCAGCCTGCTTTTCCAGAGGTTGTCCGCAATCGGTGTCCTCAGATACAGATCCCTGGAAATCCAGTCTGTAGTCGCTACTGCTGGTATGATAGAAGAGATTCCCATCCGCGCGGGCCACCGACCGTTCCGACCACCCTTGCGTGGAGTGTCCATGCAGGTTGTAGAGGTAAGCATCCGGCCGGGTCTGATAGCATATATTACGCTGCATCACATTGCCGGTCATGAAGCCTTCCATGTCCTTCCAGTAAGGCAGCATGACTATAAAGTCCTGCAACCGCACGCCGGATTGGCAGTCCACAAAGATATTATTCTCTATCACATTGTTCTTACCGTTGTGAATCAAAACACCGGCTACGCCACATCGTACAAAGATGTTGCCGTAGACCAGACAGTTGCTGGCGCAGTTATCGAGGTAGAGACCGGATGTGGGGAACTCCTGGCTGTGTGTCACCTTTCCATCGATGACCTCGGTCCCATAGGTATCACTGATATAGTTGTAGCGGATGACATGTCCGCAGCGCTGGGCCTCACGGCCGGGCAGTTCCATCCAGCAGTTAATGGCGGCCGTGTCGGAGATCTCCTGGGTGGCCCAGCGGATCTCGTTGTACTCTACGTAATTTCTGCCCTCGGAGTTCTCCGACAGGTTTATCGCATGGTGGGGCATGTGCTCGATCCGGTTGTGGCGGACGAAATTGCCGTCGCTCATTCCGAGGAAGACCCCCGCTATATATTTGTTGAACACGCCACAATGGTGAATGTAGTTGTCCGCAACCTCGTTGAAAACCGGGTGTCGCAAGCTACTGCCCGCCAAGCATATGCCATTAGCACCGGCACCGCTGATTTCGTTGTAACGTACCTCATTGCGGGTGTTATGGTCCTCGAGGTAGATGGCGTTTCCCCCCACATCGCGGAATTAGTTCTCCATGACCCGGCAGTGTTCCGCGCATCGCAGCCGCAGGGCATTGCCGACATAGCGA
>CAZTBA010000174.1:0-12230 GCA_964611725.1 uncultured bacterium
TGATAGAATCTCTGTCTCAGGAAAAATCTTTTTACACACTATTTTGGACTTGACCACACGGAGCATACAATTTCTATAGAATCGCCTATTCTTCTGCTCAGCCAGTAATCAACGATATCTGGAGGTGTTATATCCCCTCCAAAAGTAAAGAGAACTACACTATCAGTCCATTCATGCCCATCTGAACTCATAGAGAAATCAAAGGCTATATCGTGGTCCGAAGGAGCATCAGAGGACACCACGAATTCTGTAGATCCCAGAGTCTCTGAGCTCAAGCTTTTCACTTCACGGGGGAGAACCTCGCCAAAATCGAACGAAACAGGTCCAAGACCGAGCCCCAGATTCACGAACGAATCATCTGTGGAGAGCGTTACTGACAGCGATGTAAGTACGAAATCTGTCCAGTTCGCCACACTGAAATTCAACCTGAGCAGATCCCCAGGATTGGGTGGACTACCCAGCAATAGCCACCCTTGCAGGGGATCATACCTTTGGACGGAATATTCGAATACTTCAAAACATTGGGGAATAATCAGCTCCGCTGAAACAGCTCCATTCTCCCTGTGGATTTCAGCCAGTTCTATGCTCAAGCTCCGAGGGTTTCTGTCTTCAGAAAATGATGTGAAAACTTCCCCATCAAAGGGATCTGTCGAATCACCGGTGTTGCCAGCGCGGGAGATTCTGTAACTTTCGTCATGTGACCAGAAATCGAGATTGTCCTCGCCATACAGGGGATCTGGTTCCTTGCCAAGAGGATAGCCTGCGTCCCTATACCTGCCGTCAGCACACTCAAGATCAATGCTCCGAAACGAATGGGCATTCCTTGTCACATGCCAGATCAGAAGCCCATTTCCGGGGATATTTCTGTCGTAATACGATGCTGAAGCATCTCTGTTGGAGATGAGATAATAGCCCTTATCGGGAAGCGGGACCTTGTAGACTTTGCCGCCATCGAAGAGAGGCAGAGCCGATATGCTCTGAGATTCTGTAACTACCTCGAGCCTTTCGTTATCAACACCTATCCAGCCAAGCTTCTCGAGACTGAATGCACAGAATGGATTAGGGCCGTCATTCCCATTCCATCCCCATGCTCCATGCCCCATGATGCCCCAGGAACCTATACCTGCTGAATCCTTTTCGGGAGGAGTGTCCAGAGGCACCAAATAACCTGGATTGTAAAGCTCACCAAGACCCAGAAGGTGTCCAAACTCATGGCTCATTGCACCTATTAGCATTTCGAAACTTGATGACTCCAGGACTGTTCCAAGCTTTACCCTTATATTGTCTCCCGAATTACCTGTATCGGAGCTTATGAAATCAACGCCCCCAAGTCCCAGATCAGCTATGCCAAGAGCCTCCCCGAAAAGTATAAAGCCGGATGGTATCTTGAGGAAGTTAACAAACACGACATCGACATATCCGTCATCGTCTCCTGAGTTTGCAATTCCATCGGGACCATCGCTGTCAAACCTGCTGAAATCAATATCAGAGTCAACCTTCTCGAGGATCTCCTTTACAACCTGACCATAGGGAAGATACTTATCCATATAGTAATCTGCAGGATGATCCGAGACATACAACTTTGGGAGGACTTCACCCTCAATCTTAAGCTGCCCACAGGACATCTCGTCATAGAAGTGGGAGAAATTTCCTGGCAGGTCTATGTTGAAGATATCCTCAGAATAGGGTGGAGCAGAGGTCATATCTCCGAACTCCCCGGGAAACTTCACGAAGATACTGAGTGCCTTAATAGATCCTTTGGATGGGATCCGGCCCACACCGGGCTTCTCAGTCTCCAGAGTAACATCAAGCATGGTATCCTGTGTGAGCTGCAACCCATCGATCCTGTGCTGGGACAACCCGCTCCCATCAGGTGGCCTGATGAATAGCGTGTAGGTCCCAGCCGCCACTGATATGCTATAAGTGCCATCATAGGAGGTCCAGTCCACTCTCAATTCACCCCATGCACTGGGATCACGGGCCTCTACGAGGACACCTGCCACAGGGTTCCAATCGGAGTCGGTAATCTGCCCGGAGAGGGTGACTGTTTCAGCGCAAGCACCCCAGTCAGCATTGACAAGGACAAACACTGTCAGCAGGATCAGGAATGATATCACAGAAATTGATGATTGCTTCATTGATCCCCACACTTTCCTGTTTTTATGGAATTCACACGTCTTCACTTAATAAACAGGCTCCAAGGGTGGCTTCAAGAATCTGGTCAGAGGGACCTCAATTCTCATCTGAGTCTACTTGAGACTATCGCAACAGCACTAATCTTTTCGTAACCGCTCTTGAGCCACCATCAATTGTCATCCGGTAGAAATAGATTCCGCTTGACAAGAGAGTTCCCGAGTCATCGATCCCGTCCCATTTGACATTATAGATGCCGGGTGCATATTCTTGGTTGGTTACCTCACACACGAACTGGCCAAGGACATTGTAGATTTCTATCTTCACGTGAGATTGCTCCGGGACGTTCAAGGAGATCTGTGTGGTTGCGTTGAAAGGATTAGGGTAGTTTTGAGAAAGTGAAAAGGCTGATGGTAGTTTTGCGGCAATTTCCTCTCCGACAGCAGTGGGACCGAATATTACCCCGCCTTCACGATAGACAGCCAAACCTCCGTCACCAGTTCCGATCCAAATGTTCCCCTGGGAATCTGCCGCAAGAGACCAGACATAGTGATCTGGCAATCCTGAATTACCTGTGGTATA
Organism: uncultured bacterium; assembly: GCA_964611725.1. Classification (GTDB taxonomy): domain Bacteria; phylum Latescibacterota; class CAZTBA01; order CAZTBA01; family CAZTBA01; genus CAZTBA01. The sequence continues at coordinate 2,716 of CAZTBA010000174.1, forward strand.
CACACTCCAGTTTTCACCATCAAACCTGGTCAAACCACCGAACAGGGTCCCAGTCCCAATCCATACGTTATCCTGGGAATCGATGGCAAGAGACCGGATATCGGTAGCCGGCAGTGCTGAATTACCTCTGTTGTATACACTCCAATTCTCACCATCAAACCTGGCCAAACCACTATAATAAGTCCCGATCCATATGTTATCCTGGGAATCAATGGCAAGAGACCACACATAGTTACCCGGCAGCCCTGAATTATCTGTGTTATATGCGCTCCAACTCTCACCATCAAACTTGGCTAAACCTCCATCACGAGTTCCAATCCATATGTTATCCTGAGAATCGATAGCAAGAGACCACACATAGTTACCCGGCAGCCCTGAATTATCTGTGTTATATGCGCTCCAACTCTCACCATCAAACTTGACCAAAGCTCCATAAGTCCCAATCCAAATGTTCTGCTGGGAATCGATGGCAAGAGCATAGACCCTGATAATCCGTAGTGCTGAGGATTCTGCATATGCAATCCAGTTTTCACCATCAAACCTGGCCAAACCTCCATCGCGAGTTCCAATCCATATGTTATCCTGAGAATCGATAGCAAGAGACCACACATAGTTATCCGGCAATCCTGAATTACCTGTGTTATACACACTCCAATTCTCGCCATCAAACCTAGCTAAACCTCCACCATAAGTCCCAATCCACGCCTTGTCCTGGGAATCGATGGAAACAGCACAGATATAGTCATTCGGTAATTCTGCACTACCTGTGTTATAGACATTCCAGTTTTCACCATCAAACCTGGCCAAACCTCCATGAGTCCCAATCCACACCTTGTCCTGGGAATCTACCGCAAGAGATCGGACACTGTCATTCGGCAATCCTGAATTACCTGTGTTATATACATCACAATTCTCACCATCAAACCTAGCCAGACCTCCACGGGTTCCAATCCACATGTTATCCTGGGAATCTGCTGCAAGAGACGAGATTTCGTTATTCGGCAATCCTGAATTACCTGTGTTATATACACTCCAATCCTCGCCATCAAACCTGGCAAAACCCCCACCCAAAGTCCCGATCCACACACTGTGCTGGGAATCGATGTAAAGAGCAGTGACTGGATAATCCGGCAATCCTGTATTATCTGTGCTATATACACTCCAGGATTCACCATCAAACTTGGCCAAACCAAGCGAAGTTCCTATCCATATGTTATTCTGGGAATCGATAGCAAGAGCATTGACCCAGGTATCTGGCAGTCCTGAATTATGTGGGTTATATACACTCCAGGTTTCCCGATCAAATCTGGCCAAACATGCGTAAGTCCCAATCCATATATTCCCTTGTAAATCTGCTGCAAGAGACCAGACCTGGTTATCTGGCAGTTCAGAGTTCAGTTTGTTGTAGTAATTCATCTCGCCTGTGGTCTTGTCTAAGATTGTCAGCCCATGCCCACCACCAACCCATAAATATTTCCCGTTATCTGCGATAGCCTCTATGCTCGTACCAGAAGTGAAACTCATCCACTCCGGGTTTCGCGAGTGTGTCGCCATCGAAGATAGAAGTATTGCGGCGGCAACTATATTCGCCGAGATCAAGGCGAGTGAGGCTGAGCAAGCTAAGCGTTTCATGGTGTGCTCCTCCTCCAAGTGATATGCTTCTGAACAACGGATTCCATTTTCCCGCTATCAAAAACTTCATTTGAAGTGGTATCATCCCCTAAAAAAGCCGAGCTACATCTCTTGATCCTTCGGTAGCTCGGCTGTCATGACTCAGCTCAGACTTCCACCACAACCACCCTTGGAGTTTTAGACCCTGTGGCTTTGCGACACTTCCTTTCGGAAGCTATGCCCTTTCGGAACCCAAAATACTGTCGAAAAATGAAAAAGGCCCACGGATAATTCTCACAAAGAAATGACCGTGGGCTGTAGCTCTTATCACCTCCAGTAGGGTAAAGGGTGTTCCTAAAGGCGATCAATGGCTTACAAATGTATCATAAAGTAACCAGACTCCTTTGTCAAGATCTTTTTCGAAGTTTCTTTTAATGCCGTAAGTCCTTGTAAATGTTGAACCGACCTTACAACGTTCTCAAGACTTTGACTCTTCAGATGAGCAATGTACACTACGCTTCCGAATCCACGACGGATGGTCCGCGCCAAGGTCGAAGCGACCTCGCGTGAGAAAACGCCGGTTGCTTCCGTCTGCGTCCATCACCCAGAGTTCCGGCGGCTGCCCGACCGGGGCGCGGCAGAATGCGATATTCACCCCTTCGGGCGACCACGCTGTGCGGAAATCCCACAGGTTTTTGACGTTCGAAGTGATCGGAGTAACCCGGTCCGTGAACGGTTCAAGCAGGCAGATCTGGCTCCCACCACGCGCCTGTTCGGGGACGTAATCACGGTTGAAGTGATCGTCATACTCGGGATGTGGATTGAGCCGCCACGCCGTCAGAGAATCCGGCTGGAGGCGTGTGTACGTGCAGATCGGTCGGTTTGGCGACCAGCAAGCGATGTTTGACCCGCTCGCCCGCGATTCAGGGGTGCCGTACGCCGCTGCGAACCAGTGGCTTTGCCCATGCGTTATCTGTCGTGCTTCCGATCCGTCCGGACGGGAGATGCACAGGTCGGCACGGAAATGCTCCGGATCGGTCGGGGAGTGACAGTCCTCGTAGAGAAGCCACTCTCCATCAGGGGACCACATCGGGCCGAAGCAGAGGTGGTCGGGATGCCGTGCGACGATGGTGCGTTCAGAGCCGTCGAGTTTGCTCACAACAATGTGGTAGTTTGGCGCTTCTGCCACGTGGAATGCAAACCTCGTCGCATCGGGGCTCACGGATACGCCGTATGTGTAGCCGTCTTCAGGCTTTGTCACGATTTGCTGATCTGTCCCATCGAGGTTCATCGTTACGATGCACTGCTTGCCGCGGATAATAGGGTTGACCACTATCCTTTCTTCTCCGGGGAGCAACGCAGCGGGTGGCATGAAGTCAGCCGGGCGGTTTTTCGTAGCTATTTCCTTCAGATCATTCGTCTTCAGGTCGTATATCCAGAGGTGAGAGAACGACTTATGCTCCCAGGTTCTCTCATCCTCGACGCTGTGGAGTATGATCCGTTCACCGTCGGAAAATGCCGGCCCCGCCTGCCACGCCACCTGACCGGGCACGTCCGGATCGAGATGCCGGAGGCCACTTCCGTCCGGGTGGATCATGCCGACAAGCGAACGGGCGTACTCTGTGCCGCGCGAAACGAAGGTGATCCAATCCATGTTTGCCTTCCTTTTCAGGGATCGTGGTTCGGCCACTCCGGAGAATCCTCACAAAGCCGCAATCCCATTTACTCTAATACATACCATGTCATATCCCGGGCAGGTACAACAACAACTAGATCGACCACATAATCACGGCTAAGGTTCAAAGTCTTCTGAGGCCCTCCCCGTTCGCTTACCTTAACTTCTTCTGTCAGCCCTGTATAGTACAGGGGCACCTTCAGTGTCTTCTTGACCTCATGCCCAAGGGGGTTGAAGACCACGAGCATTCCCCTGTTTTTCAAATCGGGATTGACGTGTAACATCCAGTCGATATCACGTCCGTCAGCACGGCGACCGTGGATAATATCCGACTCCAGAATGTGGCGGTAGGTTTTGAACCATTCGACCCATCTCTTGACAAGCTCCTTGGTGTTGTCAGTATCGTACAGGCGCCGTCCGCGGTAACAGGCCTGCACTCCCATGGCTAAGTTGCTGGCAAGTATTTGCTCGTAATGCTTCCGGTGTCTGTCCAGTGGTTCAACTGTCGCCTCCGCACCACCTCCGTGATATTCCGTCAGCGGGACAAACATCCAACCCATCGATGGTGTTTTCTGCCACGCACCGTCATAGATGTTCTGGCGGGTATGGATCACCTGTTGCGCGCGAGGAAGCGACCAATTTGATTCACGATATCCCATTCCACATTTGTTTGAGCCACTCAGGTAGTAGTAATCTGGCACATTGAGGTAAATGCCATTCTCGCGGCAATACTTGTAGAAATCGGTGATGATCTTCCACTGGACCCACTGGGAGTCCTTTTCACCTTTCTGGAGCGGGGGGCGGGGGGTGATGTCGCGGTCACCAGGATAAGAGCCGTCGTGCTCCAGCAGCCGGAAACCGGTCCTGTCGAAAAGCTGCTTCATCTTTCGAAAGTAGTTCTGTCCCCACGGACTGGTTAGTGCGGGGCAGTTGCCATGCGCAGGCTTCTCACCTGGTGGGCTCACAATATCATTGCCGTCGCCAATCTGGCGACTTGACAGCAGCGAGTAGCCACCGATCTCTATCCCCTTGCTCCGCGCATAGTCGGCGTACTTCTTCATTTGTGCCAGATAATCTTCGCTTTCATTCTCAACATCGAAACCACTGCCAAAGGTCAGAGCTACCATCTCAAAGCCCACCTCGGCACACTGGTCGATCGCGTTCTTCACCGTTTCCCAGTCCGCATAGCGCACGTGCATCATCATGGGATTTTCGGTAACCCAGGGCGCAACGGTGCGATACATCCGACGCAGGGCCAGCCCCCTACGTTCACGGCCATAGCTGTCGTAGGGCAGCAGAAAGGCACGAAACGATTCGAACGTTTTTCCACTTCCGATATCCTGCTCCGGTCCGAAGGTTGGCCGTACCTCGAGCAGACATGGGGTCTTCCTGTCGTAATTGACCTGGGTATCGTAGTCAGGATCGGGTACCCAATGGACAGAGTGCTTGTTGGCAGAGACGGCAGTGCCTCCTCCGAACGCATAATCCGTCTCAACATGGATGTTCGGCTCCTTGAAAGGAATGCCTCTCGGCTCCACCATCGATTCGTATTCCACAACCGCCAGATTTTCGCTTGTAAATCGATTGAGGGTAATGCTCCGTTCAGTTGAGTTATGTACCGTGATCCATTTGCTTAGACAGGGGATACCATCGTAAAGCTCATAATGCACCGAGACACGGATGCACTTCTTCTGTGATGTCCTCCTATCTGATTTCAGAAGTTTCTCGTAATCCATGCGGAGGTATACCCCTTCAGGAGGCCATTTTGCGTTCGGAGCGTGATGACGCACACGCTGCCAGGCGAACCGCTCTTCTGGTTTGCCGACCTCGAACATAACGAATCGAAACGCATCCGGATCGGCTTCGAGCTCATCAATCCACTCCGGCAACAGGAAAGCGTAGTTCGGCTGCCCTTTCAGTCCGCCAACTTCGTACACAACGCCATCGATTTCCAGAATCGCCTCCGGCTTGACTCCGCGCAACATGGCTTCATCCGTCATAAGGTTGTCAAATCCAACGGTCGCTGCGTTCGGAGCGAGCCTGAAGGTGCGCGATATGAGCCCGTTCGAGAGGACAATCTCGTCCCTGTTTTCTGTCCGGTAAACCCCAGCCTTATATGCAGAACCATTGATAAGCCAGTCCGCTTTGACTTCAGGGATATTGCCTGCGGCTTTTGGAAGTTTGCTCAGCATATTCTCTTTAGATCCTCCTTCAGACATGGTGGTTATGCCTCATATTTAGGTAATCTTCAAAACACTTTCGTGGCTTTTCGATATCCGTATCTGTTCATCGTGTACGGGAATACTCCGGAATTCCTCTGAGTTGACATACACGGTGGGATAGTGCAAATGTACTGAACTCTACTTGGCAACTTTCACCGAAAGCAGAAGGGGTTGTAGCGGCTCCAGCTCAAGGAAGTCCGGCAACGTGGTACCATCGAACAGATTGGTCATCCTCTCGATCCCCTCCGGTACCAGGATCCGCACAGGAATCTCGTGGGTACGGTAACTGACTATGTTTACCAGGTAACCGTCGTTGTGGCGTGTGGACCAGTATACAACGCCGGGAACCAGGCGCCCCTTCTCATCAGTCACCCGCACTGGCCGGTCGACCCCCAGGTCACTCATAAGCATTTCGCCCAACTGCCGGTACTCTTCGACGCTCAATGAGCCAGGACGATAGATAACCAGTCCCCTGCCGACGGACGCCATACCCGGCTGGCCGTGATTCGCATTCCCGGGCAAAAATCCGGGCAAGTCGCGCGGCCGGCTGTACTCGTCCATGGCAAATGAGTCGCCCACGGTGACGAGGGTACCGCCGTCGGCGACATAATCCCCGAGTAATGCGACGAGGTCATCCTCGATACGCATTGCGCGTGGTATAAACACCGCCTTGAATGCGGACAGCCCGCCGTTCCTGGCCTGACGGTCGGTGACAAAACCTACGGGCGCTCCCAGGAAATAGAGTCCCTCGTAGGCATGCCTCATCTCGTCCAAATAGTCCTCGGAGAAAGGAATCGACGCCGGCACTACCAGCAGCGCGATTTCTGGTTTGATCTGCTGGAGCGTCACCACTTCATCCCTCAGCCGCAGCAGATCGAGCGCAACCTTGCCCAGCGCCTCAGTGCAGTTTGCACGGGTGATGATAGCATTGCCCAGCGGCGGCCCTTCACCACGTTCCCAGACCCAGGTGGTGGTCGCTCCCTGGCCGTGCAGAGCGCCCTGCCAATACATAGTGCGGATGTGACGCCCTGATACCCAGTATGGTTCGTCGTCCTCGATGGGATGATTCTCGCTGTTGAATATGGGCTGTTGCGGCGCGACGCTGCGCTGAAAGTCGTAGTACATCGCCTGACGCATCCAGTTGGCGGCATAATCACCAGCTTTGGTACGGTAGTAAGACCAGTTGTCGTTTCCTGAGATATCAGCCTGGGTCGCCAACGCCTCGTGATCTATGCCTTCGGAGAATAAATGATACGTATCGAACAACATCGCCTGAACCTTGGAGTGCACAGGTGTGTGCGGATCGAGGTTGTGTATGGTCTCGATCATCCATCTGTGGACATCGCTGAAGCGATCCTGATTGAATCGGCACCAGTCGTACCACAACGCAGGATCAGCGGCGTCCCGCGGCATCGGCACTTCGTCGAAGGAGGTGTAATTCGATCCATGTAGCTCGTTCAGACGCGCCACCGTGCCGTGTTTCCGGCTCAGCCATTCGTGAAACCTGGCACGCGAGAAGTCCGAGTAGTCCCTGTATCGCGGCTCGTTGAACAGACAGTAACTGAACAGAGCGGGATGTTTCGCTATCCGTGGGATGAGAATGCTCCAATACTTCTCGAGTATCTCCTGGGCCTGGGGATGATCGAGGTGATAATTGAAGTATATCTTTTCCTTTGCCAGTTCAGGGTACTTTTCATTAGCCCAGCGTGGCCAGTAGTCCGGCTGGAGAAGGAGGTCCACAGCCACATTGGCCCTGGCAGCCCGATCGAGCACCGTCAGGAGCTCCTCAATAGGCTTCTCATTGACCGTATCCGGACCTCGCAGCACCGACCACACGGCGATCGTGGTCTGGGCGATGTTGAACCCGTAGTCGGGAAATATGTGAATATCACGGCGCACGTGGTCGAAATGTCCCATACCGACGAAAAACAGGGGGTTTCCATCCTGCCAGAATGCACCACGCCGGATGTCCACAGGACCCGTTACGTATCGCGGCACCCGGATCTGTCTCGACGGATCACGCAAGATGGCGTCAGCTTCTTCCAGAGCCTGTGGCAGGGAGTTGGCCAGCCAGTCGACATTCCACATGCCTTGTGCCACTATCTCTAAGTTGTCCGAAGCGAGATCTTCTTTGGCAAACTGACTGAAGTTTTCGGCAACTGTCAGAGTCACCCTCTGGTAGGAGAGGTCGATACCGAGCTTCTCTGCTCGTTCCATCAACTGCTGCAATGCATCGATCTTGGGCGCCAGCGAGGCCAATCGTTCCTCGGCTATCGCCTGGATGACGCCGATTACCCTTTTCCGGAAGGTTGATTCGGCCTGTTTCAGCGAGGCCAGAAATGCCTCTTTGTCGCTTCGGTTAAGTGCACTCAAATCGAGTGCGGCGAGGGTTGCTGCCAGGCCATCGCACCATTCCTGTCGCCGGTCACCCGCATGAACGAGTTTCAACGCACCTCGTATTTTCTCCAAGAACCTGTTCATTGCTGGCAATATTTCTACAGCGGCACCGGACTACAGATCAGCGGCCATCAGAGATCCCGGCCATGGTCTGAACCCCGGGAAAGGCTTGCTTACCGCTCGCACCGCCACTAAGAACCGATCGCCGGGCCTGGCTAACTCCGTCAGAACGGCATATCCTTCGGACCATTCGAATTCCTGCCTGAGCTCGCCATTGACGTAAATGCGCCCATTCTCCACGTTCAACCGGATTCCCAGCCTGACTCCCTCTACCGGCATCCCTGCGACCTTCTGAGGGACTTCGATCCAGCGTCTGAACCAGCAGACCGAGCCGGCTTCCCAGCGATATCCCACATCAGCCGCTTCCCACTGCGAATCGTCAAAATCGGGCTTCTCAGCGCCAGGAGGATCGCCTATTTGCGCCTGCCAGTTGTTCACCTGGACATCGAACACCTCCTCGAGAGCAGTGACTCTTTCCTGCAAACTTAGAAGATTTGCCTCTGTATCTGCCTGACAGAACTCACCTACCAGTAGCACCATTGTTACTCCCAGAATCAGATTCACAGTACCTATTACCTTTCTGCCACCCATACACGACCATCCTTTGATATAACAAACGCAATTTGACTTAATGAAAATGTAATAAAATCAGAGCATATTATAAAAATCCTCAAATCTCCTGTCAACGTTTTATTCTGAAGCCTCAGGCAGGAATTTAGATACATTCAGAGCTGGGGCATGAAATATCTGATCCTCAAACTGCTCATTCATCTTGATATTGCCTATTGGATATATTATGTTTTTGCTCCACAACCGACTATCGCCTATCATCATTGAGAAATCCACTTATTGAGTATGTGAGTACGGTTTCTCCGAACGGGGGATAAGGTAAGTTGCGGATATGCATCCGCGGATCGGTCTCTTCCAAAATTCACAAATTTCCAAACGGAGGGCAGAAGTGATGCGCATCGGCTTCATAAGTGATCTTTCGGAAAAGGATCTTCAGTTCGCAGCAGAACATGATATCCATTGCGTCGAGCGTCTGACCTTTTCAGGACGGGTTGAAGAGAATTTGCGAGCAGATCAACTGAGCGGGATCCGGAAGCGGATGAATCGCTATGATGTGGATCTCTCTATGATCGCTTTGCTCGGACCTGATTATATCTCTCCGGACCCGGAGGTACGTGAGAATGCCGCCAAAGAAGCGAAAAAGGTGATCGATTTCTGCGCAGAGCTCGGTGCACCTGTGATGGCAACAGGTGCGGGAGGTGAATACGATGACCGGGATCTGGAAGTGATATCCAAGGTTGCCCTCGAAGTCCTGCCGCCTCTGGTTGAATACGCCAAGAGCAAAGGTGTCCAGTTGGCGATATACAACTGTCACTGGGGGAACTTCCTCAACTGTCATGCCGCATGGGGGGCTGTCCTCCCTCAGATCCCTGATCTCCGAATTAAGTATGATCCATCCCACCCGTTCTATGAAGGCCGAAACTATTTGAAGGAGCTGAGGGATTGGGGTCATAAGGTATGCCACGTCCATGCGAAGGATG
>CAZTBA010000175.1:0-12212 GCA_964611725.1 uncultured bacterium
AGCTTACAGGAACCACGAGGGCAAGAAAGGCCAATGCAATAAGGAGCTTTTTCAATTTTCTGGAAGACCACAGCTACTTGACCGGAAATCCTGCAAAAAGTCTAGAACTTCCCAAAAAGGAGGAGAAAGAGCCGAGGGTCTTAACCGATCTCGAATACAGAGCCTTGAGAGATACGGTGAGAGAAAATCCCAAGTATTCAGCGGTCGTCGAGCTGCTTCTGCAGACTGGTATGAGAATAGGAGAGCTGGTGAGCCTTTCCCTTGAAGATATAGATTTTGGGGACAAATTCAGTTCCGGGCATATAGCCATAAGGCAGGGCAAAGGCAAGAAAGATAGGATTATCTCTCTCAACACCCCAGCCAAAAAGGCTATCAGAAAATATCTGAAGGTAAGACCGAAGAGCGAATATGAGCATCTCTTTCTTTCAAGATCAGGAAGACCGATGCATGCAAGGAATGTCAGGTATATGATTACTCAGCTATATAAGAAAGCCGGGATAAAAGGCGCCAGTGTCCACACCTTGAGGCATACCTTCTGCACCCATCACGTGGCCAGAGGGACGAACTTGATGGTTGTTGCCCAGATGGCAGGGCATTCCAGGCTCACCACGACCCAGAAATATATCCACCTGGCAAAGGAAGTCATGGATCAGCAGATTGAGGATAATGCGCTGTAGCCTGGCGGTGGCAAACACAATTCTCCGCAATTTGCCCTTAGCAGCTTTGAGATAGGAAAATGATCTTTGTAAGTTTCATATTAGATACTACCCAAATGGGCAGGGGAAATCTCAAATTGTTCTACCCTCAGGCACGGGGTTTGACCCGTTTTTTCGAAAAAAGTCCAGCACAGGGCAAATTTGAGGGGTTTTCGCTAATATTGAGGGACATCCGAGGTTAGGGAGCCGTAGCCGGGAATATAGGGGAGAGAAACGTCCTATTACGTCTATCACAATATTGTGACAAGTCATGCCACCGTTCACCATGGAAGCTGCAAGTCAGGTGGCTGGGTCCTTTCGACACATTGGGCAAAGCTGAGAAAGCCGCTGAGCGGACAGGGGCTAGGCACAGTTGGTTCTGTAGATTGGAGCGCCGTCAGTAAGGTCTTTTGCTCGTGACCCCTGCAAGGCAGGGAAAGGAGTTTTTGCTATGCGGTTAAGCTATTCTAAAGTCTCCACCTTTCTGGACTGTGGATTCAAGTTCAAACTCAGGTATATACACAAGCTCCCTCAAAAGCCTCGATCGCATCTCCGCCTGGGCAGTGTGCTACATTCCGTCTTAGGAAAATTCTACATAGATACTGAGAGTGGACTTCCAAGTCTGGATTACCTTTTGTCCTTATACGAGGAGGCCTGGCCATCTCCAGCAGAGAACCACCACAGCCAGTACGATCTGGGCAGAAAGATTCTGGAAGAGTATTACCGAAGCAATATGGACGGTTGGCATCCCCCTCTGTGGGTAGAATCTGCCTTCAATGTGCCTTTGGGAAGACATATAATTGTGGGGGTGTTCGACCGGGTGGATCGGTTGGAGGATGGCAGAATCGAGATCATCGACTATAAGGCACAGAAAGCGCTGCCAACCCAGGATGATGTGGATGAAGACCTGCAGCTGAAAGTGTATGCGCTTGCCTTCAGACAGATAACCGGCAACATCCCGGATCTTCTGAGCGTGTATCACCTGAGAAGCAATCGGAAATGGACGACAGGCTCAAGCTGGGAAGAAGTAGATGCCACAAAGTCCAAGATATTAGATGTTGCCAGTCGGATCACTCATGGCCGACACTTCAAGCCGAGAGCAAATCAGGGATGCCGCTGGTGTGATTACAGAGTCTACTGTCCTTTGAAAACGGATAGTCCCCTTCCCGTTCCTCTGAAAAACAGTCAAAGACAGCTCTCTCTGGGGATTCCGGAGTAGCCTGGTTTAACCCTGATCCCTTCCAAAATGGCTGAAAACAGGCTATATTTGCCCCAGAATCGCCTTTTCTCACTGAGTGCCCATTTTTCCCTTTGACAACCTGTTCTAACTAATCTATAATTAGAGAGGCTCAGTTTTGGCACTTAAGCCTCGTGAAAGACAAAAACCGAAAGAGGAGACTCAGTATGAAGTTTAAAGTAGTGCTGGAACCCAGTGATGAAGGTGGATACACAGTCTATATCCCCTCCCTCCCCGGGTGTATATCTGAAGGCGATACAGTTGAAGAAGCCATGGCAAATATCAGAGAGGCGATAGAGCTTTATCTCGAGCCTGTGGAAGATGATTGGATAGGCGGCGAAGGTATGCTCATACGGGAGCTGGTACTTTGAGCAAGGTCCCAAGCCTATCCTACATCAAGATCGTCCGTGCACTGCAGAGGGACAGTTGGACTGTTGTGCGCCAGCGTGGCAGCCACGTCAGATTGCAGAAGCGGATAGGAGATGAGGTGTTAAAGCTGACTGTTCCTGCACATCGGCCGGTAAAGCGCTCCACGCTTTCCCATATTTTGAAACAGGCTCGTATAGATCCGGAGAAATTTCTGGATTTGCTGTAGGCCTGCTCCGGGTGTCTCTTGGGCACTCAGCGACTCTTCCCCCCTTTGTCCCCTGAACCGGCCAATCCCGCTTTCATTCTCGAATGAGATATCCTTAGAATTCGGCTAATGCCACAAACAGGCCAAAGGTCAGCCATCGTTAAAAAGGAGCCTATGCTCGTCAGATATGCAGGATCTCTCCACCTTCAAGCTCTTCAGGCGACGATATGGTATTTATCAGCAGCTCCTGATCTACGTAGTCCTTCAGATAGTAGACCTCTTCAACCGAAGGGAGTCCGAGCCTTCTGGCTATCTCCTCATAGTCCGGCGCTTCCCTCCTATCGGTGTATTCTTTCTGGAGCTCTCTGAACTTCTCGCACATCCTGTCGAAGCTCTCTCCTACGTCGAGTTCCGGACCCAGGGTCGAGTCAATCATCATAAGCCCCCCTGCTATCATTGCGTATGTATCGGATATGTCCTTGGACCCTCCTTCGGGATGGTCTATCTTGCGCTTGTTGATTAAGAGTACCTCCTCAAGCTCCCTTATACCCTCTTCATCGCCCAGAAAGTCAGCCTGATTGTTCCATACGAGCGTCCTCAGGATCTTGTAGAGCTTTAGCTGCTCCGGATTGGAGAGTGTCCTTGCCTCGCACAATACCCCTCTCTGCTCTATCACCTGCCTCAAAGACTCCGAGTTATACCTGTCGAAGTAGAATGCCCTGGTGTTCGGAAACTCCTTGAGAAGCGCAATGCATTTCTGCTCCAGGTCGAGGTATTCAACAGTGTGTTGTTTATCCGGTTGACACTTCAGGAGAACGTCAACCACTATCCTCTTCCCTATCTCAAGTTCCTCGTCTTCTGCAAACTTGATGCTAATAGGCTCAGGGAGATCCTCGGCATAGCCGCCTGAGATGATAAAGCCGTCCCCTGAGAGCGCCGGATCTCCCGCAAACACCCTGGGTCTTTCATCACCTCTTATCTGGAGCATCTCAAGGGCGCTGTATTCCTTCTCGACCTGTTCACCCTGATCCCTGACGATGCGTCTGGTTACCGTTGGAGCCGATAAAGCTCTGTTCTCCAGGTGAGGGTTAACACATTCACGTATCTTTCCAACGTACGGGTTGAAGAACGAGAACTTTGCCGTTGGCACTACCCCTCCATACCGGCAGGCTGCATCGACCGGATCCTCGTCGAACTTCTCCTGGAGCATCTCCCTGGTGATAGTAGGGTTAAATACCCAGGTGGGGACATTGATGGCGTAGATTTTGGGATTCGTCTTGCCCTTCTGCAGAAGCTCGTATGTAAGGTCGTTTGTCCTCTGCTCAAGGTACGAGAAGACTATCACCTTCCCGTGATCCGGAAAGGATGCAAGCACGTTGCCGTAGACCACGTTGTAGAGCTTCTTTGCCTGGGCATACTCGGTGGGCGTGTTCTTCCTGGAGGCTTCGTCTATGATGCTCAGAAGTATCTGCTGCCCTTCGGGGGCCTCGGGAGTCGAGTCGAAAGAGTAGAAGGTAGCTCCGTAAGGCATGCGGATCGCCTTCTTCTTTATATCTCCGAAGCCTCCCGGTCGTATGTCCATACCGAGGTGCTCCTCAAACCAGTTCCTTCCGGTGTCGGGATCTATCGTGCTCCTCATGGTCTTCTGGAGGTTTCTGAAGAAGACTTCTTTTGCCTGTGTCTCATTAACGCAGGATGAATTAGTAATGGCGATCTCCCTGTCCCGGGAGATGCCGAAGTAACCGTGCGGGTCGCTCAGGCATCCGAGCTTGTAAGCATAGTAACAGGCCACACCTTCCACACAGAAATTCTTGCCTCCGCGCTGGCCAACCCCCGCTATGATCCGGTCATACCGGGTATCGAAGCTTGCCGGATCCTCGCCGCATATGGCAAGAAGCAGCTCACGCTGGGCTTCCGAAAGGAGGGTGCGTCTGAGGAAGTACCTGAAAAAGTCGAGTATGCCCACCGGCTCGATGCTCCAGGGGTTCCCCCCCGGACCCTCATCGGCCTTCTTCAGGCTGTCGATCGCTTCAATTAAGACCTGATCTAAGATTTCTTCTATTTGAGACAATTTTTCTCAGCTCCTCTGCTATCTCCCCTGCAAGATCGGGGTTCTTCTTTTTGACAAGGTCAAGCACCATCGAAAATCCCTGCCTGTAAGCGTGGATCTCCATGTGCTTCTCGACTGCCCTTACGTATGAGTCAAGTATACCCTTCATCTTCCCGACTGCCTCAAGCGTTATATCGGGGTCGCCTTCATACTCCCTGAGGATCTTCCTTATCACGATGGCTGTTTCCTCAAGCTCCCTGAAAACGTCTATACCCCTCTCATCCGCTGTGACGCTCTCAGTCCTCTCGGGTTCAAGGACTTCACCATTTTCCTCTGTTGCAGTAACTGTTGCGTATTCTTTTCCGTTGTTGCATCTCTCGGCAGTGTCTTGGATGCTGCATTCTGGCTTATCGTTTGGTTCCCTTGATCTTAGCTCTTTGTTGCGTGTTGCGTTTCGGACCTGTTGCTTTCTCTTCTCCTTCTTGAGGGTCTTAAGGAGCCTCTCGGCATCCTCTACCGATCCGATGCCGGCCACCTTGAAGCTCCTGGACACGGTGCTCCGGTTGACCTTGAGCCTTCTGGCCACCTCAGCCTGTGCCATACCACCGGCAAAGAGCCTGAGCGCCTTTGGAAGATTAAACTTTACCATATCCAAATCCTGTTTTAAGTTTGACTGGAAGCTTTGAGACTGTTACCCGGGGTCTTTGTCTACCGCTACTGGGTCTCAGAGAACTCGGGCTCTTCCCGCTTTATGACACCGGCTTCAAGCATCTCCTCCTCCAGCTTCCGGAGAGCTCTCAGAAACTCAGGCCACATATCCACTTTGAACGTGATACCCTTCCTGGTAGCGATAGGCTCGTCGTCGTCATTTCGGACCCAGACCCTGATATTAACGAGTTTCTGTCCGCGAAACTCACTCAGCTGAAAGCGGCGCTTCTCCATGGAGTTCTTCTGAAGCTCAATCATTAGTTATCACCCCCTTTACCTTTGGATGGCATAATCCATCCATCAACTCCCTTTTTTAGAAGATGGACTCTCTTGATAAACTCGGTGTCATCTCTATATTTATAGAGCTCCTTCACCTCTGATGGCGTATAGACAGCAATGTCAGGAAACTCCTCTCTAATCTCCCTCAAGGCCTTCTCCTCAAATACCATAACTATCCTTTCACCATCCAGGAGTCTTGACCTGATGAGAATGTAATCCAGTTCCTGGGGATTCCGGATGCCTGAAGTCTTCCGATCTGTATGTTCCAGGTCTTTTAAGTTCATCCTCTCCATCTTAAATCTTCAGGGTTCAGTTATAAGAGTATGTATTTTAATTATTTATCCTAAAAATACTTATGAACTGCACCCCCGAAACGAGAATTTTTGTTCACCCTCAAAGTTAGCTTCGCTCCTTGTTTTTGGGGTGAACGCTATTTTTCATTTTCAGGGTTCAGTTCAAGCCTTAATTTTCAGCAAGTTATTATTTAACAATTATTTTTAACTGAACCCTGAAGCCTCATCTCCGAAGAAATCGGGATGCTTTCTCAAGAATCTGCGCAGGAACTTGTTGAACTTCGGCTTCTTAACGTATCCATCCCTGCCGCTTTCGATCAGATTGAACCTCTTCAGAAGTTTTACCACCTTCTTGATTGGCTCCACACTGCATCCCACCTGCTCTGCAAGATCTTCCCTCCTGACGATCTCACTGATACGAAAGATGTAAATGGCTCTGGTAAAGATGGCCTCGTTCTGGTAATCGTGTTTTTCATTCTCTTTCCTCCTGAGAAACGCTTCCTCAATGTCCTCGTAGTCGGTGAGCTGACTTCCGATCCTCTGGATATCTGAATAGGTGTCCAGTCCACAGTTGTCATGCGAATAGATTCCGCAAAGGAACTCCACTGCCATATTCACGTGCTCTGTCTCAACAATCAGAGAGGAGAAACTCTCATCGGTTGACAGAAGCACTGCGGCAAAGGCAGCGGAGATCCTTGCCAGGGTATTGCGAAAGTCCGAAGGCGGCACGAGCGGTATATCCACAGCATAGCCAAACACATCGCTCATCCTATCTGCCTGGCTCAGGCATACCTCCTCAGCTTCCGGAGTGAAAACGACGTTTTCAGGCTTTAGGTTCCACGTCCAGTAGATAACCGCCCGGAGCATGTCAGGTGTAATCTTCCCTCCGGTGTGTTCTGGCCTTTTCCTGTTGATGAATGACAGGTCCTGCAGGTCACCCGAATTGGCAAAAACCGCCAGGTCGATTCTCCTTATGATCGTGGGAGAAAACAGTCCTTTAAGGGTCTCACACCCGAATGAATAGCTGTCCATCACCTGGTCGCCTCTGGGATTGCAGATCATGATGAGCCGTGTCATGCTTTCATAGCCTCTGCTTTTTACCCTGTCTATCTGAATAAACCCCTCTTCCATGGCCTTGCTGATCGCTCTCAGATCCCAGTCAGGCAGGTGCTGGGTCTCATCGACTATAAGGATCTTTCCCGAGTTCGCCGGATATCTCCCTATCTTTACCTGCCAGCCTTTCTGCTTGTGTTCCACCAGCGCATAGGCCAGGCCGGTCCTGGTTCCCGTAAGTCCGGAGAAGCAGTCGCCTATGTTTACAAACTCTGCAAAGCGGCTGTAAGACTGCGTCTTTCCGGAACCCGAGTCTCCGGTGATCGCAGAGAGAAGCCATCCCCGTACCGTCTCACCGTTGAACCTGATCCACAGTGGAGAGCAATAGGTAAGGAGAATGGCTGCGAGGATCTCATCCCTCTCAAAAACCCTCGTCACGTTCTCGGTGAGATCCTTCAGTATATCCGACCAGGAAAGCCCCTTGAAGGCCCGAAGATGATCCAGATTCTGCTCGAGATCAAACTTCTGATAATCATCCTCCTGTGGAAGGAGGGACTCGATGAGAAAGGTAACCTGCTGGGTTTTGGGGTGGGTCTTCACGTATCCGGTGGCAAGATAATCCCCCGGCCTTACGCCTTCGGAAGAGAGATAATAGACCCTTTTCTCCATCAACTCCTGCTTCCGGCCGTCTATAAACTGAGCCAGGTTGCCGTCTTCATCCCTCGTCTGGGTGACGCGGTTTACCCTCTGATGGCAGAAGAACTCCTTTATGGTGGTGCGTTTCAGGATCTCGATGGCAGGCTTCTGGCCGTAACCGCAGCAGAACCACCTCAGCATGGCAGTAAGCTGCACGTTGGTGGACATGCACGAGCCTATGTATTCCTGACAGCTCGGTGGAATCTCGATGGGTTCGGCGCAGTCGAAACACTCCCCCTTCCTGAGCCTGGGACAGAAGTTTACCCTGAACTCTTGAACGGCGTGAAAGGCCTCGCTTGTCTCGCCGCAGACAGCTATTTCGCATTCGACTTTCTTGTCTATATACTCCTTTTTCTCAATATCCGTGAAAGAGTCCAGACGGATAACCTCCTCCTCTTCTTTCTCCTCCCTATACTCGTAAGCGGGAACCTCATCTATAATCTGCTGCAGGTCCGCTCCCGTAGACCCCCGCTTGTGAAGGTAATCGGTAACGTCTTTATCGTCCTTTTCCCCCCTTAAGGGAAGAACGACGTTCTTGATCGAGCTTACTTCGGAGCTTCTGAAAGCCTTAAGGACAATGTTATCTGAAGCTGCCCGGCCTTTCTCGTCGCAGTCGTAGATGATAACCGCATCCTTTCCTTTAAAATAGGGTATCCACTCCGGACGAAAGACGGAGCAGCCGTGAGTGCCGGTGACAGCCATAAAGCCCTCCTGTCGGAGGAGGATTCTGTCCCACTCGCCCTCACATATTATGACCTGTCTGTCTGCGCAGTTGACGAGTTCGTCAATCCCGTATAGCCTGGCAGGTGAGCCATACTTCCACACGCCTTGGGTATAGTTCACTATCTTTGGCTCTTTCCCGGGACTATACAGCCGGACGTTCACCAGATTTCCCCGCTCATCCCTTATCGGAATGGTGATTCTCTGGCGCTGCGCATCCCAACCGATCTGGTACTTCCGTGTTGTCACATCGGAAAGCCCCCTTTCCTCTCGAAGATACCGTCTCATCTCATCGCTTAGACTCTCTGAGAACTTCCTCACCGCCTCTTCTTTTATTGGAGGCTTCTTTGGCTGACCTGGCACCGGAGCGGGGATTTTCAGTCGCTCTCCCAGTTCAATAAGAGTCTCTTTGAAGCTCCTGCCGCTTGACCGCATCAGGAAGTCAAAGACATCCCCTTTCCCGCAGCCGGCAAAGCACACCCAGTGAAGGGTCTTCCTGTTAAAGCTGAAGGAGTTGTGCCTGTCTTCGTGGAAGGGGCACAGCCCGCTTAGCCAGGCGCCATTGCCGTTCGTCTGATTCTTTATCTGTCCGTAGACATTCTCGAAGGTAAGCTCGGACAGAATAGCCTTCTTGTATCTTTCCCACACCCCGTCTTCATCTGTCATAATTTCTCCCTTATCAATGAACCCGGTACGTCCATAATACATCGATTACATGGCTCTCTCGAACTCACTTCCTGAAAGGCTCCCTTCTTAAGCTTTGTCTTTTCACCTCAGGTTCCATCCCCCCTCTCGGCGTTGAGTCAGATTAGCATATTCAGCTTGGAATATAACACGTGTGATATTGTGGAGCTCCTGTCCTTCCGGTATCATGCTTTACCCCGTCAATAGTGCGTGCCGGTAGTAGGCGGTACTTTTGGCGGATTCCTGATAGACGAGACACCCGTTTTCATTGCCACGTAGGGATGAAAGATCGTGTCTCCTCCTTCAAAACAAAAAAACCATCCCATTTACAGGACGGCTCTGGACTTATAACGTCTCGGGCCTTATACCCTTCACTTGTGTCTTTTTATTGCTACAAATTTCGGAGTAAGTTATTGAAAGACTTATATATGATGGACGCAAAAAATGAATTGAAAAGTAACTGTGCAAAGTCGCTCCAGTCAATCTTTTGGTTAAACCAGTCTCCTGCCTTCTACCCACAATATCACACGTGTGATATTGTGCAGTTCCTGGTCTTCAGGTGTTATGCTCTACCCCGTCAAGAAAGTGCTGGTATTTTACAGACTTGTGCTGGACTGCCTCGACAACAGGGATGATAGATCATGTTTCCTCCTGAAAACAAAAAAGCCGTCCCATTACAGGACGGCTTGGACTCGAAATTTCGTCTTGGCCTCGTGCCCTTGTTCTACTTATTGTCTCAGGTGTGAACCTTTTTTCTCGATAAACTTCGTTTATTCAGCTATTTAAATCTTATTTTTTCACAGCCTTCTTTTATCCTGCCGATGGCGCTTTTCTTATAGACGTCTCTCCTTGATATTCTCAGCTTTTTCGCTGTTCGTCTCACGGGATTCCCCTTGAGGAGTAGCTTCACAACCTGTTTCTCTTTTGGCGAAAGGCGCTCCTATACAACTTCGGACAACTGCCAACAATGGCAGGGATGCCTGCTCCAAGAAGAATCGGTAACAGATCTGGGGAATATTAGAGAAACTGCTCATTCATAATTGATATCCCCTGGCTACCCAGTAATGCCAATCCTCTATCGCTTCTTGCGTCTCGCTATCGACGTCAATGCCTTCCAGTTGAGACAGCGGTACAGCAAGTTCCCGTCCTAACCAGCACACCTTAACGAGCATCTCGTGGAAACACTCATCCTCCGAAGGCATCCCCTCCACTTGCACTTCTTCTCCCACTGCCAACGGAGAGGTGTCTCGCTTAACGGTGCACCTTGCCCGAAATGGAAAATCAAGCTTATACTCCAGATAATAATACCACCCCATAGCCCGCTCTACTTCATTGTATGCATCAACAACAATCTCCATGTCAATCCGGTGTTCCCGGCCCTCATTCTCCTCAATTCTTTGCATAAAAACCTCGGCGTATCCGGAAATAAAGTCTTCCTATTAGTGTGAATTTAGTGAAGATCTGAACGAGATTTGGCTAAACTATCGACATAATCCTTTGATACTTTTAAGCCAGATCCCGTAAGCCTCATCACTCTCTTAACAGCTTCGACTTCATTTCCCGCTGAAGCAAGATAACGTATTTCCTTCTCTACATCTGTTGGCAGGATTATAGTGTCTGTGTTCTTATCATAGGGGAAAGGCGGTATAGACCTCTTTTGCATGATGCTGCTCTGCCTCAGTTTATCACAGGATCTCCAGAAAATCCGCTGGGGAAAGGATCTCTATCCCCTGGAACTTCTTTAGAGGTAGGATATGACGCTTGTCACCAGAGACGATGTATTGAACCTTTCCCTCAAGGGCACACTCGAGAATCCTGTTATCGGAATCCTTCTCTTTGATGATAGAGAGCCTGGTCTTAGGATCTACCTTTGACGTTTGAATCTCTATAAGCCTTATTGTATCTCTAACTCTTTCCTCGCCCCAACCAAAATCTTTCCGAAGAACCTCTCTTAGCTCCTTCAAGATAAAAGAGGAAACGATAACCTCTATTCTCCCCTTTCTCATCAACTCCAAAACCTCCCTCGGTCTTCCTGAGAAATTCAATCCTGAAACGAAAACATTCGTGTCTATGACAACCTTCGGCCTTTGGAGTCTATCCACGACGGGCATCTATTATGTCTTCCACTTGATCTTCAGTAATATCCTTTTCCAATGCTTTAACCTCAGCATACTGGTAAATCTTCTTCCATTCCTGTTCCTGTATATACCTTCTCAGAGCTTCCCGGAAAAGCTCGCTTCGAGTCCTACCTTCCTCTTTCATGAGTTCCTCTACCTTCTTTGCCATCTCCGGAGGAAGAGAAAGTGTTACGGTTTTCGTGGTCCTTGGCATAGGTCCTCCTTTTGTTACTTAGTATTACTCAGTTCAATATAAAGATGGAAAGAGTATTTGTCAACCCTTTTTCACAGGCTGGCCCCTCCCCACTTTTGCAGAAGGTAAAGGGGCCCTTAATATATCCAGTGCATCCATATTTGCTGAACATCCCCTTATTTCCATAGATAGACCGTATATATGAAAAACCGACACAAACCATAAGCCATTGCTCAAACTTGAACTTATCACAATTGAAGTCTCATGTTGGCACTGCAGCAGCCTTTAGACTCTCTCACGAAAGTGGGGAGGGGCCAGTTTTTCACAGGTAAGCCTCCGGTGCGTGAAGAAGACAAGGTCGTCTTAGATGCGATATATGAAGCTTGTGAGCACCTTGAGAAAGCCGTGGCAAGTATTGATAAGGGCATTAGTAGTCTAAAAAAACTTGTGGAATAAAACGGCACAGGCAAGCTGTGGGACAGTCGGTGCAGTTAAAAAAAGCAGGTTCCAATCTAAACCGTAGCCCCTGAAAAGGGGAAGGAGGGTATAGTCAGAACCTGCTTAAGAAATGGGACGCCCCAGTCTGGGAAATTCGGCTACCGGAGGAGTACGTGAGATCATCCCTGGGGTAGGTAGAGCGTCCCTCTATATGAATTAGGAGGGTGAAAAAGAAAGCCAGTAAGTTCCTATCTTTCGCACCCTTTCAGAAGTCATTTTAAATCAACTACTTGGGAAGGTGGCACTTTCTGATGATTATTTGAAAAGTTCCATATTTTCAAGGATTTACGAAACTTAGGGTACGGAAAATAGGAAGTTATATTAAATTCGATGAAAGTCAAGCGAAATCAACACAAGAATTGGAACAGGTAATAGAGATGGTATCCCCCTATGTGAGTTAAAGGTATTTGGTAAG
>CAZTBA010000176.1:0-12179 GCA_964611725.1 uncultured bacterium
CAAAAAATAAGCGAAAGACCAGTATCAATATGACAAAACATGGAATTCCTACCATGAACTGTGAAGAGCACTGATTTACCGTATCCGGGTCTTCAGATGGTGCCTTTTAGTCAGTGTTACTTCGAATAAACCTCACATTCTACTTTCATTCAAACTAACCCCGGTTGCCAACTACTACGGTCATGTTATTGTGAGGGGTATCCGCAACGAAACAATCTCATCACAAATGGTAAAATGAATCCCTTCTTCCTTTCCATTTTCAGATCGTCCCTTCCCACAAAAAAACCTGCCTTCCCAAAGTCTCAAAAGCAGGTTTGATTCCAAATCATCATACAGGGATCACCTCTCATTCGATGCGAAGGCTTCGATGACATCTGGCCCATGCTGAAATGTATCTTACTTACCTTCCCTGTATATCGAAACTAATATAAAGATCTCAGGGATGCTGTCAAGTACTTTTTTGTCTAAAAAGTTCACATCGCTCAGCTACATTTGCCTGTTGACAGTTCTCGTTTCTTGTCTTATCTTCCCGGCAGTTATGGCGGAGAGGGGAAATATTGATAAGAGAACAAGAAGAACCTGGTGTCCGGAGCCCATCAAAAGGGAAAGGGGGTAAGTAGCGACGGGTGTCTTCAAGAGGGCGATAGCTGGTGTATCGACTGTTGCCGGAATGGACATCAAGGCCGAAAATGCAGTGAAAAAATGCTTTGCCGACTTTGCATGAGCGATTGAAAAACAAGGCTGAAAATGTCAGGAAATATACCTCTAAAAAAGCTGTAAGTGTCTTGCAGAAAACGTTTTTTGTTTTAGAGATGCCTCAGATGAATATTCATTAGATAATGGGGCCATGCTTTAGATTCAAAGAGATCGTGAAACAAGTGAACGTTTCTCTTTCTGGAACGCAATTTTGTGGAAGGAGACGCCTCGCCGAGGCGTCTCTAAAGAGAAATATCTGAGAAGACAATGGCGACTGAAAAATCTCAGGTGCCATGAGCAAAAAACCAAAAACATTACTGCAACTTGCCTGAACTAAGGAAGGAGGATTTTGATGTACCCCAAAAGCCGTGTCTACGAGAGGATTCGCAGTGCCGTCGAGGAGATGCCTGTCATAGATTGTCACGACCATACTTCAGGACCCAAGAATGCCCCTGAATATAAGGAACCGATAGCTTCACTCATACAGGGTTACTTTCAGAGCGACCTCAATTCGGCCGGAGCGGAGCCAGAGATGGCCTTCCTCAACGACCATGAGGTTTCCACCGAGAAGAAATGGCCGGTCTTCGAGAAATTCTGGAAGAGGTCCGAACATACCGCCTACGCCCGTATCACGAAGATCATCCTCAAGGAGTTCTATGGTGAGGACGGTATGAGCCTGAAGGCGATGAAACGGATCTCGGGGAAATTGCTCAACCTGAAGGATGAAAAGGCCTACAGTGATGTGCTCGACAAGGCCAAGATAAGGTGCCGGATTGTGAATATCGGGGTTGACTTCAAGAAGTATATAGCGGGGGAGGAGAAGATCTACGAGCGGGACAGGATGCTCGTGCCGCTGCCGGGATTTCACTCTGTGAGGAGCTGGCAGGCTGTGTCGAGCATGGCAAATATCGTCGGAAGGAACGTTGTCGACCTCGACGGGTATCTCGACTGTTGCCGCGAGATCTTCTCGAAGATGAAAGAGCAGGGCACCATCGGGATGAAGGACCAGTCGGCCTATAGCAGGATCATAAATTACAGCAATGCCACGAGGTCCGAGGCAGAAGGGCTTTTTAACTCCTTTATGGAAGATCCCAGGAAGAGCCTCGGCTGGCCGGAGGCCAAACCCTTAGATGATTTCCTCTTCCATTCCTTTATGAAAATGGCCCGCGACCTTGAACTCCCCGTCCAGATCCATACGGGACATATGGCAGGCATCCGTAACGAGATAACCAAGACCAACGCTGTGAACTTCACATCCGTACTCGAGCTTCACCGTGATGTGAACTTCGACCTGTTCCACGGTAACTGGCCTTACGCGGGCGAGCTCATCTATCTCGGCAAGAATTACCCGAACGTTGCCATAGATTGCTGCTGGCTCCACGCAATCGATCCATACTATGCCAAGAACCTCCTTGCCCAATCGATCGTCGCGGTCCCACACAGCAAGATACACGGTTTCGGGGCGGATTACGGGGATTCGATAGAGTATGCCTTCGGCCACCTGCGGATAGCACGTGATGTCATATCAGCAGCCCTGGCGGAGATGGTGGAGAACGGATGGCTGGGGGAGCCCGAAGCGGTACAGATAGCCGAAGACTGGCTGTTCAACAATCCGAACAGGTTTTTCAAACTCGGATTATAGATTGTGAGAGGGTCCCCCTCAATTTACAGTATCGCAAGCGTAGCTCCGGCGACCATTATGAGCGCCCCTATGATCTTGCGCAGGGTGATGACGCTCTGGGGCGAGCCGAGAAGTCCGTAGTGGCTTATGAGAAGCGAGGCGATCACCTGACCGGTCAGGGTGATGATGAAAACGTTCCCTGCTCCGAGACGGGGTATGATGGCGGCCATCCCGAAGACTAAGCTTGCCCCGGATACTCCTGCCAACCAGAGCCATGGTGTAACGGAGGATACGTTGGCGATCGCCGCGCGGCCCGGCGATACGATCCAGATCAGGGTTGCGGCCGCGGCCCCGATCCACCAGAAAACGGCATTCCCTGTGGGGGCTGACCGAATTATCGTTCCGACAGCGGCGTTCATGCAGAGATGTATGGCGAGCATAAGTCCGATTATGAAGGCGGCGAGGATGGAAAGGTAATGCATGGAATCCTCCTGTTCCCGATGATGATCTGCATTTCACAAAATCCGTATCTACCGTATGACACATGCAGTTGACCGACGTAGGGGCAGGACATGTCCTGCCCCTACATGATAATCGTCCTTCCGCAAACCTTTATATGTTACCTTCCCGAACGCAATTCAGCGTAAGGCTTCCTCCCGGATGCGGTTCGCCCGGTCGAAGTAATCCCCTGCGGGCTCGAGCTCGAACTCCTTTATCATGTCCCATACCGTTTTCTCGGGATGATGGGAGTAGACAAGGCAAACCGCTTCAGGACTCGCGACCTCTACCTCGAAATCGGGACCGTACTTCTCTTTAACCTTATCGAACTTGGCTGAGTTGTAGTCGAGATGGAGCACTGTTGCATCGAGGTTGAGCGTTTTCGATATTATCCTTCCGTAGAAGGAGGATTCCTCGATGGGACGCCCCAACGGGTTTACTATCGCGCTTTCCTCTCCGGGTGTGGCTGATACCACAAAACACCTGTACAGAAAAGCCCATATCGATAATATCAATCCTCCACGGAACATCGAGGGAAAGAGTATGATCTCAGCACCTCCGCTTTTCAACCCCTGGGCTACATCGTGGAAGTTGAGATCGTAGCAGATCGCAAAACCTACCCGCCCAAAATCTGTCTCAAAGACAGGTGTTTCCGTTCCCGGAGTGACACCCTGCTCGATCTCGCCGATGGTAGGGTGGACCTTATGGTAGGAACCGACTATCTCACCTTTGCGGCCTATGAGAACGGCGGAGTTGTAGATCCTGTCGCCAGCTTTCTCAATCATCGGACATACCATGTAGCAATTGTATGCCTTTGCCTTCTCGGCGAGCGCCTCTGATGTGGGACCGGGGACAGGCTCGGCTGTGGCTACCCATTCCTCCTGCGGGCATCCCAACCCCGTGAAGGTCTCCGGAAGACAGATGATATCGGGCCTATCCTTCGATGCCCTGTCAACCCATTCGAGGGCGGATTCCAGGGCGCGCCCCTTGCGGTCTTCCCCACCCGATATGCCGGGAAAAGAGATGCTCGAAACCCTGACGTAACGTGCCATGTTTCCCCCTTTCCTTCAAAGTCTATTCCAGATGGCTCATAGTCTGCTGAGTGATCGAGCCTTCCTGTATGAGTGCAAATACTATCGTGTTAATCCCGAACTGAAGCTGGCGGGTGGGATCCAGCTTGTCGTATGCCATACCCAACCCCCAGTCGGCCCACGGACTGTAATAGCCTTTCTCGCTCAATACCGCCACCAGCCTCCCATTGGCGATAACCCCCTTCAGGTGGTCCTTCCATTTGAACTGGCTTCTGTCAGTAACCACCGTAGAACCTCCCTCGAGGCTTACGGCTAACGCACCGTCCGCAGCGGAAGGCGGACCGTCGAAGTCGAAGAAACAGTGGTAGATGGGATGATCTGCCGGAATTATCTCAAATTCGGACTTTATTCCCTGTGTCTCCAGTGCCCCAAGTATCGCCTTCTCATGGCAGTTGGCACCCGTGGACCAGGAATAGAGCGGGTGACTGTCCGCGAAGACGAAACCTCCCTCCACAAGGTAACGCCCGAGGGCCTCGAGTTCGCTCTCGGTCAGCTCGTAGGCGATCTTGAAGGCGAAGAAAAATACCCATGGGACCTTGAAAAGCTCCTCGTCGGTTAATTCCAGCCGTCCGACGAAGTCCGTTTTGATATCCGTGTATTTATTCATCGTATCCACCAGATGCCTGACGGCTCCCACAACATAGTGGGCGAACCATTGCTGTCCCCGTCCCCCTGTATGCTCGAAGGATTTGTTGTGTATGCGCGGAACGTATACGGTGGCCATGTGGAGGAAACCCCTGATCTTTTTCTTATCGCGCGGATCCTGTATCACCATGGCGTGGTAGCGTCCGGTATCGAGCGCATCTATGTCAAGCATCTCGAGATCCATGTCGATTTTCTCTTCAGGGCTCCTGTCGCTGCTTATGAGTGAAGAGCCTACGTATTGTTCGAGCCCCGTTGCACTGAGATTGACAGTCCTCGAAGCTGATAGCTTCGGCTTGGCCAGTGTGTCGAGGATTTTCAGGGGTGGGGAGGAGGTGTAAGACATGTCTCTGCGGCTGATCCTGGCACTTACCTTTATTACCTTCCTTCTCATAGGACGGGGTTTCGGCCTGGGGCGCTTCCTCAGCTCCAGTGGCTTTGCAAGCCGCGGCTCCCGCTTTATGAATTTTGTCGTCAGAGGTTTTACAATCCTCTCTTCCTCTCTGAAATCGGGGATTTCAGAGAACACCAGATGCAATCCCATCGCTATCACTAAAGCTATCCATAAACCCCTTGCCGAGCGCTGGAGCATAGCCCTCAGATCAAGCGGGAGCGATGGACACTCGAACCTCGAATTGGGTTTCATCTATATGCATCCCCGTAGTACCATTCCCAAGGTGGATTATCACCTCAAATATAGTGCTATATCATATCATATCTCGACATTGTTGTCAAGCTATTTGCATTTCATTGGCTGTTTGAACATACCCAACGGAATGCTCTTGTGACTTCTCGATATTTGCTCTTCTTGACATAATCTTTTCCCTGGGCAAGCATTAAAGTTCCCCTCTCCGCGAGCGGAGAGAGGATGGCGGTGAGGTTCCGGGAATTATCAGTAAAAGCCTCGCAAAAACCGTTTAATTGACGATGTTGTTGACAAAGGTTTTCCCCTTCTTTATAATAGTCCTGTCTTTCCCGATATGTTGGTGTGTCTGTGAAAGAGATAAGGATGGGAGATAAAATTATGGAGACTCCTAATTATCTTTGTCGTAGATCTGTGGATATGTACTCCACTAAGATCTGAAATAGAATATAAAACTAACAGTTTGAGGAGCACGAAGCTATGAAAAGACAGAAGGATGCAAAGATAGTATTGCAGGATGGTGAGCCAGTTGCTGTGATCTTAGATATAGATGTATATCGGGAAATGTTGGAGCGGCTGGAAGATATAGAAGACCTGAAGATGCTTGAAGGGATGAGGAAAAGATCCCTCAAGTTTAGAAAGCTGGAGGATTTTCTGAAGGAGTACAGCCCGGGTGTATGAGATCTATCTTGAAAGGAGGGCGGAACGGGACCTAAAACGGCTCTCAACAGAAGATTTCTATAAGATGATCTCCCGTATCAGATCTCTATCTGAGGAACCGCGCCCCCCGAATTGTCGCAAGATTTCTGTATCGAAAAATGATTGGCGTATCCGAGTCGGAGATTATCGGATCATGTATGAGGTAGATGATCCCGGAAAAGCTTTCAGGATAATGCGAACCAGGCATCGAAGGGAAGTCTATCGGTAAGGGTAATTATCAGTTTGTCTTCTCTTGATAGATTCGTGTATCAGCTTGGTATAGTCATTACCACATTTAGTTCTGGCGAGACCAGGCGACAGATCTTGAGAATAATGCCCACCGCCAGAAGTTTAAAGACCATAATGAAATATTGCCACGATCAAATTTGATGCCAGGAGGATGCTTATCTTGATTGACAACTGGACACACACTGATCTGGATGGAAAGACCGCGCTGGATCTGCGGCGCTTTCTGCCCGACAGGGTCTTTGACGCCCACGCCCATGTCTATCGCGTCGCCGACCTGAATTTGCAGGAACCCGGTCTGTTTTCGCAAGGGCCTTCAGAGGTCAGCGTGGAAGTCTGGCGCAAACATAGCGCCAGGATCGTCGGCAAATCCCGCCTGCAGGGAGCGCTGTTCCTGGGGACGCCCACCCCGCTTTGTGATATGGACCAGGTCAACGATTACCTGATCGCGCAATTGGAGATGGAGCCCGGTAACAGAGGCTCCATCTGTATTTCTCCGGAATACTCCCGGGAAAAGGTCTCCCGATATCTGCGGCATCCACAGATTGTCGGTTTCAAACCTTACCATGTCTTCAGCAGAGAAAAGCCAACTTTCCAGGCCTCCATCGCAAGCTACCTTCCCGAATGGGCCTGGGAAATGGCGGACGAGCATGGCCTCGTAATCACCCTGCACATGGTCAGGAATCTCGCGCTCGCAGATCCGGACAACCAGCGCCAGATCCGCCAGATGTGCCTGAAGTATCCCAAGGCCAGATTGATCCTGGCACATGCGGCGCGCGGTTTCCATGTACCCAACACGATCAACGGCTTGCCGGCCATCAAGGCGCTTGAAAACATCTGGTTCGACATGGCTGCGATCTGCGAACCGGAGGCTATAGTTGCCATTCTGCACGAATTCGGGCCGCGCAAGCTTCTCTGGGGGAGCGATTTTCCCGTATCGGAAATACGGGGCAGGGCTGTGACCGTTGGGGATGGATTTGCCTGGCTTCAGCCGGATACGGTGAACTGGGACAGGGTATCTCCCGAATGCCATCCGGTCCTTGTCGGCCTGGAGTCCCTCCGGGCCGTGAAACAGGCTGCGGACAATTTCGGTCTCAACGAGGATGATTTGCAGGACATCTTTTGCGACAATGCCTTGAGGCTGTTGGGCATGAAAAGTGAATCAGGGACATTGACGCAGGATCTATACGGTCATGCGAAGCAGCGGATTCCCGGCGGCACCCAGTTGCTCAGCAAGCGGCCTGAGATGCTGGCCCCTGGTCAGTGGCCGGCATATTTTCGGGAGGCGCGCGGCTGTGAAACGTGGGACCTGGATGGCCGGCATTATTACGATATGTCCACTAACGGGATCGGTGCATGCCTGCTTGGCTTCCGGGACTCGGATGTGACCCGCGCGGTTCAACGCCGTGTCAACCTGGGGTCAATATCCACATTGAATCCACCGGAGGAAGTTGAGCTGGCCGACCTGTTATGCGACATCCACTCCTGGGCGGATCAGGTCCGCTTTGCGCGTACCGGGGGGGAAATCGCCTCCGTTGCAATCCGTATCGCCAGGGCGACGACAGATCGCTCGCTGATCGCCATCTGCGGGTATCACGGCTGGCACGACTGGTATCTGGCGGCCAATCTGGGCGAGAGTGATTCCCTTCGCGGCCACCTGCTACCCGGTCTGGAGCCCCTGGGGGTCCCGAGGGAACTGCGGGGAACCACCCTGACCTTCCGCTATGATAGCAGACAGGATTTCCGGAAGATCCTGGACGAGTTCGGCGACCGTCTTGCAGCAGTTATAATCGAACCTTGCCGGTATCAGGACCCTGAGCCCGGTTTCCTCGAATACGTGCGCGACGGTGCTCACAAATGTGGTGCATTGCTGATTTTCGACGAAATCACCATCGGCTGGCGCCTGCATTTCGGCGGCGCCCATCTCAAGCTGGGGGTCAATCCCGACATGGCGATCTTTGCCAAGGCGCTGGGCAATGGACATCCCATAGCTGCATTGATCGGCACACGGGAAGCCATGGATGGAGCACATTCCTCCTTTATTAGCAGCAGTTATTGGACCGAAAGTATTGGTCCGGCAGCCGCCCTGGCCACCGTGCGCAAGATGCGAGAGGTGGACGTTCCCGCGCATGTGGCATCTATCGGCGATAGGGTGGTGGACCTGTGGAAGCGCTATGCGGAAGAGCATGGGTTGCCGGTGGCGGCCGGAGATGGCTACCCCTGTCTGGCACACTTTCACTTTGAACACGAATTGGCGGAGGAGTTGCGGACGCTTTACACTCAGCTTATGCTGGAGCGCGGATTCCTGGCAGGCGCTTCGATTTACCCAACGATGGCCCATACGGAGGAAATTGTATCCCTGTATGGACAGACGATAGATGAAACCTTTGGCGAGATCGCCGACGCGCTTGCGGCGGGCGACATCATGGCTCGCCTCAAGGGGCCTGTGGCCCATAGCGGGTTCAGAAGGCTGCTTTGAGTTAAACTAAGATTTATCAAGGACGGATGGGAGGTAAAGCGAAAATGGCCAAGTTGACTGCTGCTACCCTCAAAGGAATTTGGGGTGCGATCACTCTCTCCTGGAACGAAGACTTCTCGCTGGACGAGCCTTCCTTCCGCGAGAACTTGAGGCGATTGTCTGCCGCCAACGTTCACGGTATCTATACTACGGGCAGTAGCGGGGAATTCTATGCGCTGGACTGGCCCGAATTCCAGCGCATGGTTGATATCGTGATGGATGTCGTGCCGCCTGCCGGCATTCCGGTCATGATCGGATGTTGCAGTGACAACACCCGGGATATACTCCGAAAGGTCGAGTATGCTGCCAGAATGGGTGCTGATGGTGCACAGATCGTAGTGCCTTATTGGATGGAGCTGACCGACCGGGAGATGTTGCAGTTTTTCGAGGATGTCGCAACCGCTTTCCCCGATTTCCCACTTATGCACTACAATATCCCCCGGGCGAAACGGTTCCTCACAGGTGGAGATTACCGTCGGGTTCTGGAAGTCGCTCCCAACCTCATCGGTGTCAAGTTCACTTTTGCCGGCAGCCATTTTGGCGACCTCCAGGAAGCGTTGCAGATTACCCCCGGGATCTCCTATTTTGTGGCTGAAAACCTGTTGGTGTCCGCCATGCAGTTGGGCGCAAGGGGATCTTGTAGTTCTCTCGTCAACACCAATCCGGATTTCATGCTCAGGCTGTACGCCCTGGCGGAAGCGCGTCAGTGGGATGAGGCGATCGGGATGCAGTCGGTCCTTGACAGGTTCCTCCGAGAGCTTGTGACATTGCTCGAGGATCTGAACCTGGGACTTATCGATCCCGTGGTCGACAAAGGGCTCGCCGTAGCCAGCGGCTTCTTTACCGGTCATCAGCGCACACGCCCTCCCTACATCGGCTGGGATGACGTGGGATTGGGGCGGGTCCGCACATGGCTCAGGGAGCGGTATCCGGAGTTCATATTCGAATAAAGGGAGACCGAGATGTCACAGAGAACTGGAATTCGCCTGGCGATGCTGGGTATGGTAGAGGGCAATGGCCATCCCTATTCGTGGAGCGCTATATTCAACGGGTACGATCCCAAGGTGATGCGCGAATGTCCCTACGCAGCCATTCCGGATTACTTAGACAAAGAACCCAAGGATACCCTTCAGATCAAGGGTGCGCGGGTTACACATATCTGGACGGATGACCCCACGGATGCGGTTCACGTTGCGCGCGCCAGCCTGATCCCAAATGTGGTAGTGCGACCGGAGGACGTTATCGGTCAGGTGGACGCAGTTATCATTGCCACCGATAAGGGCCATGAGCACGTCGAGCGCTGCAAGCCATTTGCAGAAGCCGACCTGCCGATCTTTGTGGATAAGCCACTGACCGACAACGAGCTCGGCCTGAGGCAGTTTGTGGAATGGGTGCGGGAGGGTAAGCGGATTATGTCGTCGAGCTGTATGCGCTATGCCAAGGAGTACGGGCCTTACCGGGCTTCCACGCACGAACTGGGCGATGTACGCTTTGCCTCCGTCACCACACCCAAGAGCTGGGAGCGATATGGCATACACGCTCTGGAGGGAATC
Source organism: uncultured bacterium (assembly GCA_964611725.1). Taxonomy (GTDB): domain Bacteria; phylum Latescibacterota; class CAZTBA01; order CAZTBA01; family CAZTBA01; genus CAZTBA01. Next base: position 10,208 of record CAZTBA010000176.1, read on the forward strand.
TACTCCGTCCTGGGACCGGGCATTGTTTCGGTGCGCAATACCGGGTCGGAGGACAGAAACATCGTTCACATCAAACATCAATGTGGGGCGGATGTAGTCATCGCGGCCATAAAGGATATGTACGGCGCGTTTGGCGTCCTGACTTTGAACGGGACCAAGGGACATATCGCTGTCGATTTCAAAGATACGTTCTACGCTTTTAAAGCTCAGCTACAGGCCTTTGTGGATTTCCTGCGCACGGGAGAGCGCCCGTTTCCGTTCTCCGAAACAGTGGAGTTGATGAAAACGATCATCGCTGGCATCCACAGCCGCCAGGAGGGCGGACGCGAGGTGCCATTGACCGAGATTGCCGGTTATGAACTGTAGATTGTGGATTTGGAATAACTTATACTCGTTTTAGTTGATAATAAGACTGTTTCTTCTATTGATAAAAGATGGCTGCGATTAAATTTTGTCTGTTGAGCTTTCAGCAGGCAGCCGAACAAGTTGATCACTGAGGACCTATAAGAAAGGGAAGGTATCACATGCATATGCGACCCAGTCGTGTTCTGAAAAAGCTTCGAGCAGGTCGGGTGGCGACCTGTACCAAACTCAACCTGGCCGAGCCTAGGGCAGCCGAAATTGCCGCCCAGGCCGGGTTCGATTGTATCTGGCTCTGCAATGAGCACGTGCCTACGGATTGGTTCATGCTGGAAAACATGATTCGCGCAGCCAAGATCTATGACGTGGATACACTCGTGCGCGTTTCCAAAGGATCTTACTCCGACATAGTTCGCCCCCTGGAGGCGGATGCGGCGGGGATTATGGTCCCCCATCTGATGAATGCGGAGGAGGCGAGGTACATCGTCCGAACCACGCGGTTTCACCCGATTGGCCGCCGTCCGGTGGACGGAGGCAATGCCGACGGTGCGTATTGCCAGGTGGATTTCAAGGAATACCTGGAGGCTGCCAATCGTGAGCGGTTTGTTATCGTTCAGATCGAGGATCCCGAGCCACTGGAGGAGTTGGAAGAGATCGCTTCCGTCGAGGGCATCGACATGCTTCTCTTTGGCCCGGCCGATTTCTCTCAAGGCATTGGCCATCCGGCAGAACTGGATCACCCGCTGGTCGCCGAGGCCCGGGAACGCATCGCCAGGGTTTGTGCCGCACACAATAAGTACGCCGGAACGGTATGCAACGCTGGAAATGCCAGAGAGCTGGTGGACATGGGTTATCGTTTTCTGAATATCGGTGCGGACGTAATCGCCCTGACAGATTATTTCCCCCGGATGTTTCAGGACCTGATGTCGGTCTTGGATAGTTGAGGAGGTTTCGATGAACGTTCTGGAGAGCTTTTCGCTGGACGGACGTGTGGCAATAGTTACGGGTGGGGCAGGCCGCTACGGGCGACAGATAGTCGAAGGACTGGCCGAGGCGGGTGCGCACGTCTTTACTGCCAGCCGTAACGTGGAGGCACTGGAGCGGGTGGCTTCCGGGTTTCGAGCACGAGGCTTACAGGTGGATGCAATCCAGCTCGATCTGGCCAGCGAATCGTCTATTCTGTCGTTGCGCGACGAGGTGATGGCCCGGGCCAACAGGGCGGATGTTTTGGTGAACAATGCAGTGCTCCGTCCCATGCACGGGGACGATGACCCTGTCGAGCTCTGGGAACAGAGCATGAAGGTAAACGCCACGGGACTGTTTCTGATCACGCGGGCCTTTGGCGAGGTAATGGTCGCGTCGGGAGGGGGTAGTATCATCAATATCAGTTCCATACAGGGGATGATAGGTCCCGATGGATGGCTTTACGAGGAGGTTCCCTGGGACGGATTTGTGCCCGATTACTTTTTCCACAAAGGCGGCATGATCAACTTCACCCGCTACATGGCCGCACTTCTGGGTCCCAAGGGAGTCAGGGTAAACACCGTCAGTCCGGGCCGATTTTTCAACAATCAGGATCAGGGCTTTCTATGGCGATATGAGCGGCGCACCT
>CAZTBA010000177.1:0-12107 GCA_964611725.1 uncultured bacterium
CTTCTATCTTATTATAGACCAATATTATGAGTGAGTTCTACAACGATAGTTTTTTAACTCATTGATCCGTTCACGCTTGAGTGTATACAAAGGATCAGGAGAAGTCACTTTCAGTTTTCCACGATTCCAACTTAAACGCAATTGCTTTAGTCGCTTAGAAATAGCTGACTGTGTTACTTTAAGATTGTGATACATCTCAAAATATACTATTAACAACTCCTGTGTCCAGTTACGCACAGCCGTATCTAACTTATCGAACTGACAAGGACTCTGATGCAACAGCTCTTCAAACTCAGCTTTACTAAGAGGGATCTTCACTGGACGACCAGGACTTCTCTTGGGACGAAGATTTTCTATACCTCCTTCGTTGTAACGGTGGATGTAATCACGTATCGTAGCCTTGGAAACACCAAATAGATTCGCTAATTCCGGAACTGTCTTGCCCTGAGACGACAGTTCGATGATCTTCAAGCGACGATACCATTTAGCGTCTTTTGCGGCTTTCATTTCGGATTCCAAAAGCTCTCGATCTTCTGGAATTATTTGGGCATCAATCATTGGTATCCTCCTGACTGTTAGTTCTTTTCAGGAAAATACCACTATTCCAAGAAAAATCCAAAAACTTTATTCATTATTACTTAAAGTAAAACAATTACATATTCAAGATCTGGAAAAGGGCTATGGGAGTGTCTACCTTCCACACGCTTTGGCAAGAAAATATCCGTCAGCTTCAAAAGAATTCTGCTGGCAATACGTTTTCCCCTCAAAAAATCTGAGCAAAGATCCCCGTACGGATGTCATTCGAAGGCATCACGTATTGGAATCGGGACTGCAGAAAGCAGTCAAAACCGCTGTCAAAAGATCAGGTATTGCCAAGCGAATCGGATGTCATACTTTCAGACATTGCTTTGCTACCCATCTATTGGAAAACGGTGCGAATATCCGTGTTGTACAGGAACTGATGGGTCACGCAGATGTCAAGACAACGGAAATATATACCCACGTGATGGGAAAAAATCTGGACGAGATTCTCAGCCCTTTGGATTCTCTTTAAGACCTGACGGATTATACCGAGCTTTGCGCACAATATCCCTTCTTTTCAAACTAAGATGTTGCTTTCAAATATCTTAATCACATAATGAAATGAAAAAACCCACTAACTTCTCTTCTGACGAGTAGCTGTGGGCTGTAGCTTTTATCACCCCCTGTCGGGATTAATGGGAGAGAACCTGAGCTAATAGATTATGTAAAATATTATAACAATATATCCCTTTCTGTCAAGATTTTTCTGATATCCTCCACAAAATGGGTTGATATCCCAGGGTGTATTCGATCCCCCAGCTTATAGCCAGCCTGTGCAGAGCGACGTCCGTTTCCAATAGATTATGAAACCTACCGGGATCGAAGGCCTTCAACGATGCGTTTAAACGCGATCATACCGGGATCGTCGAGCCCGATGCTCCTGTCACCGAAGATTCGGGCCCTTCCCTGGCGCGAGGGCTGATCCCGGAATTGCTCCAGGGCATCTGCTATCGCATCATCGGCGGCCCTGGCGATCTCGCCGGGATCGTCAAGTCCGTCAGTGGCCGCACGCGCCGCCTCGACGGCGTCGAGCACGGTCTTATCGCCGAGCTGAGACCTCCCCCGACGTGACATCGCATCGACTGCTTCTGCAAGGAGCGATGATATCTCCTGCCAGGGGACCTCTGTTCGCCCTTTGGCCTTTTTCGCCGCGCTCATCAGACCGGTGGCCAGCAATGTGCCGAATGTGGAGCCGGAAACCCTGGTAAAGACCTGGGCGCACTTGAGCAATGCCATACCCACGTCGTCGGGCAGGTTCGGCAGTTCATCGACCATGCCACGGACGCCGCGTACCATTGTTACACCGAGATCCCCGTCGCCGAGCGACCCGTCAAGCCTGTTAAGCTCATCGGCGCACGACCCTATCTTTTCGGCTATGCACCCTATCCCCTCGCGAAGAACAGCGGTTGTTAAACCATCGGACATATTATACTCATTTCAGTTGATGGTTAGATTATTTCTTCTGCCCGTGAAAGATAGACACGATTAGACTCTGTCTTATAAGCTCTCAGCGGTTAGCTATCAGCAGCCAGCCAAGAATGCTGAGAGCTGACGGCTGATTGCTGAGAGCTTATATCCTTAGTATCATTTTCAGGTCAAAAATCTATTAGATCCTCCAGAAAGCACAGTCACACGGTTCCCTGAGCAAGGCTTCCAGCTCGTCATCGAGCCTGCAAATCGTGATGGACATCCCGGCCATCTCCATCGAAGTTGCGTAGCGCCCGACCAGGGGCATCACTATCTCAACACCAAGGTCAGCCATTTTCCTGGCTACGTAACGGTAGACGATATAGAGCTCCTCAGGCGGCGTTGCGCCGAGGCTGTTGCACATCACGGAAGCGCGATCGCCGGAACTGAGAGGCATATCCTTGAGGATCATATTGAGCATCTCTTCAGCGATGGCATCAGCGGGTCTCATGGGGCCACGCCGCACCCCTGGCTCGCCATGGATGCCCATGCCGATCTCCATCTCGTCCTCACCCACCTCGAAAGTCGGCCTGCCCGCCGCGGGCACGGTGCACGGGGTCAGGGCCACACCGACGGATCTGCACGCGTCAACGGCCCTCTGAGCTATGGCGGCGACTTCTTCGAGGTCGGCCATTGCCTCGGCTTTGGCACCGGCCATCTTGTATGCATAGACCATACCGGCAACGCCGCGCCTCTTCGAACGCTCTTCGGGGCCTGCGCTGGCTACGTCATCTGCCACCAGGACGGTTTTCGTCGGGATGTCCTCCATCTCGACCATCTCCGAGGCCATGTCGAAATTCATGACATCCCCGCTGTAATTTCCGTAGAGGAGCAAGACTCCGGCTCCGCCATTGGCCGTACGAATCGCCTCAACCATCTGGTCAACGTTCGGTGAGGAGAACACATCTCCGATCGCACAGGCTTCCAGCAATCCTCTGCCAACGTATCCGGTGAATACCGGTAGATGACCCGAGCCACCACCCGACACGACTCCCACCTTGCCCTCAACGGGGCTGCTCGGGCGGGCGATGACCCTGCCATCGGGTCCTACCTGACGGTAATATTGGGGATGGGCCGCACATAGCCCCTCCAGCATCTCATCAACATAGGTGAACGGCTCATTGAGAATTTTCTTCATGATCTCCTCCCTCTAAGCGTAATTTTGAAAAACTGAATTTGATAAACGTAGTATTGCCAAACTGGCATTTACTCAGCCAACCCCCTGTTGATCAGGCGTTCACGCTCCCAGGTCGCATAGTCCACGGGCGGATGGACGATTTCGGTATCCGGCTTCCGCCGGAGCTTTGCCACGTCATTGGGACACCCCGTGACACATAGTCCGCACCCGATACACCTTTCCAGATCCACACAGGCCACACCATCATCCTCAGAGATCGCGTGCACCTGGCATCTTTCCACGCATATCCCACATCCCGTGCACTCGTCAGGGTCGATGACTGCATAATAGTTCGCCTGTGCAACCGAGTTTTCAACGCCCCATTCATTGATTCCACGAAGTATGCCACAGCAGCAGCCGCAGCAGTTGCAGATGTAGCCTACCCCCTTCATCACATTGCTTACCGTATGGACCAGGCCGACTTCCTCAGTCTGATCGAGGATGGCCAGTGCCTCTTCCTGAGAAATGTCATCCGGACCGGGAGGGCGCTCAACTGCGGAGAAGGAAAGGCAAACTTTCAGGGGAAAGTCACACTGACGGCCAAGCTGCACCTGCTGCACTCTGCAGATGCAATCACTGACACGAAATGTCCTGGCAGCCAGGAGAACCTTCCGCACGTCGTCATATGGGAGTATCCACTCGGACTTCACCGAGTTCTGAGCAGGAACAACACGATGCAGGGCGGGCTGTGGCTTCATAATGCCAACTGCCCCCCCATTCACCATATAGCCCTCGAACAGATGGGCAAGCTCGTGATCCATGTCATTCAACTGTGCTTCGTAGATTCCCACAATAAAGGGTGCCAACCTGAACCTCGGCTTTCCCGCCTGTTTATCGAACCATGCCAGACCACGCCTAGCCATCTTCATCAATCTTGCTCTGGCCTCCTTGGCAGACAAACCGACCCGTTCGGCTATCAGGTCAACAGGTTCCATCCTGCCAGTCAGTTGGCCGGCTAAGGAAGCCTCCTCCGGTGAGAAGATCCTCTTCAAAATCTGTATCTCTACGCTCGATGGTGTCCTGGGAAAGCCGTTGGGAAGGCTGTCCAGAGCCCGAGCAAGTTCTTCATAAGCATCATCGGTCATTTTATCATCCCCTCCCAACTCACGAAGGAGCTGTGCCGTTTGAGATCAGCCATCGTTCGGCGGACAAGTCGTCAGAAACGGAGTTGCTTTGGCTGGTAAATGATTTTTGCGAAACTTCTGTTGCTTGTTCCCGGAACCTCACCCCCGTCCCCTCTCCGCCTGCGGAGAGGGGGGTGCTAACCCCTGCCTGGGCAAGATGCAGAGGCTAAGCCGGGAGGAACAGGTATCGAGAAGCCACAAAAGCGTTTCGAAGGTTACCTGAATGAATTCCGTTGTGTCCCCCCGCAGACCTCTCATTCCCTCGCCAGGTTGCCGTGCGACCTATCCATGATTTCCCACATCTTCCGGATATAAAAGCGGTAGTTCTCCAGCGGAGTGCCGTTGGGAATCCGATGGTCCAGAGCCAGCACACAGCCTCCGGTGGCGACCATCGGTGGGACTTTATATTCCAGCTCGGAAACGATTTCTTCCTTGCTTCGTCGGATCACGTGCTTGTCAATTCCGCCGCAAAATGCCAGCTTTGTGCCGTATTTCTCGCGGATCTTAACGATATCCATGTTGGCGGCCGGCTCCATGGGGTGCATGCAGTTGATGCCTGCATCCAGAAAGGCCGGGATCACCGAATTCATATCGCCATCGCTGTCCTGGTCGAACAGCAGTGCGCCGCGGTCCTCGAGCATGTCCCAGATGCGGCGATAATAGGGCTTGATGAACTCCTCGATCTGACTGGGTCCAACGAGCGATCCGGATTTGCCGGCCATATCTTCGTGGATGCCCAGCAGGTCCACCTGGACGGTTGACGATACCCGGTCCAGCACACGAAATGCCGTCTTACCGATGGTGTCCAGGATATCGTGGATCAGCTCAGGCTGTTCGTAATAAGCGATACACAGTGCTTCCTCACCCATAAGCTGGCGGGGCTCATCGAATCCGCCGGGAATGCCTACGCAGACAACACGTCCGGCCTCGAGGTGTTCACGGGCAATATTCTCCCAATCTTTGCCAAATCGCGCTTCGGAGAACTCATACCAGTATTTGATTTTCAGCCAGTCGTCCATGCTCTTGACGGGGTAATCCAAAGGCAGAGGGATGGTCGCCACACCTTTGGAGAGCTTCATCGTCCGGCCAAGGTCGTCACGCGAAAGGATATACTCATCGGTTTCCTCGAGCAGATGGGGAGAATAGCCTCCCATCCTTGCAGTGTTAACCGGGACGCTGCCACGGGACTCGCAACGGTACCTGAAGGCGGAAAAGTCAAGCTCCTCCGGTGTGGCTCCCTGTTCCTCCCACTCCTCCTTAAGTCCGATTATCGGCCCGAAGATCTCCGTAAACATCGGCCTTTCGTTCCTCCGGAAGGTCATGTAGTCGAGGAACTCCTCACGTGGGACAGTAGGAGCCTTCTTTATTGCCAGATCGGCATGCGTGGCCCACTTTAGTTTCCTGGACATTGTGCCTTCTCCAATTTCATGAAAATTCTATATAAATTTCTGTAATTGCAGATACTTACGATCAATTGTTTCCATGAACTCCTTATTGTCTTTCAAGAATTCAAAATCCTGGAAATCAAACCCCGGGGCAACCGTACAAGCAACGAGGGAATACCCACCTGTTGTATGAGCAGCTTGCCAGTGATTCGCAGGCACCACGGCCTTATACTTTATCCTTCCTTCCCTACCACCGATACACAAACACCGGTAATCTTGAAGATCGGGTGATAACATGTGGAGCTTTAACGGATCACCTTCATAGAAATGCCATATTTCGTCGTGCTTTATCCTGTGAAATCTACTCATCTGATCCCTGGCCAACAGGAAGTACATATCCGTCATTGCATTTCTCTTACCGTTGACCCAAGGGGACAACACCTTTAGATCAGATCTATACATTTCCTTATAATACCCGCCTTCCGGATGGGGCATCAAATCCAGATCTCTTATGATTTCTCTCACCCTGTCAATCATCTTTCCCTCAGTAGCCTTTGTCCCAAAGCGGCTCGACGTCCTGGGCTATGGTTTCCGAAACGTAGACATCGGTCCTTAGAGTCTGCAGGATTGACTGTGGCAGCAAAGGTGTGACCGGGCCGTGGAGGCAAAGCCGCGACATCATTCTCTGCCATGACGCATACGAACCATCGACGGTGATAGCATGCATGTCAAAACGGAATTTTGCCCCGATCACCTCAGCCGGACCGATCGTTGCCGCCTTCGGCGGAACGCTGGCCAGGTCCCCGCTCATGCCGAAGCTTCCATGCAGGGAATTTTGAGCGATTGTGAAGGGACTCAAGGTGCAAACTCTGGGCCCCATCTGCTTCCATTCCTCCAAACTCCCGGCAAACTCCGGTGCGTCCGGTTCGATGAACGCGAGGTGTCCGGTCCATCCCGGCCCGCTGTAGCAGCAATCAGCACCGCCCATATCGGCGATCATCTTCCCGTAGTCGTTGATGTTCTCGTTTGTGGGACCGGTGATCTGGTGCTCCGGCGGCCGCAGGTCCTCGTCGAGCTTGGCATAGAAATGCTTCTTCATGGAATGCAGAAAGCCCTGCGGCCAGGTTTCGGGAGCGATCTCGCCGTGCTCATTGGCGTATTCATCCATATCGAATGTGTAGAGATGTCGGCAATTGACCCTGAACTTGTTGAGGAGATATGCCAACTGGCTGTAGCCCTGTGGCCAGGGCTGGGGTGTTATAAGGACAACCTTTTCCTCTCTATCTGCGGCCGTCTTTATTCTGTAGAACATATCTGTCAGCCAGCGGAACCCGATCTCGTCATCTTTGACAATGGATATCCTGAAATCGGGATTGGGGTGCTTCGCCAGATCCTCCCTCCTGATGCGTCTGCACCTCTCTATGACTTCCATATCCCTGAAAGGGATAGATGCAGCGGGGCCATACTTGAATGTTTTCATCGCTCCTTCCCTCCATATTGTCCGCAAAAACGTGCCGGGCGAAGCTGAAACTCATGCCTCGCATTCATAGACACAGTGTCCGCCAACCCATGCCCTGATCGGTGTAAAATCATCGTTCCACAGCACGAGATCCGCATCGACACCAACCTTGATTCCACCTTTGGCTGCCAGGCCGAGCAGCCTTGCCGGGTTCGCAGTGCCCATGGCCCAGACCTGCGCGGGTGGGAGGTCGAGCCAGTCCATGAGATTGGCTATTCCCCGGTTCATCGTCAGTGCGCTGCCCGCAAGGGCGCCAGCAAACGGATGATCGCCGAGAATACGAGCCCCTTTCTCCGGATGTACCCGGATAGTGGGACCGTTGGGTGTCTGATAAACCCCTGGCGGCAGGCCGGCCCCGATGTTCGAGTCAGTGATCAGCATAACGCCCCTGAACCCCTTGGCTGCAAGCGCGGATTTGATAGCCGTTGGATGCACATGGATGCCATCGCAGATGAAATCCACCGTCACCCGCGGGTCGGCCAGGATTGCCTCCACACAACCGACCGGACGGACGCCCAGATCGGTTTCCTCGGGAGGATAGAAAACGTCGTAGAAATGGGTCCCGTGCCGGGCACCCGCTTCGATCGCGGCCTGGGTCTGCTCTACATCGGCCCGGGTGTGGGTGATAAAGGGAACGATGTGGCGTTCCACCAGGCGTTCGATCACCGGAATGATATTCTCCGTTTCAGGACTGATCGACATGACGCTGACACGGTCGTGAGCTGCGTCAAGCATTTCATCCAAAAGCCCGACGTCACCCGGAATCGTTATACATCCCGCGCCGCTCAAAGCCACGAACGGTCCTTCCAGATGTAACCCCGGAACGGCGGCTTTTGCCACTGCCGGGAGCACTTCGCTCAATTTCCGGAGGTCTGCCAGCATTTTATCGCCGCCTTTGGGAACCACCGTCGGCAGGACGCACGTGCAACCATAAGCCGCAACCCGTTCGGTAGCCGCAAGCAACTGATCCGGTCCGCCCTCGTAAGGGTATTCGTGAATGCCATGCGTGTGAATATCAATCAGCCCCGGGGTAAGCAGATCTCCGCGGGCATCTACCCGCTCCGCCTCCGCAGGACACGACTGTGCATCGGGATCGATCGCCGCAATCTTGCCATCGGCTATCAGCAAACTGCCATCCCGGATACCTTCGCCCGGATAGACAATTCGGGCATCCTCGATCAGAATATTTCCCATCTTGTTTCCTCCGGAGACCTGTGGCCCTCTGTCAGGAACGAACCAAAGGACAGGCCACTGCAACCCAGTTACTCTTTTACGGAGAAGCCACAGGCGATAACTGCGTGATTCGGACCACTGTGTCGTGGGTAAATGGAAGAATGTCCAGACATACTGACCGGCCTCCCCGGATTTCCATTGCCGGTGAGTAGAGCCCGGTCTCAGGATCGAAGCAGGCAACCCTGTAGGTTCCGTCCGGAAGGCCCAGTGAGATGCGACCACCGATCGGGTCCCCGGGTCCCGCTTCATCTTCGTTTATGGCAGGCAGGTCCCTCGCCTCTGCCAGCTCGCGTTTGTCCGCTAAGTATATACAATAGTCCTTTCCTTCGACTCCGAACACTGCCTCAAGAGTGTGTGACGGCCTTTCCTCGAGCAGACCTGCCAGCGGCCGGGCATTTACCAGGTCGATCGAATGCATGAAGTCGGACAGGTACTTCATCCAGCTTCGAATATGGCGCTGTGACTCCGGGGTGCCTGCCTCGCAATAGTTGATTATGGAGAAGTCTATGTAGTCGTAATGTGCCCCGCTCAGAAGCGTCGTCCAGGCACGCTTGCGGTGAATTGTCCATCCGCCAACATCCTTGTACTGGCTGGCGGCGTTATCCTCATCTAAGTTGAGCGGCTTGGATTCGGGGTATGTGGCCAGGCAGAAATCCCGCAGCGGGGTCAGGGCGAGCTGTTTTGACATAAATGCGCCCAAATCATAACTCTTGCCGCCAAAGCGGGTATCGGGGAGGGGGTGGACATTCACTACATCATAGTCCAGCCCACGGAACGAAAGGTCAGCCGGGTGTTCCCGGGGATCGTACACAAAGGCCCCCTGTCCGGCTATCAGGTGCGCGTTTGGCAGGTTCGCTTCCGTCTGACGTACGACCTCGATCAAGGCTGACAGCCATCCGTTGACTTCCTCGACCGAGGGACTATCATCCCGGCTGGGATCCTTCCCACCCGGTTCATTGCAGATTTCATAGATCACGTTGTCATAGCGATTGGTCTCTTCGACAATCTTGCGCACGTGTGCCACCTGGCGCTCAAAGACCCCCGGATTCCGCTGGCTCATGTAATCCTGGAAGTTGATTTCTTCCAGCCCATTTACGTTGTTACGGGCGTTCAGGGGATTGAGCGCCCAGATGCCGGGGCTATAAGTATTGCTGAGCAACACGACCTCAACAATGATGCCGTAATCTGAGGCCAGGGAGAGGAATCGGTGCAATCGATCAAAGAATTCAGGATTTGGGAGATCCAGGTCATACTTGAGCTCTGCATCCAGGGCCCGGCCCGGGCCGGTGCGCTGGAAAGGGGCGATATAATCGGGTGATTCAGGCTTGCAGGTAGAATAGGGGTTGATTGATGCCTGCTGTTCGCGATACAGCATGAACAAACGTGTCAGTGTGATATGTTTCTCGTCTGCATCGGCCAGATAGCGCTCGAATTTGAAAGGGCGGTTCATCACCGCTCCGTAATGTTCTGTCGCCGTTATCAGGACCAGGGGCTTGTCACGAAATTCGAAAATCTTGGGGTTCTCAGGATGAATGCGAATCGGAGTGGGCATATCGCTCTACCCTTTCAATGATTTGCCGACAAGAACGAAGATACTATAGCCGCTATGAATATCAAGACCATCACGACAAAAAGGATCTTTGACAATGCCGGCGAGTTGACCTTTCCTTTGCTCTTTGAAGACAAAAATGAAAGGAACATCATTTTTGACGGATCACCGTGAGCATGGCCAAATCTGAATTTATAATAGCAACTTGAACAATGGCTCGCAGAATCTGCGTTTGGTTGACCGCATTTGGGGCAGACCATAGGAGACCGTCCTGTCATTTGGAGAATGGGTGAAATTAGGATTTCTGCCATCTTTTCCGTAAAAGTCAATCCGAGGCAAAACTGGCTGAGCAATAATATGTGACTGTACCGTTTCTTAATCAATAGTATTTTCACTTCATCTTGGCATCTTTCAGAAAACATTTCCCTCTTTTCTTGCTTTGGGGACGCCTTACATGAATATTCATAAAATAATCGGGCAACATTCTGAGTAGTGATGATTATGACATCTCACAAGGCTTCCCTAAGGGCAGGGCATGCCCTGCCCCTACAGCAATTCATCGAACGTGCCTGTAGAGCTATTTTGCGGGTCCTCCCTGTCCAAATCACATTCGAGCGGGTTGGTCCGGATATATTCCCGAGTTCGGTTCAACTCGGTACCGTTCCTGACAACACATCCGTAGTAATTGCGTTAACAGATTGATCCATCAGCCTTTCCCCCAATTCTGTTGATGAACCTGGTTACAGTGGATTTATAGGAACGGACAATGGTATGCAGCGATCGAGGTGGTATATCCCCGAACCTGCGATTCTCGTGTAGGGGCAGGGCATGCCCTGCCCTTGTATCGGTCATCATGATAATACCATGGATATGGTTCGGCATCACAACCTATCGAAAGTAGCATCATCTCAACATCATCCTGAACTCGTCTCAAGATCTCTTTAGATTTACAGGGTGGCCTGATTATTTTGCTACTGTTCATCCGAGGCGTCTCTACAGACAAACACCTCAAAAGGCAGGATAGAAATAGAAGGAGAAATGCTTGAAGGGCTGCGAGATAAGCGGTCTTCCAAACGGAGAGAGTTGCTCAGTGGCAACTCATCTATCCTTGCTTGCCCGCTCGATCAGCTCTATGGCGGCATCTGCAATCATATCGCCTGCCTCGGGAAAAAGCTTGCTCCAGAGGGATAGACTTACCTCATATCCACCCCTTTCGAATGCTGATCTTGTCGGGATGTAGCCAAGCATTCCGTTCGCAGCAGCGACCACACAGGTATGCGTATATGGGCTGAAGGTTTTGATCCTCAATCCGAGCGCGCTGAAGTACTCCCCCGGGACAGCAAGGTAGACTGTATCCCCAATCTGGATCGCCTGAATCTCTGCCGGAGCGAAGTCCCGCTGCACCTGTTTCTCTCTCAGGATCTCTATGGATTCATCGTAGATTTCGTCACGCCTGGGTCCCCCGAGTCGCTGGCAACCCGGAGCGTTAATACCATAGGATCCGTCAATATTCCGGTATGGAATGCGCAACGAGATTGTATGAACAGAGAGCTTCGCTTCATCAGAGAAGATCAGACGAGGCATCATGCTCAGGATATCCTGGGAAAGCACACTCCCCATATATTCCGGGCTGTCCTCCTGATCCGGATCGAGAGAATTCACATGGTGAACATCCCCGAAGGCGCCGTTCAGGTAGATGGTGATACAATCTTCCGACAGTCTCTCCTTGAGCGAAGCAGAGAGCCGACCGGGGAACCCGGCAGAGATGAGATTGTCTCCGCCGTGGTGAGTCGGATGACATGCGAAGTTGACGACAAGACCCATCAGCCTCCCACTGAGATCCTTCACACAGAGGATATGGAGCTCCGGATCAATGACGGATTCGGCGCAGCGAATATCCGGAGAACAGGGGGTAGGGAAAGTCCTGACCGATCCGTCTTTCATAATGAAACGGCGGATGAATGAGATCCTTTCCTCGGAGCAAGATGCAGAGGCTATGCGGGCGTCTATTAGATTTTTTGAGGCGTCCTCAAGCCCTCGAAAAATGGATGCAACGAGCTTCTACGTATAT
>CAZTBA010000178.1:0-12045 GCA_964611725.1 uncultured bacterium
ACAACCAAGGACCTTATGTTCACTCTCGAACGGGGCAACTGCCTGGGCTGCTGCGCCTTGGCGCCGGTGGTGGCGGTGAACGGCAGGGTACATGCCGGTGTGACGGTCGGGAAGATTCCATCGATACTTTCTAAATATGGCTATGAAAGAGACGGTAAAAACGTATGAGATCATTAACAGAAGTTTACTCGGAAGCTAAGGATCGGTGGGAGGAGTTGGAGGCCAGTAGTGTGCCTGTATTCCTCGTGGGTTCGGCCACGTGTGGTCGGGCGGCCGGGGCCGAAGATGTGATTGAAAGCCTACAGACCCAAATCAAGACCAAACACATAGATGCGCGGGTAGTTGAGGTGGGTTGTCTGGGGTTGTGCTGTTTTGAGCCTTTGGTTGTTGTCCACAAGCCGGGTTCACCACGGATATGTTACGGTAACGTCGGACCGGATAAGATTATCAGTATTCTGGAAAGGCATATTCTGGGGGACGATCCGTGCGCTGAATGGGCGTTGGGAACGATGACGCCGGGCGAACTGGAAGGCATCGGCGAATTCAACGAACATCCGATGATGCATCGACAGGTGCGTAGCGTTCTGCGAAATTGTGGTTTGATCGACCCGGAAGATGTAAGCCATTGCCTCGCCCGCGACGGCTACCGGGGATTTTTGCGAGCGCTGGAAATAGGGCCGGACAGGACACTCGAAGAAGTCAAACAAGCTGGTCTGCGCGGACGCGGTGGGGCCGGATTTCCCACCTGGCAAAAATGGCAGTTCTGTCGCAGTGCACCAGGCGAACCGAAATATTTGATCTGCAATGCCGATGAAGGCGATCCAGGCGCTTTCATGGACCGCAGCATCATGGAGGGCGATCCGCACAGTGTACTGGAGGGCATGATCATCGGCGCCTACGTCATTGGTGCTACTCAGGGATACATTTACGTGCGGGCCGAATACCCGCTTGCTGTGAAGAATCTGTCCATAGCGCTGGAGCAATCGCGTTCGCTCGGATTGCTCGGCGACAATATCCTTGGCTCGGGTTTCAGTTTCGACGTGGAGATTGTGCGGGGTGCTGGAGCCTTTGTGTGCGGCGAAGAAACTGGCTTGATCGCTTCTGTTCAAGGTGATATAGGTAATCCCCGACAACGCCCACCGTATCCAGCTCAGGAGGGACTGTGGGGTAAGCCCACCAACATCAACAATGTCGAGACATGGGCAAACGTCCCGATTATCATCGAGCGTGGGGCAGAATGGTTTGCCAATGTTGGCACCGAACACTCGAAGGGGACAAAAGTGTTCTCACTGGTTGGCAAGGTGAAGAATACCGGCTTGGTCGAGGTTCCCATGGGCACGACCATGCGGGAGATTGTGTACGACATAGGTGGTGGCATACAAAAAAAGCGAAAGTTCAAGGCGGTTCAAACCGGTGGCCCTTCCGGCGGCTGCATCCCCGAATCCCTTTTGGACTTACCCGTGGACTTTGAGAAACTCCAAGAGGCTGGCGCGATGATGGGTTCGGGCGGTCTTATCGTCATGGACGAGCGCACATGCATGGTGGATGTGGCAAAGTATTTCATAAACTTTCTCGTAGATGAATCATGTGGCAAATGTGTTCCCTGTCGCGAGGGCCTCTTCCAGATGCACAGTATCCTATCGCGCATCGTGGCCGGGGAAGGACAAGAGGGCGATATCGAATTGCTTGAGCAATTGGGGGCCTACATCAAGGAATCGTCGCTATGTCAACTGGGCGGAACCGCACCGAACCCGGTCCTTTCCACACTGCATTACTTCCGCGATGAATACGAGACACACATTCACCAGAAAAAGTGTACTGCCGGGGTGTGCAAATCACTGGTCCGGTTCACCATTGACGCCGAGGTCTGCAAAGGTTGCGGTTTGTGCATGCGGGATTGCCCTACCGAAGCCATCGCCGGCGAGAAGAAGGAACCCCATCACATCGATGCCAACGTGTGCATCCAGTGTGGTGTATGCTATGAAAATTGTCCGTTCGATGCAATCAGAGTTGAGTAAGGGGTAAGGATGATAAAATTAACTTTGGATAATCAGCAGGTCGAGGTAGAGCAAGGGCAAACCCTTCTGGAAGCTGCTAAGTTGGCCGGTATAGAGATTCCTACACTCTGCTATCATCCGGTGGTCCCGCCGGCTGGTGCCTGCCGCATCTGTGTTGTGGAGATTATAGCAGGCGACAGACCCGGCCTCGTGCCGGCATGCGCATACCCGGCTAAGGACGGTTTGGAGATACAAACCCGCTCCGAGCGGGTGTTACAGTCACGACGTATGACACTCCAGCTCTTGCTGGCACGCAGCCCAGGGTCCGAGGTCATCCGGGAGATGGCCAAGGAATATGGGGCCGAGGAACATCCTTCTTTTGAGCGGAAGGACGATGATTGTATCATGTGCGGGTTGTGTGTGCGCCTGTGCCAGCAGATCATCGGTCCGTCGGCCATCTGCTTTGATGGAAGGGGATCCAAGAGAGAGGTGTCGACGCCCTATAAACTCCGCTCCGAAGTGTGTCTGGGATGTGGGGCATGTGCCTTCGTATGTCCTACCGGTGCCATCGACCCAGCGGAGTACTGCCCTCACCCCCTGGAAAAGATACCTAATGATTTCAACCTTGGACTTGACTCTCGCACTCCCATTTACATCCCATTTCCCCAGGCTGTGCCGAACAAACCGCTCATTGATAGGGAAAACTGCATCCATTTCCGCACTGGCGGATGCGGGGCGTGTAAGACTATATGTCCCGCTGGTGCAATCGACTACGATATGACAGATGAATTTGTCGAAGAGGAGGTCGGTGCCATTGTCGTGGCCACAGGGTATGAGATATTCGATCCAGGTGTCTATGAAGAATACGGCTATGGTCGGTATCCCGATGTGGTGACGAGTTTGGAGTTCGAGCGCATGGTCAGTGCCAGCGGACCCAGCAACGGGGAGTTGCTTCGACCAAGCAATGGCAAACCGCCTGAGACGATCGTTTTCCTGCAATGCATCGGTTCCCGCCGGGAAACCGGCGGCAAGCCGTACTGCTCCAAGATCTGCTGCATGTATACAGCCAAGCATGCCATCCTGTACAAGCACAAGGTCCATGACGGCCAGGCCTTTGTCTTCTTCATGGACGTCAGGGCAGGCGGCAAGAACTACGAACAATTCGTCCGGCGGGTGGTTAAGGAACAGATGGCCACCTATCTTAGAGGGCGGGTTTCAAAGATATTTCCCAGGAATGGTAAACTGATCGTCCGTGGCGCCGACACGCTAAGCGGAGGGCAGGTGGAAATTGATGCCGAGATGGTGGTCCTGGCACCGGCGCTGGTGCCGTCGACGGGAGTACGTGAACTGGCGCAGAAACTGCGGATCGGGTACGATGAGCACGGGTTCCTTTTGGAGGCACACCCGAAGCTTCGTCCCGTAGAAACAAATACTGCGGGGGTGTTCCTGGCCGGCGCATGCCATAGTCCGAAGGATATCCCGGAGAGTGTGGCCCAGGCCAGTGCCGCGGCAAGCAAGGCCTTGGGGCTCATCTCCCATAATCGCCTGAGCCGTGAACCCACCATCGGAGTGGTTAACGAGCTGTCCTGCAACGGTTGTTTCGAGTGCGAGGGCGTCTGCGCATACGGTGCCATCGGGCCGAAGGAACTATACGACAAGAAGGGTAATCTGATAGCTACTCTTGCTCATATCAACGAGGGTTTGTGTCAGGGTTGTGGTGCCTGTTCCGTGACCTGTCGTTCAAAGAGCATCGAAGTGCAAGGATATCGGGATGACCAACTGTTTGCTGCAATTAGTGCAATTAATCGATGAGGTGATATGAGTCAGAAAGAAAACAATTCCAGTGATGTGTCAGAGTGGCGACCCCGTATTGTGGCATTTCTGTGCAACTGGTGCTCATATGCCGGGGCCGATCTGGCAGGAATGAGCCGCCTGGCGTATCCAGCCGCTATCAAAATAATCCGCGTTCCATGCTCAGGTAGAGTAGATCCAATGTTTGTCCTCAAGAGCTTTGAGCAGGGTGCGGACCTGGTACTCGTATCGGGCTGCCATCCCGGCGACTGTCACTATACCAGCGGCAATTACCACGCCCGAAGAAAACTGCTTGCTTTCCGTGAGCTTATGACGTTCCTCGGAATCGATCCGCGACGGTTCAAGATTTCGTGGGTCTCTGCGGCAGAGGGTGCCAAATGGGCGTCTCTGGTAACAGAGATCACCGCTGAGGCCAGAACCCTGGGGCCATTCGAAGCGTTTGCGGAAATTACAATGGGCAAGGCCAGTCAATGAACGAAAACACGAAGATAACTGAATCGCTGCAGCAGATCGCCTCAGAACTGCTGTCGAAAGGCGAGGTAGGCGTTGTCATAGGATACGGCCGAGACGGGGGATCGCAGTTCTCGATTCCCGTTTTTATCCGCACGCCGGAAGACACGGACCGTCTCCTGTTCGACGATCATTGCTTTGGAAACCTGGCCGTCTACCTGCCTAAGGATGGCATACGCGGCATGGGCAAAATGGGAATCGTTGTCAAGGGCTGTGACCTTCGGGCAGTAAACGTACTCCTGCGCGAGCATGTGGTTCAGCGTGAGGACATACTTCTTATAGGGGTTCGCTGCGGAGGTCAAGGGGAACCTCTCCTGCACAAGTGCTCCGTTTGTGAGTGGCACGACCCCGAAGGGTGTGACGTTTTGGTAGGCGAACCGGTCGAACAGCCGGAGGTAAAGGCTGAAGAGAAGTATGGTGATGCCGCTGATATTGATGCCAAATCTCTGGAAGAACGCTGGGAGTTCTGGCGGGGGCAACTGAGCAAGTGTATCCGATGCTATGCCTGCAGGCAGGTATGTCCACTCTGCTACTGCAAACGCTGTATTATGGAAAAATCCATGCCCCAGTGGATAGAGACAAGCGCTCATTTGCGAGGTAATATCTCCTGGAATGTGGCGCGTGCCCTTCATTTGACAGGTCGATGTGTGGGCTGTGGTGAGTGTGAACGGGCCTGTCCCATGGGTATTCCGCTGGGAGCCATCAATCAGAAAATGGCCAAACTCGTGGAAGAATGGTTCGATTTTAACTCCGGGATGTCACCCGAAGAGAAGGCTCCTTTCACAACCTATTCGAACGACGATCCCGATACAGGAATTCTGTGAGGCTAACTGAAGTGAGCGAACAAACACTGTATTTGGCACCGGAAGGCTGGTTAAAATCAGTTGTGGATATTCTGCTAAACGAGGGAGTGGAGGTGATTGCGCCTACCGAGACCGAGCCGGGTGTTGTGGACCTTAGCACCGTCGATTCTGCCGAGGCGATTGTCCTGAACTACGGAAATGTCAGACTACCTCTCAAACGGCTCTTCCTGCCCATCACTGAGGTGTTGTTGGAGTTCGAAAGCCGTGAGGATGGCGATGTAGATGTACGGCCTGAACCAATTGTGCCGCCTGACGAGGTAATAGTGATGGGTTGCCGGCCGTGTGAGGTGGCCGCATTGGAAGCAATCGACAAAGTGTTTCGGTGGGATTATGATGACGTGCGCTACAGTGCTCGACGCGAACGAACGACGCTGGTCACTTTCGCTTGTGCGAAACCGGACCCTGAGTGCTTCTGCACTTCAGTGGGTGGCTCGCCACATGGCAGTCTGCAAAGCGATGTACTCGTGTTTCTCAGTGATGATGGCGAAGCCCTCATGCAGGTCAACACCGCCAAGGGTGAAAAGTTCATCGAGCGATTGGGCAATGTAGTCCAACCTGCGCCAGCGGGAACCGAACTACCCCCACCTCCGGAACTCCTGTCAGAGTTCGACTCCGAAAATGTCAAGGTATGGCTCGACGAGAACTTCGAGAGCGATTTTTGGGCTGAAATTTCGCTTAAGTGCCTGGGATGTGGGGCCTGTAGTTTCCTATGTCCTACCTGTCACTGTTTTGATGTAATTGATGAGGCGAACTGGAAACGTGGTCAGCGGCGGCGAAACTGGGACTGCTGTTCATATCCCCTGTTTACACTGCACGCCTCAGGCCATAATCCCCGGCCCAATCAGGCGGCGCGATATCGCCAAAGAGTGATGCACAAGTTTAAGTATTTTCCGGAACGGTTTGGGCAAATCGCCTGTGTCGGATGTGGGCGATGCATGAAGGTCTGTTATGTCGGCCAGAACCTGGTCAACACTCTGACCGCTATCGAATCGAAATCGAAGGGAGGGAACGACTCCGATGTCGGATGAACTCTCGACTGTAAAAGGTCAGACATTGATACCACTGGACTACATGAGCTCGAAAATGCGCATCACCTCCATAACCGATGAAACCTCCGATATCAAGACGTTCCGCCTGGAATTCTATGATCCACAGGAGGGCGAGCAGTTTGAGTTTCGCGCTGGCCAATTTGGGCTTTACTCAGTATTCGGTGTAGGCGAGGCCACCTTCTGCATCGCATCTTCCCCCACGCGCAAAGGGTACATTGAATGTAGCGTGAAACGCGTAGGTAAGGTCACCAACGAACTCCACCAATGTAATGAAGGTGATATCGTTGGGTTTCGAGGCCCTTACGGCAACTGGTTTCCTATCGACCAGATGGAGGGAAAGAACCTACTATTCGTCGGCGGCGGAATTGGGTTGGCCCCACTTCACTCGCTGATCTGGAATTGCCTGGATCTACGCGATCGGTTTGGCGAGATATCTATCTTGTATGGGGCACGTAGCGTGGACGACCTTGTATACAAAGAGACTTTGAAAACCTGGCAGCAGATGGAGGATGTGCAAACGCTTTACACCGTGGACCCGGGTGGAGAGACTCCTGAGTGGCAGGGTGAGGTCGGATTTGTCCCAACTGTCTTGGAAAATGTAAAACTCAATCCTCAGAACACTATCGTTGTAACCTGTGGGCCACCCATCATGATCAAATTTGCGTTGTTATCCCTTGTGAGTCTTGGCTTCACATTGGAATCCGTGTATACCACACTCGAGAACAGAATGAAGTGCGGCATCGGCAAGTGTGGTCGGTGTAACGTCGGCAACCAGTACGTGTGCAAGGATGGTCCGGTGTTTCGTTGCAGCGATTTGCAGGTGCTTCCGGAAGAGTTCTGAGGAAACTTACAGGTTTTGTCTACCGGAAATTGCATCTGAAAGAAAACATGGTGTGAAAACGCTTGTTCTTGGGCAGTTGCAATCCATGTAGCAATAAATGCCTCCTGCCTGTTTAATAGCCATTCTATCAAATCCCGGAGGAGAGCCTTTGGTTTCAAGACTCCCCTTGCCCTACAGGGTGACTTAGCTTTTCAATGATGCTCGGCTGACAGGCCTCCGTATCGCAATGACAGCGGGAAGGGAACCTGATTAATGAAACATGGAATGATATAATAATGTAGAATCAAGATTATCTACTAATAAAATTAACAATATTTACTTGACTTTTTCTGATAGATAATATATTATGTAAATTGCAATTCCAATTACAAGTGGAAGTATTAAGGGTAATACCGAAGAATTTTGGATGGGAAGTTTTAGGGTCTAAAACCCGGAAGGGGGTGCTGTATGTCCAGACATTACCATGCTATACTTATGGTTGTAGTCCTGAGCTTCGTTGCCTTCCATCAAGTGCAGGGTGAGGCTCCCTCTGGAGAAATTGATGTTGAAGCTATATCCCCCAGGGACATAGTTCTGCTTGAGCTTCCGGAGGGATCTCAGACCTCGAGTGGCCTTCCGGTGGTAGGGGTTGGGCGGAGGGTTTACCTGTCCGCTGAAGGGAGCGAGGATCCGGATGGTAGCGCGATCGGTTCGTATATGTGGGAAATTACCGCGAAGCCAGATGGCTCCGCTGCCACGATCGAAAGTCCATATGCTTCGATTCCTCACCTTGCGACGTTTGTTCCCGATCTTGTTGGTAGCTACACGGTCAGTTTGACTGTTACGGACGGTCAGGGTGAGTCAAGCGAACCTGTATCTAAGGATATCGTAGCTGGCACATGGGTTGGGGTTGGCACTGTAGGTGGTGGCACCCCTGATACACCGAAGGGACAATGCGGGACCTGTCACAGCGAGAAGACAACTGAATGGGAGGCTACCGACCATGCCACCATGTTGGAGAGGAACCTCGACGGCGAGGGCAGTTCCCACTATGCTGCAAGTTGTATATCCTGCCATACTGTAGGCTATGACGAAGCTGAAACCGCCGTTAATAATGGATTTGATGACGTTATGAAATCGACCGGATGGACTTTCCCGGATAGCCTTCAGTCTGGAAATTTCGATGCGATGCCTATGGAGCTTAAGACTTTGGCTAACATCCAGTGTGAGAACTGCCACGGTCCGGGAAGCGAACACAAAGGCAATAAGGCCAAAACTGCCACGAGCTTTGATTCCGGGGTTTGCGCTCAGTGCCACGACTCGGGGTCACACCATGTGAGACCTTATCAATGGGATACATCAAAACATGCTGTTGCCACAAGCTCTCCTACTGGCGAAGGGCGTGAGTCCTGTGTGCAGTGTCATAGTGGCATAGGGTTCGCCGAGTATGCGGAGACTGGAACTGCAGAGAGTCTGGATTATGCACCGATCACCTGCGTGGCCTGTCACGATCCTCACAGTGCAGACGAAGAATATCAGTTGAGAAAGCTGGACGATGTTACCTTAGAGAATGGAGAAGTTGTGACATCTGGTGGCCTTGGCCAGCTTTGTATGAACTGCCATAGGTCCAGGAGGAACGTTGAGGAATATGTGCAGGAGTATCACAGTCACTATGGCCCTCACTATGGTCCACAGGCCGATATGTTAGCCGGGACGAATGCGGTGGAGTATGGCGAGACCGTCCGAAACACTACCCACAACGTGGCCGTTTCTGATGGCTGTGTCGGCTGCCATATGTCGTCCGACACACCAGGTGAAGATGAACCAGGATACCTCTCAGTTGGCGAGCACACATTTGCGATGACATGGGATGCCGAGACACCCGATGATCCCACAGATGACGTGGAGAACGTGGGTGCATGTGCTGGTTGTCACGGTGAGATTGAGACGTTTGACAAGCTTGCCAGTGCAGACTATGACGGTGACGGGGAGCTCGAAGGTGTTCAGACAGAGGTAAGGGGCTTGATGAGGAGGCTTGCGTTGGAGCTTCCCCCGATGGGTGAACCGGAGGTTGAGGTAACAGAGGAGTATACACCAGCTCAGTTGAAGGCCGCCTACAACTACCTTTTTGTGGAGGAAGATGGTAGCTACGGCATCCATAATACCAAGTATACTGTCGGGATACTCCGATTGGCACTCAGAGATCTGGGTGTCGTAATAACCAGTGTGGAGTTGGATGAGTTGGCGCAGGGTATTCCTGAGTCTTATGCGCTGGCTCAAAACTATCCGAATCCGTTCAACATGGAGACGGTTATACGTTACAGTCTCCCCGAGGGTGGTCAGGTGTATCTGGAGATATACAATGCACTTGGACAGAGGGTCAGGACCTTGGTAAGTGGAAGCCAGGGAGCTGGCTCATATATAGTCCATTGGGATGGACTGGATGATCAAGGCAATGACCTCAGTAGTGGAATTTATTTCTACCATCTCAAAGCGGGCAATTTCTCCTCTTCGAAGAGTATGGTTCTACTGCGTTAAATCCCTCCGTAAAGACTCAAAACAAGACGGGGAGTCTGTAGTTTTCAAGACTCCCCTCTTGTTTTAGTAAGACCTCAGTGCTCCTATACCATTTCCCTTGATATGAGGTTCATAGTGGAGTTGTCTCAGATGCATTATGAAAACACGACTACCAAATATCAGCGAAGAAGCGCCCTTTATGGAGCAGTCGAACCTATGTAACGGCAGATCTCATTGACGACGTCACTCGTGATGGAGCATTCGCCCTCTTCATTGAATGCCGTAAAGCTTTTCGTTTCATACAGCACGAATCCTCGGAAGCGACCGTCGTTTCGGATCCTCTTGAATTCGTCCAGATGCCCCCGATCAGTGCGCACGTAGCGGTTCACGGAGAGCGGGATGTCCCTCTGCTGGCATTGAAGGATCATATCCCGGGCGACATCGTTCTGGAAGATGCATTCAAACGGCAGCTCAAAGAACCGCAGCACACCCTCATCCATCAAACTTTCGGCAACCCATCTCTGCCAGTCGAAGTGTATATTGGCCGGGTAGGCGAGCAGACGACACGCCGGCGGGACCGGGCGGAAGTAATCTATGTTAAGATTGATTCGCATTCGCTTCCCTTGTGAAGCGAGCAAGCGTTTCGCCTGACGCAGGAAATCCGTGTAGGCCTCGCCCCGCACCTTAGCAATGTTGGACAATAGATCTCCTTCGCCCTCAAGCTCACAGCGCTCCATAACGGCCGGATTGAAACCGTAGTCCTGAGGGTAATCCGTATGGGTGCTGTGGTTCTCCACCCTGAAGTCAATACCATCAACGCCGGCGTCCATCATCTCCCTGATGCAGGAAAGCCAGTATGCCTTAACTTCCGGATCGGTTTCGCAGAGGGCACCCGGGAGATACTCATTCCTCCCTCGTGTGTAGGCTATAAGGCCCTTCTGAGGCTCGGATCCGTTAGGCTCGTCCAGTCGCACAACATGGCGACCCCATCCGAAATCGAAAATCAACCCCCATTTGCGGAAATCGACCCTGTCCCTCAGCCAGATGCCCGATCCATCGGCGAACACGCCGGGAATTTCGCGTCCGTCCCCATCGAGGGCAACCATCATATCCGTAGCTGTATTCTCGAAATCGCCCGGACCTTCCTGGAAATCGGTGGTCACCAGGATATGGGGATCGGTCAGGTTAAATCCGGATAACGTGAGGACACGGACAGGATCTCCCCTGCGAGTTACCACTTCACCGTTGATATCCCGCACCTCGCGGGCGGACGGCTCCACTGCCTGAGAAGACCGGAAGCCTATGTTCGCCAGTTGATAGTGGTAGTTTAGGGGACTTGTCCAGATCTGCAGGTGTTCCCTGGTGATTCGGGTGGGGGAGGCATCCCTTTTGATCAGTTTAATGGCACGGATCTCCGCAGTTTCCAGATTTGCCGGAAGGTCATCTGTCCTCCGCTGAATCCGCAGGTGAGGGTTCCTGACCACAAAGGGATCGAGCCATGTCAGATATCCACCCAGTTG
The DNA here is from genome assembly GCA_964611725.1 of uncultured bacterium. Classification (GTDB taxonomy): domain Bacteria; phylum Latescibacterota; class CAZTBA01; order CAZTBA01; family CAZTBA01; genus CAZTBA01. The sequence continues at coordinate 11,089 of CAZTBA010000178.1, forward strand.
CCAGAGCCTCCCGTACTCCCGTGCCTCAGGAGAGCCTTCGGGGAAGACCATCGCAGGGCCCATTTCATAGGGCTTGAAATATCCGTAAACTTCTATTCCGTATCGGTGGCCGGCATCAACGGCAACACGGAGCGGGTTACCGAGGGATTGGAGTGTGAAGGCATAGTTTTGCCATAAATGGTTGAGATCCGCCGGAAGGAAATATCCGCCGTGGCAGTCGCCATAGGTTGCCCAGATAATGCGCTTCACGCCAGAAGCCGATAACACGGCCATCATTGAATCTATGTGCCGACTCGTGATAGGCTGATTCTCTATCAACGCATCATCGGGAAAATCGACTAAGGCCTCCAACAGGAATTCTCTGGCATTATTCATGTCTATCCTTTCGTGGGAGCAAATAACACCGATTGCTGGTTCATCCTCCGAGCTCAATACAGCGCTTCCGGTAGTGCAGATAATTTTCATAAGGTACTTCCTCGGGAACGCCGTGATCGCAGGTTGGAATATACCCTCCGCGTTCGCGCATTACAGGGAATATACGTTCCACTTCCCGGTCGATAGCCTCTTTGCTCTTCGCAAGGATGCGTTTGTCGAAACCACCGAATATCACAAGGTCGGGATATTGTCTGCCTATTTCCACCACATCACAGCCTGATGCAGCCTCAAAGGGACTCATGACATCCATTCCGATCTCCCTGTAGAGGGGGATCACAGGATCTGCAAAACCGTCCGTATCGATCTGTATATACAGGTGGCGTTTCCTATCGATCTGACGCGATTTCACGTTATTGATGAGTTGCTCATAGTAGGGGAACAGAAACTCACGCATCATATCGGGCGAGATCAGCGGACCGTTGTTGTAGCAGATATCCTCTGCGAGAAAGAACTCATCAATCGTGACGTACTGCTGGTGTAGGCTGATAACCTTATCTGCGAGCGTAAGCCATTGTTTCATAC
>CAZTBA010000179.1:0-11962 GCA_964611725.1 uncultured bacterium
AGGTAACCCCTTCCCCTTTCGAACCGTCACCGAAATCCCAGAGATACCGACTGATTTCCCCATCGGGATCTCCTGAAGCGGAACCATCAAAATTGAGGGATTGACCAGGCGCACCGACGAGGTCTGCTCCGGCTTCAGCTTTCGGGGGTTCATTGAGTACCACCGTAAAACCTTTAAGCGAGCTGTTTCCGACCTGACCGGAAGCATCGCTGACTATCAATTCGGCTTCATAGCTGCCCAGTTTGTCGTAGCGATGGGCGATCTGGATGCCTTCATCAGTTTGTCCATCACCGAAGTCCCAGAAGAATGTGAGTGCCTCACCATCTTCGTCAGTAGAACCCGAACCGTCAAAAACAACGGTATGACAATCCGAAAGGCTCTTTGTACGTACCTGTGGGATAGGGCGATTATTGGGTTTCCAGATGTAGATTGGCAGTTGGATAGGTACAGTTTCGCCCTGACTGTCAATCAGATAGAACGTCGCATCGTTGGGGATTTCTCCACCACCTTCAAATACTACAGCGCTCAACCTTTTTCTTTCATTTTTCTCAAAAGTGACTTTGCTTTCGACCCACTCGTCCTGTCCGGAGGACATCATCGGAAGGTTAGATCGAAAAGCAGTTTCAATCCCTATCCTGGCATCGCTGAGGTCAAAGTTGTACACCGTGATCTCATCCATCTCGTCGGGGACAAAAAAGCGCATCTCTGCAAAAACCCCAATTCTGGGAAGACGGATGGTCGGAGCATAGCTAAAGATCCTCAAACCTGCCGGCGACAGGTTACGTTTGTTACTGAGACTGACAGCAACATCAAAGACATTACCGTCGTTACCACTTATGCCCTCGATAACCAGCTTGAAAACATAATTCCCGTCGATTTTTTCCCCTCTTGTGGGAGAAAAATAGGCAAAATTGTGCCATTTATTGTCTTGAAAGGGATCAATTCCGAAAGTTCCACTGGCAATTAGAGTGCCGGAGGCTATATCTTCTTCGCTCGGGGTGGGATTCTTGGCCGTAGGTGCAGAATACGCGCCAGCGCCGCCGAAAAGCCGGAAGCGAGTTTCAGTGTCAAAGGGACCGAAGTCCGAGTCTACTTCACCCCCGCAATCGGCGTCAAAAATCCGAAGATAGAGGCTATCTGAACTTGTCTGCGGGATCTGGAAAAAAACGATCTGCGTGAAATCATCATCACCCTCTTTCGTCAAGGCACCAGGGCCATAGGTCACCAACAGGATATTTTCTTGACCGAAAGACAGAGTCGGAACTCCTATTAGGAGTATCCATAATAATGATAAAGCAGTAAGTTTTCGCATACCGCTCCTCCGGTAGTGGTTCCTGAGTAGGTTAATTTGAGGGATTCTGATCTTTAGTTTTTAAGTTAACAGGTTCATATAAGTTCAAGCGCAGGATTTAGTTACCATTTGACTTTCAGGACAAGCATCGTCATATCGTCAAATTGTGGTCTACTCCCCTGAAATTCTTTCACTTCTTCGATCAGTGTTTCGCACATATCCTGAGCGGAAAAATCCACATATTTGGCAAAGAGCTTCTCCAGGCGTTCCTCGCCGAACTCTTCATCGTTTTCATTCACCGCTTCAATCATACCATCGGTGTAAAGGATTATAGTATCTCCTCTGCGGCGCAAGTATGCTTCGGATAGCGGCATCTCTATTCCGTCCATTATTCCGGCGACCATGGTCTTCATGCTGGGCAGCATCTTGAATTTGCCGCCCCGGCCTCTGGTTGCCTTAACATAGGGCATATTATGGCCCGCGGTTGAATAGCGCAACAGGCGAGTTTTACTGTTAAATACGCCGTAAAAAACGGTAATGAACATATTGGATCCCTGATCGAGAGCGACGAGGCGGTTATTGAACTCGGTCAGCACACGATCAGGAGAAGGTTCCTGGGAGGCCAATATTCGAAGCAATGTGCGGCCTACGGCCATAAAAAGGGCGGCCGGGACGCCCTTACCGGAAACATCACCGATGGCCATGCCGTAATTGTCCCTATCAATCTGGAAGAAATCGAAGTAATCTCCGCCAACCTGCCTCGCACTTTCACACTTCCCCCCGACGTCAATCTTCTCCCATTCCGGAAACTTTTTTGGAAGGAAATTTTGTTGTATGTCGCGTGCCAGCTTCAATTCGCTCTCCGCCCGTTCTTTGGCCTTGGTTGCCTCAGTCAGCTTATCAATGTATTGACGAAGATCGATCGACATCTTGTTGAAGGCCTTGGACAGCTCACCTATTTCATCATTGCTTCCCTTGCCTTCAATACTGACCGAAAGATCACCCTCCGAAATCCTGCGAGCCGCCCGTGTGAGTTTCTGCAATGGCCTTGTTAAAGACACGGAGATGATAATCGCTCCAATCACGGCAATGGAAAGGCCGATAATGATCCAGGTGATCAGATTCCACATCATCTGGGTAACCGGCATATACGCATCGGCCTTGTTCTGCTCGACAATTACTCCAAAGCCAAGTGTAATATTCGGAATGGAGTAGGCTCCGAGCATTTCATCCCCGGATGGTCGTTCATAGAGCTCCAGTCCGACTTTGCCGCTTTCGGAGGCCAGCAATCTCATTGCGGTTTTTACTAACTCGCGATCGCTGAGATCCGTCCTTTCCCTATCGAAAATTCTGCGCCCCTGGGAATCTATCAGGGTTATGAAGCCCCGCCTGGTAAATGGATGATTTTCGATGCGTTCTCTGATACGGGCGAGGTTTATTCGAGCGGAAAGCTGTGCAGAACGACCGAATGTGCTCTCATCAAAAGGCAGGATCACCGTGATCAACCATGCGTCTACCTCAGGGACATATGTCAGGTCGCCGGCAAAGATCTCGCCCTGTTTTAGAAGTCCTGCAATCCGATCAGGGGGCAATTCCAGGACCTGTTCTGCAGCGAGGGATGAATTTTCCAGTTGATTGGAAAATTCGATCTGGGCAACCAGAATAGGGGAAGCGACACCTTCGAAAGAAACCTGAAGTGCCACAAGATCGGTTACGTTTTCCATTCCTGCAAATAGCAGAGAAAGCTTTTCGTTGACTCCCAGGTTCTGGTTTTCCATAGCTCTCTTGATAACCTGAAGCGGAGTCAACCAGGTGCCCTTATAGGAATCCTCGATAATCTGTGTGATTTCACGCGCCACCGCCACAAGCTCATCCTGTGCCGAGCTCTTTAACTCATCTCTGGTTTTCAGGATCATGCTCCTGCCGGCCAGCCCAAGTGGAATCAAAGCGAGAACAATGGAAAGGAAAAGCAATTTGATTCGTAGGCTCACGGTTCGGACCTCGCCTTTCTCTTCACCATACGCAAAATTTTCATACCATCCTCACCGATTTGGGATTCCACTTCATCCATCAGTTTGCGGATAAAGAAGAATCCCAATCCCCCTACAGGTCGATCTTCCAGAGAAGCTTCCGGATCAGGAACCTCTATATATGTAATCTCAAAAGGCTCCCCATCTTCGTGAATCGATACGTCGATTTCATCTCTTTCCCATTTAATCACAAGCTGAAAATCTCGAGTTGAATCTCTTTTCAGCCCATGTATGATGGTATTGGTGCAAGCTTCATCAATAGCAAGAACGATATCGCCGATCTCATCCTCGCTAAATCCAGCGTTGCGGCCTGCCTCAGCCGTGAGTTCACTGATTCTCTCTAAAACTGCGGTGTCTGCCGGGAAGGTGAACGAGTGCTGCATTTGTCTCCTGAGGGTTGACTTATTTCTTTTTCAACTGAAAATGATACTAATCGAGATAAGTTTTCAGCACCCAGCTTTCAGCTTTTTTTGCTGACTGCTGTTAGCTGACCGCTGAGAGCTTACAAGACAGGGTCTAACATTGGCGACAGAAGGAATAATCTCATTATCAACTGAAATAAGCATTATTCCGTGAAACTCTTTATGGCGGCTCCCGGATTATCAAAGATGCGAAGGACGTTGTTCATCCCGGAGATCTCAAAGACCTTGCTGACATTCGATTGAGGGGAGGCGATGCGCAAATCCCCATTGTATTCCTTGCGCAGTTCCTTAGCAATGACAAGAATAACTCTCAGGCCGGCGCTTGCTGTAAATGGTACCTTCTCCATGTTCAACACCAGATTATACTTTCCATCTTCAATCCTTTCACGGATGAATTGCTCTACCATATCACAGGTGTTGGCGTCAAAACGGCCCTCAAGATCAATTTGCGAAACATTATCCATTACATTCTCTGTAATCTTCATGTTAAAACTCTCCTTTGCAGTTTCACATTCTCACCAAATCGGGCAATTGCCAAGGAATTGGCTCTAAATCTCTATGTTTAGCCCCTCAAATGCAAGAAGCAGTTTAAGATCATTATTGGATGACTGGATATCAAGGTATTCATTGGCTTCTTGCATAATTCCCCATAATTTCCCGTCATCATAAGTAGGTTCATGGTGTGTGAAAACAATACCTTTGACGTTGGCTTCAAGTGCTATATCAATTCCGGTAAACACATTGCTATGACCCCAGTCTTCCTTTTCAACGTTCTCAATCATCGTATATTGTGCGTCGAATATCAATAGATCCGCGTCCCGGAAAAAGTTTGTAAACGGCTTTAATGCATCGGCAGACAGATCTTTATACTCGGAATCTGTGGCATAGACGATTGTTTTATTGTCATACGCAATCCGGTAACCGTAGCTTCCTCCCGGATGGTTCAAAGGAGCCGTCTCTATTTCCACTTCACCTATCTGAAATCGACTCTTGCCGTTTAACTGGACAAACTCATAGGCCGAGGCCAACGGCACCGGGAAGTAATCGCTATCCTGCTGGTGTTTAATTCGCTTTTCCAAATCGGGATGCGAACCATAAATAATAATCCGATTATTAGGAATGTAACCGGGGACGAAAAAAGGAATTCCGGAAATATGGTCCCAGTGCGTGTGAGTCAGCAAAATATGGGCTTCGATCGGATTGCCTTTATAGGATCGCATCAGATTTAATCCCATAGGGCGGATACCCGTTCCCGCATCCAGAATAAGCAGTTCTTCCCCTGCTTTGACTTCCACACAGGCAGTATCTCCTCCCACGGTCCGCTGAACGGTCCAGGGCAAATTTGTGACAAACTCGGATATCTGTTTGTCACTCTTTAGGCCCGCTTTCAATCCCAGTTGTAGCGCTGTCTCAATCTTACCCAAAAGAGTGGCGTTCGTCAGAGGTGTTGCCAATGAGCCCCGTACTCCCCAAAAGTGAATATTCATTTTAATCTCCAAAGTCAAAAGCTGTACTTTTTGCTGTTCCCAAGGTAATCTGATAAAGTGACATTTCTAAGATTTATCTTACCTTTGACGCCATCGGGAACGCGGAATGACCCGATATATCTCTCCTTTTCCCTTGAAAATATCATATAGCCGGTATGGGTGTATTCCCCGATCTGGATCGTAAACGGAGCAGCTTTCACTAAGCCCGTCGCATCATTGGCCTGAACCGTCACGCTTGCCTCTTCCCCACCCTGAGCTTCCTGCAAGGAAAGCTCATATTCCACAAAAACAGGCGCGTCGGGATCAAAAAAGACTTCTTTTTCGACCGGCGTAACGTTGCCAGCTTCATCTCGGGCTTTAAAGCTCAGGCGGTTCATACCCGGATTCAACTCTATTTCTTTATTGAAGTTGCCATCATAAAGGGGAATTGACTGCTCATTCAGATACAAGTCTATTCCCTTTTCCACTACCCCGGTTACTGATATGGTTCCCTGTCCGGTGACAGAAGGTATCTGCCCGGTAAAGCTGATGATGGGTGGCTCGTTATCTATCTCTACGGTAAAACGATCTTGTCTTACTTTACCGATAGGTGACACAACTTCAATAGATAATTTCTCTTTACTCTCTTTGAGCTGCATACTGATATGAAACTGACCCTCGCTATCCGCTTCAGTCGTTGCTGTTAGCGATGGAGATAACGAGTCCTCCAACGATGTAACAATGATGAAACCGTGTGGAACGGTCTTCCCGCTCAGGGAAAGACCTCTATCCCTGACGAGAAAGTGGTTGCGTCCGATTTGCTGCAATGAGGGATCGAAAGACAATTCTATTCCAGTGTCAGGATAGAAAGTAATGGTACGTTCCACCTTGCTAACCTTCCCCGTCCGATTAGTGGCTTCTACGGCAATTTTGTTTTCTCCCTTTACCGGTTTATAATAGAATTCGAACTCTCCATCGGCGGCGACCTCGACCGTCTGCCCCTGAACCGTCAATATGATATCCTTCTCGGTGTTACCTGATACAAGCACCGTAGTGTCTGAAAGCACTGCCTCCTCACTGGGGGTCCTGACCACAAGGAACGGTAGTGCGTCGGATTCCATAATACCAAAGAACCTCGCTTTGCTGTAGCGCCCCGGCAACTCATCCGACGATATGGCAGTGACTCGCCAGTAGAATAATCCGTATCCCAGCTCGCGCGGGAAAACCCCCTCCGTATCACTGATCACATCGCTCCATACAATTTTGGAGAACGAGCCATTACGGGCAAATTCCAGCCGATACTCTTTCGCTCCCTCAACCTCTGTCCAGGACAAAGCCGCTTTATCCTTAAACAATCTGTCTCCATTTTCGGGCTTCAGCAATTCAGGAGGGGACAAAATTTTCCGTGGCACCGATGGCTTCTGCTTATGCTGGACTATAGATCCCTGGTTTTCCCCCAAAACTACTTTGGCTCCGGCAGAGGAGATCTCCAGTTCACCATCATAGTTTACAAAACGGGCGGCCTTATCATCACGGCTGATCCAGAAGCGCTTAGAATTGATCTTTGTATCAACTTCCGGTACATCCAATTGGAATTTGTTATCTCTTTTACTCCCCGTAAGAAGGGCGAGGACATCTCCCTTGATCAATTTGACATTCGCCTCTTCAGTTTTTTTCAGGAGGTTCGACCGCATCTTTCCGATCAGGGCCTGGGCATTCTCTTTTAGCTGAAGCCTGCTATCGTCCCTGAAAAGGATATCTACATAGGATTGGGACAACGTTCTAATTCTTTCGTCTTCAAGGAGGATATCGTACTGGGAAACATCCTTCCATATATTATCCGATGGTTTTCGACGATGGACCTGACCATAAAGATGCTGTACAACAGCCTCGGCAGGCATATCTTGATTGGTTTCGCTGATTTCCAGTGCTTTTTTTGCCTCATCTCCCGCGGATCGCGCGAGCCTGCTGCAATCGGACCAATCCCCGGCCTTTCGTCTTTCAATGGCACTGTTTCTAAGATCAACAGCATTAGAAATGACCTCAGGGGCGAAGATCTTTGCCCCTGCCTCGGCGGCCTTTCGGATCATTAACTGCGAATTCTCCAGTTCTTGGTTTGCCCGTGATATTGCCTCAACAGGGATGTGAAGGGTCATGCCAGGTTTGACTTCATGTGGGAAGCTCAGGCCATTAGCGCGAAGTATGTCCGGCCAGAGATCGGGATTTTGAAGATATTTCTGAGATATGCTTCGGATGGTTTGATTCTTCTCTACCTCAATGGTAATGGTCTGGTTATCCTGGCCTTTGATCGAATTCACCCGGCCACTAACCAAAAGGAACAAGACCACTACATAACAGATCAAGTTACATTTATCGTTGATAGTTTTCATGGCAGTGGTATTTTTGCCTGCATCAAAGCTTGTCTCGAATTTGATAATCCGATTCATCTTCTTATAGGCTTTTTCGTAAAATATAGCGAGACAGAGAAATAAGTCAAGATAAAACAGGCCAAATCACCGATCTTAGGACAAAGGTAGTGTAATCTACTGAGTTTTCCCTTCTTGCCTAAACGCCTTGGCCCTCAGATATAGAAACTCGTCGGGGCGAACTATCTTGTACCCGTTGCGGTCCAAATACTCAACCACTTTGAGCATCTTACCCATCGTCCTTCTGTTCATCGGACTGCACATGCTCACGTGGATAGGGATAAAGAGAGGTTTCTTCTGAGAGGATCGGCACAGATTCTCGATCTCACATATACACTGCTCTGGCGAGACTGCCATTATTTTCGTTGGCAGATATGGTCTCCCGTTGACGAACCTCTCCTCCTCTCCTGGAATCTCTTCAAATCCCTGGAAGAAGCCTATCGCCCGTGGAAGCTTCGTGCAGTACTCCCCGATGATATCATCGTTCACGAAATCTGCACCATATTTGTTCTTCAACTCTTCTAATGGCATCCAGTTCACAATAGGGGTCAGCATATCTCCAACTTTTGTCCTGTGCTGGATGAAACCTCCGGGAATCTGCTTCGCCACACGGTCTATATTCCATATAGCTCTTGTATCCGTCTTATCCATATAGAGCTTCGTAAGCTCAAGGAAATCATCTATGCCTTTGAAAACAGAGGGATAATTATAGCCGATACCCGAAGGTCCCATAACCAGGTAATCGTTGGCACTCTTGGTCGCATAGTAATACTCGAGGAGTGCCGGGCCAAGGTCCCAGGCCAACCTTGGAGCTATCTGCCATCCGTAGGGGAAAGCACCTCTGAGAGGGCTGAACCAGTTCCCTTGCTGAAGATTGACCATCGAATGCAGGGCATCGCCATCGGATTGGCAGAAAGTAATATAGGTAGTTTTGCCATCAAGCAACAGATCCTCAGCCTTAGCGTGTTCCTGTCTGAACTCACCCTTTGCCTGAATGTGTCGATGGAATGATAGATTGGAGGCACCTGAAGAGCAGATCTGAATCAGGCCATGCCGGGAGCATGCATCCACGTATAGCGTCTCCAAATCCTTGGTTGTTATGAAACCACAGGCGAACCCGAGGGGCCGTATCTCTGACATTAATGCTTCGGTGAATGCCGCTTCTTCCGGGTAATCCCGGTTTATCGAGAGCATATTCATGAAGGCACGGTTGGCTATGGCATAATCAATTTTGGGCTGGCCGGGATTCATCGTACACAATATGTCACGGGAGCACTTCGGAAACAGGTTTTGATAGGCCCACTGGTAGGCGCTAACGGGATCGTTCCACCTTCCCCTCAGGTCTTCCTTTACCTTAAACTGTGGAAACCTCTCCGATAGCTCCGGAGACAGAACAACAAGGTCTGAGATCCCGGATAAGGTAATGGCGATGCCTGTGGTCTGTGGAAGCTCAGGATCAAATACCACGCATCCCTCAAGATTCGGAGCACACCTATCTACAAGCTCCTCTAAAGATATCTGTACAGGTGTCATACCGTAGTGGCAATACCATTCGACCCAGTGGCCATCGTTCCGCTCATCTAACATCACAAACATGGAGGGGGCTTCGCGGTTTAGGATCCCTTCGATTGACGACAACATGACCTTATGTGAGATTTCGAGATTCGAACCATCTACAAGGAGATATTTGCGCTCACCGTTAGAAACATCTGATTTCAACTCCCTTTCCATCTTAAGCTCCTCCCAGTTCAGTTGTCGTTATCGAATTTCGCTACTGTTTCCTCCCGATAATACTCTATCTAAAACACGTTAGGCAAGATAACGATGGATAACATAATATATCGAACAGGCGATATCAAGATGAATGCGGAACTGGCCTCTTCCCTATTGACTCTCCACGGAATAATGCTTATCTATTTACCTGAACTATTCGGACATGACACAGCAAAGGTAGATGTTGAGTTCTTTCAGGGTGGTTCGATTCTCACACTAACAATCAGCATCGTGAAAGGGGAAGTGGATGAGATACCGGTTCGTATCAAAGACGAAATGGAATGTTTCGGAGCTCAGTTACGGTTGCATGCGGTTCAGGGATGAAGAGACGGCTGTAGAAGCGATACGGAAAGCCATAGATCTGGGGGTAAATTACTTCGATGTCGCACCGGTTTACGGAGGTGGCACCGCTGAGGTCTACCTGGGCAAGGGCATCCGCGGCCTGCGGGACAAGATAATCGTAACGGCCAAATCCTCTCCCGGCAACGGAGGCGAGGACCTGAGCGAATACAGTCCGAAAACGGGATTTGGCATTCGAACAGCCGACCAGGCCCGACGTCAGATCGAGAGGTCGATGAAAATCCTGGGCGTTGATCATCTGGACATGTATCAATTCTGGGCATTGCACAGCGATATCATCTTCGAGGAGGGGATGAAACGCGGCGGTTTCATGGAAGGCGTGTTGAAAGCCTGGAAGGAGGGACTATTCGACTATATCGGTATGACCACCCACAGCGAATCTTCCGACATTATCCGGTATCTTAAAGAATCGCCATACGAATTTGATATGGTAACACTGCCTTTCAGTCTCATAAATTCCGGGCGCACGGAGGCAATTGAATATTGTGCGGAACGGGGCATAGGTGTAATCGCGATGAATCCGCTGGCCGGCGGCCGGCTGGCGAGGTCGGTTCCCATTTTCCAGAGATTGGCCGAGAACGCAGGATGCGACTCCATGGTCGAGGCGGCCCTGAGATTCGTAATCGGGCAAGCGGGTGCTACAGTAGCTTTGAACGGAATGACTCTCAGCGACCACGTCATCCAGGGCGCGGCAGCCATCGAGAAAGGCCCACTTCCCGCCAATCTCCAGAAGAAACTGCTCTCCGATCTGGATGAGCTATACAGGAACATTAACCCGAACCGTCTCTGTACGGCATGCGGGTACTGCGGTGAGTGTCCGGAAGGTATCCTCATCCCCAAGGTATTGGAGATCTACATCAACTTACAGATCCCGAGCCTGTCCGCAGAAGCATTGAGGGAGTTGGCCGAAAAGCTCGCCTCCGACCCCAAGGGATACAACCCTGCCGCATGCACAGCCTGCAAGCAGTGTGAGGAAAAGTGTCCCAACAACATTCCCGTCTCCGAGATGATGGCGGATGCTGCCAGGGAATGGTCAGCTTGATCCGGCTGAGCCCCGATACTTAATTGCATTTGCAGAAGTAATATATACAGAGCTCTTGCTGCTTATTCTCGGAACCTCACCCCCGTCCCCTCTCCGCAAGCAGAGAGGGGGGCTTTAACCCTTACTTGGGGAAGAGGCTAGTATTAAGTATTAGGTCAAGAAGATCAGGCATCGAGAAGCTACAGAAATATTTCACAGATTAGTTAAAAGGATCTACCATGGCAGGGGCAGGGCATGTCCTGCCCCTGAGCGAGTGAGAATCCAACCACACCAAAGGGGCAATCCATGACTATCCTTCGAGAAAAGGCACGTGATATCCCCGTAATCCACACGTGTGATGTTTGTGTAATAGGAGGAAGCTGCACCGGCGTCTTCGCTGCAGTGCGTGCTGCCCGTCTGGGGGTAAATGTAGCCCTTATAGAGAACAACGGTTTCTTCGGTGGCGTAGCGACAGCCGGATTGGTCAATGTCTGGCATTCGAAGTTCGACACAACCGGACGAACTCAGATTATTGGCGGCCTCACCATCGAAGTGCTTGGTCACCTTGAGGATCGCAAAGCGGCTATTCTTCACGAAACTAACGAGAATTGCTATGCTGTCTTCAACAGCGCGGAGCTCATTCTTGAGCTCGACAGGCTTATCCGGAATGAGCCTAATATCAGACCCTTCTTACACACTCGTTTCGTTGTCCCTGTAGCCGAGAACGGACGCATGACGCACGCAGTCATCGAGGACAAATCAGGACGTCGTGCGGTTCGCGCCGACTATTTTATCGATGCCAGCGGTGACGGTGACGTCATTGCCCGCATGGGCCTGCCCTCGACGAAGAACGATGACCTGCAGCCACCCACAACCTGTGCCATCCTGCAAGGGTTGGCTGAGGTCGAAAGAAGGAACCCGGGTTTTAACCTGGGCGATGCGGTGCACAATCCGAAATACCCAAATGCCCTGAAGAAAGGTTTTCTCTGGGGCTCCGAGATCGTGGGCCTTCCGACGGCAAGGATGGTCGCAGGGACCCGTGTCCACGGAGCTGACTGCAGCAGCGCGGATGAATTGACATACGCCGAGATGGAGGGACGTCGACAGGTGGGTGCGATCTGCGACACCGTCCGCAACAATTTCAGGGGTGGCGAAGGAGTCTCTCTTGTATCA
>CAZTBA010000180.1:0-11938 GCA_964611725.1 uncultured bacterium
CTGCATATACCAGAGTCGCTTAAACACGCCTGTGAAATCTTACACACTCAAATGAGTTATCCCTACTTCTGCCATCGTGGTATGGAAATGCTCCGGTGGGGCATATATGAAGGGCACGGACTACTTTATGGAACGCAAAATGGTATCGCGGGATATTTGCCCTTTATCCTCCTGTGTATTCCGCACTCTTTCCCCTTTTGGAAATATACGTCCCTGAACGCGGCCAAGGGCATCCTTGGGGACAGAAGGTTTTTATCGTTCTTCCTTGACTTTATAGTAGTCTCTGCTTATATTTAGCCACCTTTATGTCTAAAGGTGATTTTTTATGAGGAAGGTAAATATCAGGAGGGAATCTAAGCTTATGAGGACATATTCAGCTAAAGCGGGGGAAGTTGAAAAGAAATGGTATCTTGTGGATGCTGAGGGAGAAGTTTTAGGGAGACTGGCCAGCCAGGTCGCCATTATTTTGCGCGGAAAGCACAAGCCTCAGTTTACGCCGCATATGGATACGGGAGATTACATTGTGGTGGTAAATGCCTCAAAGGTCAGGCTTAGCGGAAGGAAAGCTGATCAGAAATACTATTTCCACCACACGGGCTATCCGAAGGGAGAGCGTATAATCCCATTTCAGCGCCTCGTTCAGGAAAAGCCCGAGAGAATTGTGAAATCAGCAGTATGGGGGATGCTTCCCCACAACAGGCTTGGAAGGAAGGTAATAAAGAAGCTTCACATATATTCAGGCCCTGAGCATCCCCATCAGGCCCAGAAACCCGAAAAGCTTGAGCTTTAAGTTCTTTTCTATCCTTCATAGAAAGGGGTGATAGCAAAGGTGCCAGATGAAGATCTTTATCTTGCTGCAGGTAGCAGGAAAAACGCGATTGCAAGGGTGAAGGTTAATCCAGGTAGCGGGAAGGTGACAGTTAACGGGCGTGATATGTTGGCGTACTTCGGAGGTAGAAGGACCCTTACATCTATCGCAGAGGCCCCAATGAGAGTCGCTGATTTGCTCGGAAGGTTCGATATTGAGGCCAATGTAAGGGGTGGTGGTCTTTCCGGACAGGCCGGCGCGATACGCCTTGGCATAGCAAGGGCCCTCGTTACATATGATGAATCGCTGAGACCTGTGCTGAGAGCCGCAGGCATGCTCACGAGGGATCCCAGGATGGTTGAAAGAAAGAAATATGGAATGGCCGGAGCTCGCAAGAGATACCAATTTTCTAAGAGGTAGGATCTACTATTACACACGCTTTCCGATTATGTCGGAAGTGCTCTGATTTCCGGAGTCCCGGCATAAGTTGACGAAAGCAGAGGTTTAACCTATTCGGAGGAAGTTTAGTTATGGTCACAATGAAGGATCTTTTAGAAGCAGGGGTCCATTTCGGACATCCCACAAGGAGATGGAATCCGAAGACGAAGAAGTTCATCTTTACTGAGAGAAACGGAATTTACATAATAGATCTCCTCAAGACGATGTCGAAGCTTAAAGAAGCTATTGATTTCGTCAGTGAAGTCGCCTCTACGGGCGGTCAGATCCTTTTGGTCGGAACCAAGACCCAGGCCAAGGATGTCATACAGGAAGAGGCGGAACGGTGTGGTGCTTTTTATGTGATTGAGCGGTGGTTGGGAGGGACACTTACCAATTTCCAGACCATAAGGCGCAATGTGAAACGCCTTGATGAGCTCGACAGGATGAGCGAGGATGGTACTTATGATAAAATTACCAAGAAGGAAGTCCTTGGTTTGGAGAGGAAAAGGGAAAAGCTTCACACTGCGTTGAGTGGTATAAGAAATATGAACAGGCTTCCAGTTATGCTCTTTTTAATCGATACCAAGAGAGAGAGAATAGCCGTCGCCGAAGCGAATAAGCTTCAGATACCGGTTGTGGCTATTCTGGATACGAACTGCGATCCTGATCTTATAGATTATCCGATACCAGGAAATGACGATGCCATAAGGTCGATAAAGCTCATAACCAAAGTCATCGCGGACGCTGTTCTGGAGGGAAGGCAGAAGGCTGCCGTTGAGCAAGTGGAAGTTGCCGAGGAAGGCAAGGCCGAATCTCCCGCAGAGGACAGCACGATCGAACCGGTTATTGAGAATTAGTGAAATTTGTAGGGAGGGGAGACCTGCTCAGATGAATATCAGCGCTAGTACAGTTAAAGAGCTCCGTGTGAAGACCGGGGCTGGGGTAATGGATTGTAAAAAGGCACTTGAGGAGACCGATGGTGATATAGATAAAGCGGTGGAATATCTCCGCAAGCAGGGCATAGCATCTGCCGCAAAACGTTCCCATAGAGAGACAAAGGAAGGACTTATATTCTCCTATATACATCCTGGTAACAGGCTGGGTGTCCTGATAGAGGTGAACTGTGAGACAGATTTCGTTGCCCGCACAGACGAATTCCGTGAGCTTACAAAGAATTTGGCGATGCAGATTGCTGCCGCAAACCCACTGTCCGTTAATAGGGAGAATCTTCCACAGGATCTGGTGGAAAAGGAAAAGGAGATATACTGGGCTCAGGCAAAGGAGAGCGGAAAACCGGACAACATTATCGAAAGGATAATCGACGGCAAGATGGACAAGTTTTATCAGGAAGTCTGCCTGCTCGAACAGCCTTTTATAAAGGACCCTGAAAAGAATGTTGGGAGTATAATAGTCGAGGCAATGGCTAAAATCGGGGAAAATATCTCGGTTAAGAGATTCGTCCGCTACAGACTCGGAGATGAAGAATAAAGGTCCCAACTTATGCCTGAAACCAAATATAAGAGTGTCGTTCTAAAGCTGAGCGGTGAGATACTGGCTGGAGAATCAGGGGTCGGTGTCGACCTTGATATGGTCAACTATATGGCCAATGAAATAAAATCTGCCAAGGAACTCGGCGTTAACATATGTGTTGTTGTCGGGGCGGGGAACATATTCAGGGGTTACAGGGCAGCTATCAAATATGGGATCGATAGGGCTACTGCAGATTATATGGGAATGCTCGGTACAGTTATAAATTCCCTTGCCCTTCAGGAATCCCTCGAAAGGATGGGATTTCTCACGCGTGTCCAGACCGCTATAAGGATAGACGGAGTGGCCGAGCCTTTCATCAGGAGGAAAGCTATAAGTCATCTTGAGAAAGGGATGATAGTTATCTTTGCCTCCGGAACCGGCAATCCATTTTTTACCACCGATACAGCGGCTTCACTGAGGGCTGTGGAGGTCGGGGCTGAGGTCATATTGAAAGGGACGAAAGTTGATGGGGTCTATGACAATGATCCGGTCAGCAACCCAGAGGCCAAGAAGTTCGACCGCCTGACTTATATGGAGGCAATCGAGATGGGCCTCAAGGTGATGGATGCTACTGCTTTATCCCTTTGCATGGATAGCAGGATACCGATAGTAGTTTTCGATATCAGAAAAAGCGGCAATCTGTGTAAGGTAATTATGGGAGAGCCTATCGGTACCATCGTCGAGGAGGATAAGAAATGATCAAAGAAGTCATGTCGGACGCCAAAGAAAGAATGGAGAAGACGGTAGAGGCTATCAGACATGAAATGGCCACTGTACGGACGGGCAGGGCAAGCCCTTCCCTCCTGGATGGTATCCGGGTTAACTACTACGGTTCTCCCGTCCCAATTAGCCATGTGGCGAACATAGGTATACCTGAGCCAAGGCTTATAGTGATCCAACCTTGGGACAAGACTGTACTACCTGAGGTTGAAAAGGCGATACTTGCTTCGAAATTGGGCCTTACACCGTCAAATGACGGACATGTGATAAGGCTTCCCATACCTGAGCTTACGGAGGAAAGGCGCAAGGACCTTGTAAGGCTGGTCAGAAAACTCGCCGAGGATGGGAGGGTGGCAGTAAGAAATATCCGCAGGGACGGAAACGAGACCCTTAAAGAGTTTGAGAAAGAGAGCGAAATCTCAGAGGATAATTCACATAGGGCTCAGAAAGAAATTCAGGAGCTCACGGACAAGTTCATAGAGGAAATTGATGATATCCTCGAGAAGAAAGAGCAGGAGATAATGGAGGTATGAGACCATTAAGGTCCCTGCGCTGTCCTTAGTAACGTTTCATACAGGCCATCTTTTCGCTTTGGCCCCCTCCTGACCGGGGGCTTTTTCTTTGAGGTGTGTTTCGAACGAAAGGAGAACTCCTATGCTGAGGAAAATTCTCATACTTGCGTTCCTTTTAGCGGTTTCCGGGTGTGGAGAGGAAACCGAAAAATTGGCCCAGAAATTGGGAGATGAAGACAGAGTGACCCGGGAGAGGGCCGCACATAGGCTCCTCGGCATGGGCAAAGCAGGGGTTCCAGCGCTTATTTCGACCTTAGAATCCGGAAATGATACCGCAAAGTATATAGCCGCCCAGGTGCTCGGTAAGCTCGGGGATAAAAGGGCCGTTGACCCGCTCATCCAACTCCTCGATTATGACCATGAATATATACGTGCTGCTGCGGCTGAAGCTCTCGGTAAGCTGGGTGACAGAAGGGTCCTGGAACCACTTGCAGCGGCAACCAAAGATTCCTTCGACGTCGTCAGAAAAAGCGCTATCGCTGCTATCGGAAACTTCCGATCCCCTGATATGGTTTCCCTGTTACTGTCATCTTTGAAAGATCCATCCCCGGAAGTCCGTAAGAACGCTGTAGCAGCACTCTCGTACTTCCAGTCGAATATCGGACTTGCAAATCCGCAGGATGAAATCATAGATTCTATAGAAGCGGCCGCATACGATCCTGACGAATCAGTTAGATATGTCGTTGCCCAGTCGCTCGGGACTTTGAGGGACAGAACGGCTGTCCCAATACTTATAGGTATGATAGCTTGGGATAGGGGGATAGGTGACTGGGATGAGCCAAGTACATGGGTGAGACAAGAAGCTGTTATCGCCCTGGGGAAGATTGGAGACCTTGATGCAGTGAAACCACTCGAGGAATTTCTGAGCCACGGAAACCAGGATGAGCAGAGAGTGACGCTAAAGGTCCTTGAAGATCTTACAGGAAACGAATATATCCTCGAAGATTAGATATGTCACCCCATATCCACAGGGAAAGCTTTAAGGTTAAGAAACCACATCTCCATAGGATTCTCATAATCGGACCTATCGGTATCGGAAACCTTATACTCATCCGTCCGACCATAGAGAAGCTCAGAAATGAATTCCCAGATGCTTTTATCTCGCTGGCCGTCCTTAAGAAATCCTTCAAAGATCTGGTCGAGACATACGATTGTGTGGACGAGATCGTATTGGTAAATCAAACACTTGGCTTTCGAATACGTGAAATCCTGAAGATACTGTCCACCTTGAGGAGTAAACGTTTCGACCTCTGCATATCTACCTTTCCATCAAACCACTTCGGATACAGCCTTATTTCGTTCGCCTCAGGAGCAAAATTGCGACTCTCACATAGATACCTCCGGAAAAGGTGGAAAAGCCTATCTTTTCTGTATAACCTGAAGATCCCCATGAAACCCGGTCTGCACGATGTGGAACAGAACCTGAACCTCCTTGAAGCATTTGGAATAGATGTTTCAGATATCAAACCTGCGCTTAAGATAGACATACTGTCTGAAGATGAAAACTTCGCTGATGCTTTCCTTGAGTCCAACGGACTTAGGGGTGAATTTCTGATCGGAATGCATCCCGGCTCAAGCGGGGAGAGAGGGATGGTCCATAAGAGATGGGATGCCGAGAAATTCTCCAAACTTGGAGATATACTCTCGGAAAGGCTCAATGCTAAGATACTTGTATTCGGAGGACCTGAGGAGAGAGAGCTTAAAACCCGGATTTCCAACATGATGAAAGGTCCCTCTTTTGTAATAGAGGGGACAACCTTGCGTCAGACCATCTCGCTTATAGGAAGATGTAAGCTCTTCATAAGTAATGACTCGGGACCTATGCATATAGCGGTCGCTATGGGGGTACGGACAGTTGGGATATTTGGACCGACCGATCATACCAGAACCGCTCCCTACGGCGATGGGAACGTGGTTGTGAGAAAGGGACTTCCGTGCAGCCCCTGCTGGAAAGTTGAGGATGTCGGGGTCAGGCGCAAATGTGACAGGGACGTAAGCTGTATGAAGAGACTGAGTGTTGAGGAAGTGCTTGAATTCATGGAGGACATTGTGCGGGAGAGAAGCTTGAGGTGATACCCATAAAACCTTTCAGAAGCTCTGCATAAGACGTTAAATTCCTTGCATGATAGATAGGGAGTACTTATTTTGAGATTGCATTATCCAGCCCACTTTGTTCGGATCACCTGTGAAGGGAATGATGATTTACAAGGAATTCCGTAGAAACCGAAGCGTTTCTTCCCGCTTGTATAATTTTTGTTGAGAAATATGGTAACTGTTAAATCGAATTTGAGGAAGTGTATAACTGGCTCATAAGGGTGAGATTTTGTCTCGGATCGATTATCCTTGTTGGTTCTGTGGATAACATAGGCTTCAAAGGATGTATGTAAAAACTATGCGGATCTTACACTTAAGTTACGACGATATAGATAATCCGTGGCTCGGTGGGGGAGGGGCAATTCATTCAGGCTTGCTTAATCAGAAACTATCTCAACGTCACAACGTTACAGTACTTACAGGATCATTCCCCGATAGCCAAAGGATTATCCTGCGGGATAGGGTGCGATATATCCGTATAGGGACAGGGAGCTCGTATATTTTAAGTCGTCTTTCGTATGCTTTTTCCGCTCCCTTCTGGATACAGCACAGCAAAGCCGACCTGATAGTAGCGGATTTCTCCGTATATGCCCCTGTGTTGATCCCTTTGTATACGCGTACACCTGCCATAGCGATAATACACAACATCTTAGGGACGCATCCACTGCACAAGTATGGGCCTTTCGGTTTGGGGCCATTTATAGCTGAGCTTATGGCCTTGCGGCTTTACAGATCTTTCATCACAGTTTCCCACGCTGGTAGCAGTGTTGTGCGAAGCAAGAACTCAGGGGCCTGTGTTAAAGTAATACCCTTTGCCCCTTCAGAAGTCCTCTTCAAGCTATCCGGTCGGGAGCAGAACTATATCCTGTTTATGGGAAGGATAGATGTTTACCAGAAGGGGCTGGATCTCCTTTTGAATGCATTTGTTGGGGTGCATAGGAAACATCCAGAGATAGTTTTGAAGATCGTAGGAAAGGGCACAACTAAGGACGAAACCTGGCTGGAGCGATTGATCGTGGAACATGGGCTCGAGGGCGCTGTCCAACGGGAGACATTTGTCACGGGAGAGAGAAAATTCTCCTTGCTGTCCGGTGCCATGTTTCTATGTATGCCCTCTCGGTACGAAGGGTGGCCTATGGTGGCCATGGAGGCTGCCGCCTCTGCTAAGACACTGATAGGCACAAATGCCCCGGGACTTTCAGAAATTGTCCAGGATGGTCAAACTGGCTTTTTGGTGCCTCCAGAGGACTGGAGGGCCTTAGGCGAAACTATGTGTGCTTTAATAGAGAACCCGGAACTGAGAAGGCAGGTAGGGGAGTTCGCCAGGGAGTGGGCTGGGCAGTTCCGAGAGGAGGAGATAGTAAGGCAAAGGGAGCTCTTTTACCAGGAGGTTGTGGAAAATGCGAAAATCTAAGCCATTGGAGGAAAGACTTTCATACGTGAAATGGTTCCCGGTGATTGGTTTTGCCTTTCTATCCCTGATATTTTTCGGACGATTTCTGACTTCCGATGTTATTCTTGTCGGAGCTGATCACAGTCCGGATTCTTTCTTCCGCAAGGAACAACTGAGCGAAATGAAATCATATATAAACCCTCCGAACTGGTCTCCGGAACTCGGGGGCAGGGCGGTATCGGATAGACGGGTGGGGGAGCGATATTTCCCCCTGTATTTGTTTCATTTTGTGATGTCTTTTTACAAAGCCCTCGGCTGGTGGTACATCCTTATCACGATAGGAGCCGGAGGCTTCATGTTTCTCTACCTGAGGAGCATTGGAATTCGCAGGAGTATTTCCTTCCTCGTAGGATTATCCTATATGTTCGCACCCACGTTTATGACATTTACCTTTGCCGGTCACTATGCCAAAATGGAGGTCATAGCCTTAGCTCCGCTTATGTTCTTAGCTGTGGAACGGGGTTTGGAAACTGGTAGTCTTAAATATTTTCTACTGCTGGCTGGAAGCCTGGCCCTGCAAATATATACAGATCACATACAGATGGCGTATTTTTCCATCTGGGGAGTCGGGTTATATTTCCTTTTCAAACTATGGCAAGTTTACCGAACAGAGAAAAACAAGGCTCTCCTGCTCCGCCGTGGGGCTCTGTCCCTGGCGTTCATACTTGGGGTAGGCATAGGTGCGATAAACCTCTTCCCTCCCTATTTTCATTCCAAGACGGTCTCCAAACGGGCCGTGATCGGCCGATCCTACGAGTATGCAGTTTCCTGGTCCCTGCACCCTGAGGAGATGGCTTCTTTGGCCGTCCCTGAGTTTGGGGGATACATGGGAACTTATTGGGGGAGAAATTACTTTAAGCTGAATTCAGAGTATATGGGACTCCTCCCTCTATGGATTGGTATTTTGGGGCTGATAGTCTGCTGGAGGGATCCCAAAGCTAAGTTTTTCCTGGTAATGTTTGTGCTATCTATGGCGTACGCCCTGGGACCCAACACGCCGGTGCATTCGATATTCTACCATGTCATTCCAGGTGTTAAGTCGATCAGGGCTCCCGGGATGATAGCCTTTCTCGGGCTTTTCTCCCTGTGTGTTTTAGCTGCTATGGGTCTGGAAAACTTAGATAAGGTCCATAAGAAACTGTTGTTGACACTCTGGGTGACCAGTGCCGGATTAGGTTTCCTTTTCGCTGTAGCTCCGGGGCCTCTAACCTCACTCTGGGTGAAGCTCTTCTACACCGGTATACCCCCTCAGAAACTTGAGGTCATCCGCAAAACTCTACCCCATCTGCAAACCGGGGGACTGTGGGCAATGTTTCTATCCGGGATATTATTCTGCGTGCTTTACCTTTGGTGGGGGGGAAAGCTCAAGGGAAAATGGGCGATTGTCCTGCTGATTCCTGTGGTATTGGCGGACACCTGGCGAGTGGACAGGGACTTTCTGAATTACCAAGAGGCCTATCGCTATCAGGCTATGTATCGGGCAAAGCAGAAACTGGCTGAATTTTTCAGGGAGCACCCGGGAAGGTACAGGGTGCTACCGATTTCACGTCAAAACAGATTTTATCTACCAGGAGTTAACATCGCTATCCGGTTTGACGACTTCATGAACCGATGGTATTACACTATAACTCAACCCGAGAACTTACAGAACCGTCGTATCGTCAATCTGCTCAATATCCGATATGTAATCACAGAGTCTCCTATGAAGGGCTTGTCACCGGTATATTCCTATCAAAAATACTTTGTTTACGAGAATCCCAGAGCCTGTCCCTTTTTCTACCTTGCAAGACGCTATGTTGTGCTGGAAAGCGAGGAGGAAAGCTTGAAATTTCTGCGGGACAAAGGGGAATGCCAGGTGGCGGTTCTGGATAGAGCCCCTGAGATTCCTGCCGACAGTTTGGGGATAGGCGATTGGTCCGAGGACATGGTTATAGAGGAGAAATACGATCCACGAAAGGGCTATATCCGGCTCAAAACCCACTCTCAAGGATGGCGATTGCTGGTAATCTCGGAGAACTACAATCCCAACTGGAAGGCATATGTAGATGAACAGCCGGTATCCCTCTTCAGGACAGATTACGTGTGGAAAGGGGTTTTCGTGCCTCCCGGGGAGCATTTGGTTGAGCTAAAGTATTTTTCTAAGATGGCCTTTGTATGGAGATGGGTGAGCCTATTGTCGCTTGTGGTATTTGGCGTATTACTGGTAGTGTTCCTCAAGAGTTTGAGAAGCTGAACCCATTATCGCCCGTAAAACCTTGTTTAACTTCGTTCGGTTTATAAAACCGCATTCTCTATAACTGAATTTTCTGACTGAGATATGGAATTAAACACCGCACAGAGAATAGCTAAGAATACTCTGGCTCTGCTGGCCTCAGAGGTAATAGTCAGAATATTTACCTTTGTGATTACCCTGCTTATTGCCCGGCGACTG
Organism: uncultured bacterium; assembly: GCA_964611725.1. Lineage (GTDB taxonomy): Bacteria > Latescibacterota > CAZTBA01 > CAZTBA01 > CAZTBA01 > CAZTBA01. The sequence continues at coordinate 10,047 of CAZTBA010000180.1, forward strand.
GGCGCCGAAAGCTTCGGGCGGTATTCCTTTACTCTGGCGTTTGTTGCCTTGTTTACAGTATTTACCGACCTGGGGATCAACACCCTGGTGATTAGAAATGTCGCAAGGAGAAGAGAGTTGGCAGCTAAGTATCTGGATAATTTTATACTTTTAAAATTGCTTCTCGGGTTGTCTACTTTCTGTCTGATTTTCCTGTTGACTCAATTTGTAGGAAAGGTATCAGAAGATAATATATTAGTTTACTTAGCTGCTACATGGTTAATATTGGATTCCATCAACATGATGATAAAAGCGATGTTTAAGGCCTTTGAGATTATGGAATATTCAGCCCTGGTAACAATTGTCGAGAAAACAATATTTTTTAGCTTATGCATTTGGGTTTTGCTCTCATCCATCGAGGCAAAGCTCTTTTTTATCATCGCTGCCTATCCTTTTGCAGGTGCTTTAACAGTTGTGCTTGGATTATTTATTCTAAACAGGAAAATCACCAAAATATCATTCGAAATAGATATGGGATTTTGCAAAGACATGTTAAAAGAGGGATGGCCTTTTGCCGCAATGGGTATGTTTGGGGCCACTTATCTCTATTTGGATAAGGTAATCCTTAAGTTGATAGGGGGAAATGAAATTGTAGGTTGGTATAGCGCGGGTAGTAGACTATTTCTGACTATATATGCTGTCCAGAGTTTCTACTACCAGGCGCTATTTCCTGTTGCCTCTAAATTTTTCAAAGAATCACCGGAATCACTGACGGTACTTCTCGAGAGGACATCGAGGTTGATATTAGCCTATACTATCCCGCTAACGGCTGGCGCGATAGTCTTAGCATCATTTCTTATTAGACTTTTCTATGGTTTAGAATATGATAGTACCGTTCCGGTTTTCCAGATTCTCTTGATTAATATTGTGGTTAAGGGAGTTAATGCGTTATATGGTGGTACAATATTATTGGTGAGTGATCGCCAGAAGGATTTCATGAAAGCTATGGGGTGGGGCGCTTTGATGAACATATTGTTAAACTTGCTGTTGATACCTCTTTTAAGCTTAAAGGGGGCTGCTATCGCTACTGTTTGTTCTGAAGCTATGGTTGCGATTTACTCCTATGTAAAAGCTAAGAAGGTTTTAGATATAGAAGTTAGGAAGTTCGCTTTAAAACCAATTTTATCATCTTTACTTATGGTTTTAATCCTTTGTATTTTCCCTGTTAGGAACGTTTTACTATTGATGTTTCTAGGGGTATTCAGTTTTTCCCTTCTGATGTTCCTCTTCAAGGGTATAACTACCGATGATATAGCCTTTGTATCTAATTCCCTCAGACTCAGGAGGACCGCATGAGAAGGGCCCTTTTTATTCACGTTGTCAGATCTCCGGTTATAAATTCCGATGAGATATTTCTTAAAAGGTTCTATTCAGTTAAAAGCTTCTTCTATGAAGGGGGTAACTTTAAGCTTATATTGAGGGCTCAGATAAGTTTGTTCTTATGGCTATTGCGTTATGTTTGGGCCTCTGATTTGATATTTATCTGGTTTGCGGATTTGCATGCCTTTATGCCAACCCTAATGGCGAAGATCCTGGGTAGGAAAAGTGTAATTTTGATAGGTGGATATGATGCTGCGAAAGACGAAGAATTGGGGTATGGAGTTCACTTGTCCCCTGTAAAGAGTTTTGTTGTAAAAGCCTCCTGTAAGCTTGCGACTGAAGTCTTAGCTGTCTCAAAATTTACCCAGTGGGAGATTAATAGGTTTATTGGCGGGAAAAGTGGTTTGCTCTACAATTCTATTAATGTAGAGGAAAGTCATGTGAGTCATACGATTCCTGATGTGGATATTGTTACGATATGTGGTGCGAAGAGTGTAGGAATTGTTATGCGCAAGGGGGGGGATTTCTTTTCA
>CAZTBA010000181.1:0-11908 GCA_964611725.1 uncultured bacterium
GCCAGGGATCTGTTTGATTAGCCCAGCAACGCCGGCGTTGCCCTTGGCTCCCAATCCTGCTGGCCAGTTGACCGACTTACCTACTCCAACCTTACCCTTCCAATCATTGCTTACCTTCGATAAATAATCCGTAAAGATAAACGTAGTTCCACTCCCATCAGAGCGATGCACTACCACAACGTTAAGACTCGGGAGCTTCACACCGGGATTTGCCTCCTTTATCTGAGGATCATCCCATTTGGCAATTTTTCCGAGAAATATACCGGCAAGGATCTCCGGAGTAAATCTTAGCTGGGAATTCCCAGGAATATCATACGTCACCGCGACCGCTCCCAAACATATCGGTATGTGGAGAATCTCCGCAGGGGCTTTCTCAAGCTCCTCATCACCCATGAAGGCATCGGATGCACCGAAATGAACGGTCTTGTTAATGAGCTGTCTTATGCCTCCTCCGGAGCCTATCGCCTGGTAGTTTATTTTTACCCCATATTCTTTATAATATACATCAAACATTTTAGAATACAAGGGATAAGGAAAAGTTGCACCTGCACCTATAAGTGCCATATCTGCTGCCTGTAATCCTCCGACGCTAAGTCCCAGAGCTACAATTAGGGATATGGCCAAAGGCCTCGCGAATCTGATCATGATTTTACCTCCTCTTCTGTCTTAGAACTCATAAAATAGCGTGATCCTCGCATAGAGGTCAGGGTCTGGACGCTTACCCCCTCTCTCACCATAGAAAACATATTCTACATTCGGTATGAGCTTAACCTCTTTTTGAAGAGCCCAGGACAAACCTGCTATTATCAGGTTTGAAGGTGCTGTGCCATCGAACGGAATATATGAAATCTGCTCCCCATTGGGGTTCGGATCGGACATCCTGTCGTACCTTGCTATGGCATCAATGCTACTGCCAAACTTCACTATGCCGAAGAGCGAGAGAATATGGTATGTAGATTTCTTTCCCGATTTCCCATGAGTTATCTGTGCATACTGGATACCGGACCTTGCTGAAGAACCGCTGTATGACAGAAATCCCTGCAATACATAGGTATCCTCATCCTTACTTACTGCCTCATAATCTCCGTATAACTCGACATAGAGATTTCCCGGTAGCTGATATCCCACCAAAGCATAGGCTTTTTTACCCTTGTTCACTTCCGCTTTATAACCTTCCCCATTTGCAAGCATAAGCTGATACTTTAAATCTTCTATATCGCCTTTTATGGAGATACCGAAATCTCTTGAGCCGCCAAACTTTTGCAGGTCAAGAGGGGTTTTTTCCAAGGAGCGATAGCCCCATATCTTCTCAATGCTCCCCCACGTAGGAGTCGGATGGATCCCAAATGTTATGGTGTTAATAGACTTTTTCCAGGATATATAGGCATCTTTGACATAGGGGGACAGGGTACCTTCGGTGGTGAAATCTCCCGGGCTGCTCATCTCAAAACGGAGACGTACTTTTATCTTCAAATTCCCTGTCATGGGTAAGGTATATTCTGCGGATCCAGAAGCCGTTTCTCCCCATCAGGCTGTCATTGTGATCGGCTACTAAATAATAGTAATCCGCAAACACATAGCCAGAGAATTTGCCTTCTGCACGGGATACACCTGCAAGACCAAATATATTCAGTAAAAGCATCATCACCAGGCTTTTCCTGACCATTTTTGCCTCCTTCCCAATAGAAGAGTCACTAATTATCTGCTCCACAATCAAACCTCGGTGAAACTATACTCACCGACTGTTAGTTCAGTATGAAGTCTGTGTTAATTCTCTGTTAATTCTGAATCTGTTCTCTTTTTTTCTCTTCAGAGCCTCTATACAGCAGGTTAAGATTTTCCACAGAAAGTTGGGACAAAGTAATTGGCAGGTTTTTTCTCAATCACACTTGAGAAAATAGGCCCGGGGTTTAATTGGGTATAAAGGAAGTATTAGTTTTGCGTTAAAGCAGGTACTCCAATCAGGTAGTATTGACAGGTAAGGTAACAGTGAACCTCGTGCCTTTCCCTGGAGCGCTTTCTACATCTATTTCCCCGTTATGCAATAGCACTATATGTTTTACAATTGAGAGGCCCAAACCGGTTCCACCCAATTCCCTGGAACGGGACTTGTTGACAACGTAGAATCTCTCAAAAATCCTAGATAGATTTTGCGCAGGGATGCCTATTCCAGTATCACGTATTTCTATCATTATCCGTGACTCTTTGCATCCCAATGATATGGTAATCTCCCCTTTCTCCGTATACTTGAGAGCGTTATCTATCAAATTAACAAACATCTGTTCTAATTTAAAGGGATCAGCTTTGATAGAAGGTAAGCCGTCATCTGTCACTATCTTCAGATCCAAGTTTTTCTCTTTTAATCTTGGCTCAAATATCTTCAGGATATTTTCTGCCAAATCTCTCAAATTCACCTCTTCCCATTCCATCTCAATATCTTTTTCCTCAAGCTTGGACAGTAAAATTAGATCCTGGACAATATTGATAAGCCTGTCTGTATGCCTCCTGATGATCGCCAGATAACGTCGTCTGTTATCTTCATCCATTTCTCCTTCCAGGGTCTCCACAAAACCCTTTATCGCGGTTAGAGGGGTTCTTAACTCGTGCGATACATTTACAACGAAATCCCTCTTTATATCCTCTAAACTTTTCATCTCCGTAACATCATAAAAGATCACTACTACCCTTTCCCGGGAATCTAAGAAAGTCGCACTACATAAGTAGATTCTGTCGTTTAATTCTATTTCTTCAGTAAAGTTTCTCCTTTGGCCCATAACCTTTTTTATTAAACTACCAAACTCAGGTTCTCTTACAACCTCCCAATAAAATTTCCCTTCGACAGCCTCACCGCGAGCGATATTCTTAAAACTGTCATTGCTCAGTGAAATCCTTCCTTTTCCATCCAATGCACAAAGTCCCTCCTGGAGGGAGGAGATTATTACGTTAAGTTCTTCCTTCTGGCGAGACAGTTCCGCAAACAGCGTTTTCATTTGATCAGCCATATGATTGAAACTATCCCCAAGCTCCTTTAATTCGTCTCTTCCCTTAAAAAACACCCTCGCATTGAAATCTCCCGAGGCCAGTTTTCTCGAGGCAGAGTTTAATTCCTTAATCGGTTTGGACAAACCCCGGGAGAATATCAGAGCGCCGAGAAGGGAAATAGCTATTATGACTGCTGTAATCTCTAAGATATTTATTTTCAAATTCTTAAGTAAATTATTGATATCTCTAAGAAATAGGCTTACCCTCAAAACACCCAGGATCTCTCCATCCTTTTCAACAGGCAGAGCCACGTATAGCATCTCTTCTTTCACGGTCGTACTAAAACGTAAAGACTTCCCAACCTTACCTTTCAGAACCTGCATTATCTCAATCCTGGCCCTGTGATTTTCCATTGACTTTGGGTCTTTCTCAGAATCTGCCAAAACGACACCTTCAGGATCTATAATTGTGATTCTCGTGTTGATATCTTTTCCCAATTCTTTTACAAGGGCATCCAGTTCTTGAAAACGATCTTCTTCTAAGAGTGTCGTTGCACTTAACTTTAAAGTAATGCCGAGATTCTTCAAATCATTGGTCAACGTATCGATATAATAGGTCCTTATCGCCCTGAAAGACAGAAATAGAATCAGGGTCGAAAGCGCAAGGACTATTAAGAGATATCCACTGAAAACTTTGAGAAATATTGATCTTTTCATTCTTCTAATTTGTAACCTATGCCCCTTATATTCCTGATGAGTTTTGCCGCTTTGCCAAGCTTCTCTCTCAAATTCTTGATGTGTACATCTACAGTTCTATCCGAGACAACCTTTTCCTCTCCCCATAGATAGTCTAAAATCTGATTTCTTGCAAGTACTCTACCCCTTCTGGAAGAAAGCAATTCTAAGATTCTGAACTCCGTAGCTGTCAAATCTATCCCTTCGCCTTCAACGGTGACTTCATATCTCTCCAAATCTATGGTTAGCACACCACCTATATCAATTTTTCTCGTATCTTCCTTTGAACTCTGTCTTCTTAGAACTGCTTTAACTCTGGCGACTAACTCTTTCGGTGAGAAAGGTTTGGTAACATAGTCATCGGAGCCTAACTCCAACCCCAAAATCTTGTCCGTCTCCTCGCCTTTTGCCGTAAGCATAATGATGGGAATCGAGGAGGATTTATCATCCCTTTTCAGATTTTTGCAGATTTCCAAACCATCTCCATCAGGCAACATCAGGTCTAATATAATAAGATCTGGGATCCGATTGCTGATGAATTTGAGAAAACTTTCCGCATTCAGAAACTCCTCAACATCAAACCCCGATCTTTTGAGGTGAATGGACACCAGCTCCAGTATATCCGGTTCATCATCCACTATTGTTATCAGTTTACCCATCTTTTTTGAATCCTCTTTGTCTAACATAAGACTTCTCTGTAGCTTTCACTCTACCCAATTCATAACCTGGTGTGTGATAGACCCTTCTTGAGTGAGTGCAAAGATTATAAGGTTCACTCCGAACTGGAGGCACCTGGTCGGATTATAAGGCTCATAGTCGAAGGGATGACTCCTGCCCCAGTCCCCCCAGGGGTTATGGTACCACTTCTTGCTCATGATAACAGCCACTCGTCCATCCAGAACAATCGCTTCCAGATAAGGATAAATTATCCTGTTTCCGCCGGAATCGTGTATGATCGCATCCGCAGCTCCTGGTGGGCCATCATGGAAATCGAAGTAGCAGTGGTAAAGCCAATGTGAATTCGGAAGCTTCTCATAATCATAGTCCATCCTGAACTTCAGATCCTGGGTTGCCAGCGCATCGACCGCCATATAGTAGCTACTCGGGACGGCTGGCCTTTCCATCACCCATGAAAAATATATCGGGTCCACAAAGAGAAGCCCCCCATTGGTCAGGTACCTCCCCAGATTTCTGGCCTCGCTGTCGGTCAACTTGAAGGGATAGCGGGTAGCCGCGGGAACTATCGGCGTCTTGAGAAGCTTCTCAGAGTCATAGGTATAGGTTCCCGCCACATCCGCTTCGATATCGGTGAACTTGTTGAAAGCATCTATCAACCTATGCCATGCCCTTAGGGGGCGCCACTCATCCCCCGAATGCTGCTGGAACATAGTGACCGAGTAGGCATAATAGAAGTGGAAAAAACCCCTTACCTTTTTCTTGTCCCTTAGATCCTGGATCACCATAGCTTGGTAGCGCCCGGTATCGAGGGCGTTGATATTCATCATCTCAAGGGACATATCGATCCGGAACTCTGGCTCCTTCGCTCCGAAAATCGTCCTGGAGGCCTCCTCGATCTCCAAAGGCATCTTTTCAAAGGGGACAGTCTTTCGGACTCCGAACCTCGGTTTCGCAAGGCTGTCGAGAACCCTTAAGCTCTGTGAAGTTAGCCCGGTCACAGGGCTGCTTACTTTTGCCTTTACAGGGATAACCTTTCTTCTCATGGGACGGTGCTTCGGTTTCGGCAGCTTTCTGAGCTCCAGCGGTTTTATAAGCCGCGGCTCGCGCTTTATGAATTTCGCGGTAAGAGGTTTCAGAACCTTCTCTTCCCCATCGAAGGGTCTCATCTGTGTAATTCCCAAGTGGATCAACGCTGCTAAGCTTAGCCAGATCCAAAGCCCTCTTGTAGCCCTGCTGAGCAAAACAGAGGGTTTCAGGGAAAATGTGGCACATTCGAAGCGAGACACACGAGATTCCATCATTTACGATCCGTTGGAGGTACCAAGCTATTCCATTCCGCCCATAACACGCTCTGCCGCCATACGTATACCCTCTACAACCGCATCGGCGGCCCCCTGTACAGGATCGCTCATCACCGGCAGGAAGATCAAGTGTCTGTGCATCTCTTCCGAAATCGGGAAATCACCTTCCCTATAACCCCTGTAATCGCCACAGAGCGGTCCCCGGTTCCGAGTGAACACATCGAACCCCTTTGCGAACAACGGAAGGGTATGGAGGAGGGGATATCCCCCGGGATTTGCAGGGATTCCGATCCCCTTGAGTACGTCAATGAAATCCTGCGTCGAGATCCCTCCCTGCTCAGCAGGAAAATGCCTTATGGGGAAGCCGTAGAAACCACCCCTTTTGGCCCCCTCATAGACCTTCAATGGGCGGACTCCCGGGACATCAGCTATCCCGGCTTCTACAGCCTCAACATATGCTCCCCTCTTCGCATTGAGTTCTTTGAGTTTGCGGAGCTGGACCTGGGCAATGCCTATGCCCACAGGATGGGCACGGAACTTCATGCCGAGTCCGAGTGGCTGGAGCTCAGCGTATTTCTCGGTCACCAGATCGACCCCCTTGATACGATTTACCTGTCCTACGAGACAGGATCTCTCGAAGACCTCGATATCATCCGTAGCTATGACCCCTCCCTCCCCGGCGCTCACAGGCTTGCTCCCCTGCAAACTCCAGCAACCGACCTTGCCTATGCTACCAACGGGACGTCCCTTGTATTCGGCACCGTGGGCATGTGAGCAATCCTCCACCACAGGGATTCCGGTCTCTTCGCTTATCTCCATAATGGGGTCCATATCGCATACATTTCCCCAGAGGTGCACAACCACGATTGCAGCGGTCTTGTCAGTGATCCGGCGACGGATGTCCTCCGGATCGACAAGAAGTGTCTCCGGATCGCTCTCACAGAATACAGGTCTTGCTCCGAGCATTATCGCGGATGCAATTGTGCATATCCAGGTGTACGTGGGGCATATGACCTCGTCCCCTGGGCCAACCCCGAGCCCGAAAAAAGCGCTGTAGAGCGTGCTGGTACCATTGCAGGTCGTAATAGCATACTTGGTCCCAATCCACTCACGCCATTCTTTCTCAAATTCACGCACGACCGGAGTTCCACCAGAGAGCTCGTTTCTGAGCGTCATATCGTAGGCGACTTTCGCCTCCTCCTCCGTGATCTGTTTCCACTCGTCGAGCTCAGGAAATCCCGAAACCCCTGTCTGCACGAATATCCTCTCCATCCCCGGATCGACTTTCTTCTCACCACTCTCTCCCATAGATATACCTCCTTCAGCTTTATCGCAAAGTGAACTACCCTTCTACAATCCACAATATAAGCATCTTTTGGGAAACATTCTTCTCTCTTCTTGTTTTGGAGACGCCTCACCGAGGCGTCTCTACATATAAGCACCTGAAAAGGCAATAGCGACCGAGGAATCCCAAGTGCCATGATCAAAAGCCCAAAACAATTAATGAAACTTGATTATCTTCACCGGTCCCATAAGCCCCGACGGCTTTCTGGCATCGAGGAGCCGGTTTGCCATGGAGTTAGTCACCTCGACAACGAGATGGTTCCCATCTTCTTTTACAGAAGATGCAATATTATAAATAAAAGGTCCCCAGAGTCTTACATCTATATGTTTATTATTTAGTTTAATCTCTGCGGAATCGTGTACCTCACCGAGGCTCACCCACCAGGTCGCCCTATCACCCAAATCCCTGGAATCGAGATTGAACTCAGATCTGTAAGCCAAGGTACCCGAATACCTCCCATATCCGGGGATTTGCCCCCAATCAACGAGCCTTTCGGAGAGGATCTCACCGGACGGGCCAAGAAGTTCCCAGTGGTCAACCGCGATCTCCGATACCACCTTCGGAGGAGAGGGGTGCGGTGTCAGGGATGGCTTTCCTTCTGGGTTTATGGCCAGGACCTTTCCCTCACGCCGCTGGAGGGTCAGGGGAACACTCATGGAGTTTTCACCCTTTCCAGTGATCACGGCTTCGAAGGTTTCACCCGTAAGAGGATCCCACCATTCCGCCGATCCGAGGGATCGTACGCTCAATTTCCCATCTATCGAATTTCCCCCTTCATTCGTCATATAGTAGAAATGCCAGTCATCCTTGATGACATGGATATACCTTAAATCATCATTGGAGGGATCGATCCGGAGGTCAGGTGCCAGATTCGAATCCAGCCAATTGAGAAGCTCCCTGCGCGATTGCTTTGATCCCGGATCGAACCTAAAAACCCTGACTCCCCTCTGTGCAAAGGCTTCTATCTTCTCCCAAACAGGCTTTGAAATCCTCTCATCAACTTCCACTATAAGCACCGCATAACTCTGATCCGCTATTCGCAGTTTATCATCGTGCATGGAGGGCAGATCCAAGAGCAACCGATCCTCCAAGTAGTTGAAATCATACTGATTCTCAAAGAGGACCCTGGTTGACTTCCACGGAAGCCAGTCGTGAGAACACAGCACAGCTACATCACAAACGTGGTGACAATCCGAAAGGAGCCAGTGGAGCCTGTGTGTGTAATCCGCCATTTTGCGGTAATGTGGCCACCAGAGGTTGTTGGGTCCAACATCGGGAGGACGCTCCATCCCTCTATTTCCGCGTACGCTGTAGTAAAAGGCATGTGGCCAGAATAGGTTTACCCCGCGCACCATAAGCCAGTCAGCCATCCACTTCATCTCGTCGCACGTAAGTTCCCACCCATATGCCCCGTAAAGCTCATTGCCGTTTCTCCGCCTTGCATAATGCCTGGCAGCGCTGCTGGAACATTTACCCACGGTGCTGCTGGGTCCTTCGAGGGAGGTATCCTTCTCCGGTTCCGCTTCGCGCCAGACTATGTCCTGTCCAGGTATCTGGAAGTAGCGAAGCGGCCCAATATCATCGCTCCCGGCCGGGTGTCCGGTGAGAGCTATTTCATGCTCCTCGCACCATTCGAACAAGAGCCTGTAATAGGCATCATTCAGTCTGGACGCAATAGATTCCTTATAATCCTTCCTGATTTTTTCGGTTTTCGGACCTATGTCGTGCCATAGACCCGGCAGAAAAATCCTTATGTCGTAGCCTTTGAACCCTCTGAAGTAATCCTCGAAACCTTCAGTCCAGGGGAATAGTCCCTTCTTTGCCGCCCTACCCATAATGGAAGGCTCGTCGGTGAATATGGCCAGCACAGTTTTTCCGAAATGCTCCCCTATGGTCCTGAAATAGGTTTCATGTGTGAGCTCGATGAACCTCTCCGTGGCCTTTGGATTAAGGAGATCGGCAGCCGGAGGTGCGCCCGGATCGCTGTCCTCCTCGCCTTCCTGCACCCCTCGAATCACTCCACCGCTCGGAGTGAGCACGAAAGCCATGAGTAGATCCACATCCCTTTTTCCACTTAACTGCATGTTTCCCAGTTCATCTGGATCGATAAGCTTCAGGGATTTTCCGTCCAATCCACCTTTTTCAGATGACCGACCGGCGGCAACCACCGCCACGAGCTTCTCCTCAGGTAAAAGCCCCATCGGACCATTTGTGGGCAGTGGAATATCCCTCATCTCTATTCCGCGGGCGGCAAGTTCAGGATGGCCTTTCACAACTTCTCCATGTGCTGAACCCGAAGGGTACATACCTTCATCGTAAAGGTGGACTATCATTCCGGTTCGTTTTGCCTCCTCGACGGCAAACCTCACAAGCTGGAGCCAGCGCTCACCCATATATGGGATGGACCTTGGCAGCCCCATACGGGCATGTATGGTAAATCCATGGAGCCCCTTCTCGCGGAAATCCGCAAGCTGTCTCGCGATACCTTCTTCGGTAATATCGTCGTTCCAGAACCACCACGGCATCTGGGTGAACTCCGCCGGGGGCTCTGAAAACAACTTTCTGCTATCTTCCGCCATACACCACCTCACCTTTCAAGTAATATAAGTCTGTTTCTGGGAGACACGAAATCATCGAAAAATTCTTTGTACTCCGCGTACGACACTGTACATATCGGCTCCTCTCCGAGCCTCATCTCTTTGGTGTAGATAATCTTACTTGCATCATCTGAGAGTTTGAAACTGACCTCCCAGTTTCCGAACTCTCCCACGAGATCCGCCCCGGGCGGCATATAGGCTACGTCATACCCATCGGGAATGCTCAGCGCACCACGGATACGTACTACGAAATCCGTGTCCGGCAGAAAATCGAATTTCCTCTCTGAGAGCGCAGGATAATAGGGGAAATTCGTGAAGGAGAACGGGACAGGCGGCAGCCTCAGCACCATCATATCCCCTTCGATGACCCCAAGCTCAGGGGCTTTGAAGGACTGACTTACCCTGACGGGTTTCGTCAGATCGTCAAGGTCGGAGAGGCTGTGTTCCAGTTCGATCGTACCCTCCCCTATGGAGTTCGCGGCTCCATCGAAAAACTGTTTTCTCTCCTTCGGGGTAGCGTATTTGAGCTGTGCTCTGGCCCTCATGTCGAAGTGCCCGTCGAGCTGGCAGGTCACTGTACCTATGACATCACCGTTTTGGGATAGATTGACATCGAGATCGACCTCGCAGAGGTTTCTCTCCGGTGGGACATTCATGACATCAATTAGTTCGTAGCCTTCCCTCTTTATGACCAGCGATTTGTTTCCCTGGGCACGTGGAAAGTAACCATATAGATAGATATCGCCCATCGGGTTGATCCACAGATCCTCACCACCGGTGCCTCCTTCAGGGACGAATACGTAGAGCCGATCAAACTGTTTCGGCGTGGGTATCTCCTCCACAAGCCTCACCCTATCTCCATCTACCATAGCCGGATAGCTCTCGATGCCGGCGCTTCTGAGCATCGAGACCAGCAGGGCAGCTTTATCCCGCCATTCACCGTACCTGTTCTCGAAAACCTCCGAAGAGCTGTTCGGCTCATATCCGGCCTCGCCCAGGGAAAGGCCCACGTTGCGCACCTGAGATATAACGTATAGCGCTATCTCCCTGACCTTATCGGGAATAGTCTCCTTTTCGGAAACCAGCTCGGACACCTTAGAGCTGAGCACATCTCCGGCCTCCAATTTGTCATAGAAGGTTTTCCCGAACCAGGAAGCAACTTCCTCCCACGAGCTTTCCGATGAATAGAGCAACCTGGGAGCAATTGACGCTATAGGAGGCATATTCTGCTCCGGTATGATCTGCTCCACATCCTTTACCCGCCAGGTATAAGACGTCGCTGTATCGTTCTCTGAGATTTCAGGCTGAAGTTCCGAGCGCTCCACAAGGTAGTTCGGGATAACCCCTTTCGGTACCCTCAGGGTGAATTCCCTGTGCAGTATCGGGTCGGTCCCCTGAAAACCAACTATCCCCCAGAAATGCCTGTCTTCGGGTTCTTCCGGAGGTCTGGTGAGGCGTCGTATCCTGAGATCAATCGTCGCGCCTGGTCCGATCGCTGGGAAAGATATGACTTTCTCCTGCAGGTTGGCGTATACCGAGGCCCCAGCAAGCTCCGGAGGCGTGATATCGTTTATGGCCTTTTCTTCCACATCCATAGCTAACAGGTCAGGACCGAACGTCCTCGCCCTGACGACCACAACGCTATCGGTCTCGACATCATAACGGCGCTTCTGATCGCTGTAGGTTCTCCTGCCCCTGTCATTGAATATTTTCACCATCAGATGTTCATCCAAGGACAGGCTCCAGTCAGAATTCACAGTCTTAGTTATCCTGTGGAAAAGGATAGCAGCCGAAGCCTGCGGATAATCCGAAGGTGAGGGAGAATTCTTTACGATCTCCATTATTTCATTTTCTGAAAGCTCTCCCTCCGCCAGAATTGCTGTGGGTAGGAGGAGAAAAGCCACAAATAGGACAAAAATCAATCTTCTCATCACAGCTATCTCCTTTCGACTATACAATTGTGCAAACTTCAAATGCGAGCTTCCATATTTTCACGTCGCTTCCTCCCATTGATCAAATGTTCGCCAGTCCTTCATTGGTCTAAATCCAAGAAGCCGTTTGGCCTTACGCGAATCGAACGGCGGGGCAAAGGGAGCCGACCGAAAATATTCCGGATCTCGTATCTCCGGCAAAGGATCGAACTGGCGTTTCAAAGATTCCAGAGTCGGTTCAACAAGGAATGTCGTATCGGCTGTCAGATAGAAAGCTTCAAATGGAATGCCCTGCTCTGAAGGGAAATTGTAGAGCGCAGCCAACCTGACAGCCTGAGCC
>CAZTBA010000182.1:0-4027 GCA_964611725.1 uncultured bacterium
GCCAGGGGCTACGGCTACGCCGTTTTCGGCAAGGTGATAGAGGGGATGGATGTAGTTGACAAAATAGCTTCGGTAAAGACCGGAGTCAAAAAAGGCATGAAGGATGTGCCCTTAGAGACAGTCGAAATCATATCGGCTACTGTTGTCAAGAAGGATACCACCAAGGCGAAAGGGAAATAACAGATCGCTGAATGATGGAATTACCTCCTTCAAAACAGCGTAGGTTCCCACGGCGCCGTCTCAAATACGCAATTGTTACGATTCTTCTCGGAACTTTCAGCGGCTATAACGAAGTACTCGCCGTTTTCAGAGACGCTCTACAGTCGTATTTTGGCATCGGCGTAAGAGAATTCGGCCTTCTCCTGAGCATCGGGACGGTCCCCGGGGCTTTAGCTGCGCTCACAGCAGGCATTCTGATAGATCGCTGGGGACCGCGGGCCGTCCTGCGCGGTTGTCTTGCGGGGATAGCAGCGGGGATGTTGCTGGCTGCTCAGGGGAAATGGTGGATCGTGATGTTGGCGGCCGTTGCCATCATTTCATGCTTTTCGTATCCCCTCTATATGTCCATTCAGTCCTACCTCGTGAACTTGTTCCCACGGCATCGCAGACGCGTACTCTCACTGAACCTTGTAATCGTAAGCGCAAGGGGGATCCTTTTTCCCTTATGGGCGGAGTATCTGCTTTACATGCAGCGTACACATGCGAGGTTAAAATTCTCATATGTCCTGCACCTGCCATTCGCATTACTATCACTCCCTCTATTATTGGGCATATTTCTGTACCGCAAGGAAAAGACACTGGGGCGGGCCGAACCTCGAAAGACAGATCGAGATAGACGTTTTCTGACACCTCTCCCAGGCAGTAGCATGCTGCTCATTTCCCTCCTCATAATCCATGGGATGGTTGACAACACTGCTTACATGTGGATGCCGAGGGTTCTGGACAGCGAAAGTTTCCCCGAGCAGATCTTTGCTCCGGGCTTCGTCATGGCGGCTTATGGACTCGCTTACGTCCTATCACGCGGTATACTCACCCTAATCCCTGAGCGGTCAGGAAACCGCATAATGCTTATCGCACCCGGGATATTGGGGGGAGGGATCTTCTTAGCCGGAATACTATCGAGAAGCCAACCCATTACTGCCGCAAGCTATGTTCTTGGTGGTCTACTATGGTCCTTCGAATATCCTGCGATCCTCGCTGTAATTGCTGAAAATGAACGCAGCCGTTTCGGATCAGCCCTGGCCATGCAGGCACTCGGCTCCGGACTGGGGACATTTCTTATGGCAAATCTCATGGGATGGATGGGAGCCAGGTTTGGCGACCCGCGGCTCTGGATTATCCTGCTGGTGCCGGCCTCAGGATTTCCGCTCGTCGGGATAGGTGGCGCAATATGGCTTCTGCGGTACGGCTCTCGGGAAACCGCAGAAAGGAAGTAGAAAGCAAATGCTATACTGAACGCATTCGAAGTATTGGGAATTTCATGCTGCTCGATGAGGGCGACCGCCGGTCCCCACTGCGCTATCATAACGAAATAGAACAACAGATTTCGTGGAACAACTATCTTGACTTAGGACAGGGCATACCTGCCCCCAATTGAGTTCATCCGATCATCTTCCGATAGTTCGACTCAATCTTCGAGATAAATTGTTTCCAGCCGTCAGGATCGATGAATGGGTTGGGGCCTTCTCCCCTTTCCAAGAGTTCGAATTTATCGAAAGTGTTACTCTGTCCGGGATGTGCCCCGAGCCAGACATCGACATCCAGTGTCTTGAGATATCTCAGACTCTCCGCAAAATCCTGCCGGTTCTGTGGGTAACCCTGTTCCTTACGATGCTCGTCCATAAGGGTCCACAGCCCGGGCCCACCGAACAGCCCAGCAGTCAGACTTTCTCCGTCTATCCGGACATCGAAGGTGTATGTCATTACCCCCGGTGTATGTCCCGGAGTGTGGTGACAGTGGATCACCGTATCGCCGAGGTCTATAGCGTCCATATGTCTCAAGGGACGATCCACCTTGAACGTCTCAAAATCTCTGATACCGTATGTATATTCGGCACATGTCAGTGGAGTGCCACGTTCGACGGTTTCGATGTCTTGCTCGCCAATGGCAATTGTGGCACCACTCAGTTCCCCGATACGTCGTGTAGCTCCACAGTGGTCCACGTGCCCGTGGGTATGAATTATCATCTCAATCTCGGAGGGATCGACGCCGATGGAGCGAATGCTTTCTGTCAGGAGATAGGCAGTCTGGGAAAACGCCGTGTCAATAAGTATAATACCACTTGACGATTTTATCAGATGGCATGAAACGTCGCGGTTCCCGACATAATAAAGGGACTCTGTAATGGCAAAAGCAGGTGCCTTAAGTCTCCAGGGTTCCTTCCAAGAGGGATTACTGTTCATATCGCTCTCCTGAATCATAGTTTACCAGATTAATGCTGATACCTGATTCCAATTTTTGCAGGATCAAATATAGAAATCTCTGTGGTTGACCACTACGAAACCAGCATCAGTATACATAGTTGATTTTCTCAAGCATCCCGAGTTCATCCGCCGTTTTCAGAAACGGGAAGATCGGCTTTACCGTGAGCCCCAAGATCTGTGCATTAGGCGGGATGATAATCGGGAGTTTCAGGATCGCGTCCTTTACAGGTCTGATCCTCTCCGCACCCGTCAGGAAGCAGAGCCTCATATTTGAAAACGAGAGGAAGTGCTCGAGGTTCCTCATACCTATGGCCATATATCTCCTGTCGCCGGTCAGCCTGTAGCAGTATTCAAGCGGTTCGAGCATCACGAGATTTTCCATAGTGTAGTATCTTACAGATGGAAACTCCTTGTAGTAGAAGATGCCTTCGGGGGTCAGAGCCTCCTCGATCAGCCTATCCGTCTCACCGATTATTATCCTTTCGGCCATCTCGCCGCCCGTTATGAGGTGGTATCTTTTGAGTGCCGTAAGGGCGATGGCGCTCATAAAAACCGAGTGCCCGGTAAAATGCGAGTTATACGGAGATCTCAGTCCGTTTTCACTTTCAGCCCACTTCCCTATGTTCTCCGCCAGCCTATTGGCCACTGCAAGATATTTATCGTCACAGGTCTCCTCATAGAGTCCAAGGACATTGTAGAGCGTCCACCCTATCTCCCTCACCGAGTATCCGCCGGGGCCGAGCTTTTCTATATGGCGCATGATGTTCTCGCCCACGGCCGTGCCTACCTCTTTCGCCTCGGCGTCCCCGGTCCAGTGGTAATAATCGAAAAACCCATCCACCCACTCATGTGAAGGCGTCACGTTCTGTCCCCTGCAGTGATCGGCCGAATGTATGCAGATTCCACCCGATTTCATAGGATCCGGGCTATAGTGTACATGATCGACGTCCATCCAGTGTTTGGCGGCAGCTTCTGCTATGGAGAAAAACCGTCTTTCGCCAGATCTGGCATATTCAACGAGACAGAGGTGGGGAGTATCATACTCGCTGTTTGACCACACTATATCCCCCCCGCCCCTTTCCTGCGCCGTGTATGCCTGGTTCGGCTCATCCCCAAAGTGCATCATACCATACCCCCGGGGCTTGCTGTCCATAAGCTCCTTAATGACGGCTTCGATCCTGGAATTCTTCACAGGGTTCGGGGGATATATCTCGCCCAGGGCATTGCATCTCCCGTACCACTCCGACGGGATAACCGGGAGAGGAGGCATATAGAAGAGAAAGTTGCGTTTCGAGATCTCCTCGGGCGTCATCGTTCCATCGTGGAAGAGGAACATCACTTCGTGGGATTTCGCAGATCCCTGGTAGAGCCTCAAAGGTTCTTTCGACTTCGGATAGAAGTCTATCGACATGCCTTTTCTATCGAGTGAGATCCTCTTGGGGAAGTTTACGGACATATGTCTTATGCTCGTCGCCATACCCCTTTCACCGTGACACCATCCTATCCAGGAATCATCAACGTAGCACTCAGCGATCCCTTCAGACCTTATGGCATCACGTCCCGAAGTTATCTCAAATCCCTTCGGACCTCTGACGACCATCTC
>CAZTBA010000182.1:4037-6500 GCA_964611725.1 uncultured bacterium
CCTCAAGATTTGGCCTGTAGCCGTTTTCAGCGTATCTAAGGACAGCCGAGCCGTCGGTCGGAAGGCCGAGGCCGAGGCCGTATGATATCTCATTTATGAGTGCAAATTCCCCTTCCTCCCTGTTTATAAACTGGTATGAGACCGTGATGTAGGGTTTCCCTGCCCTTATATGTATCCTCACATTGTAATCAATGAACTTCCTATTGCCGGATTCCGAGTGGGATCCCCGAGCCCTTATGACCACTCTCAGAGGGCCGGAGGTCTCGACCTCGACCCGGGGGCTGGTATCGAAAATGGTCGAAAACTTTTTGCCCTTACGGTCGGTCACCGAAAACCCATGCGACTGTCCCGGAGATATTATCTCAATATCGGACAGGTGTAGGGAATCGAAGAGGTTGAAGCCCTCTCTGGGAACGGTAAATCTCAAAATTCCGTTATCCACCTCGATATTTTCTCTCGTTTCCCTTAAGGTTATAGGGTTATCAAAGTTCGAAGATATTGAGACTTCATCGCCATAGCATAGAGTGAGCTCCTGGTCAATGCTGCAATCTATATCTTTCTGGAAATCGAGCAGTACCCATCTAATGCTCCCATCGGGCCATTTCCCGGTGACCGATTTCTGGCAGAATACCTCGTCATCGTTCGAGAAAAGGGCCATCTCATCGGTGGATGATAAAGTTCCTTTCGGGAAAGGGACCCCTATGGTTACATGTTCAGCTTCGCAGAAATATTTGGAAAATCGAGGGAAAAGGACCTTAATCTGCTCCATATTTTTCTCCCTTTCACATAATTGGACCCGATCCTTTCGGATCAATTAGAAGAGTAGCTTAATCGTAAACGTTAAGCTATCAGTCATGCTATGAATTGTAGATTGAAAAAATCTACAATCTGCTCTTCGCTCCACGCTCTACGCTTTACGCCCTACGCCTTACGCTCCATCAGAGGTGCAGTTCAATCACATCTCCATCTTCAAGTACATGGTCCCGTTGCACATGCTGTCCGTCGAACTCTCCCGAGCCCCATAGTCTGGAGAACCTCATGCTTTCGGCGAAATCCTTATGTACCGTGCGTGCAATGTCCATCACGGTGCTACCTTCCGGCAGGACATATGGCCTGTCCCTGTCGGGTTTGTGACTTGGGCGCTTCGTATATACCCTTATTATCCTGAGTGAATCGAAGATCGCACGCTTCATTTCATCGAGATTGATGTTTGCGAGAGATGAAACGGCAATTATGGTAAACTCCTCATCATAGAATCTCCGAAGAGACTCGAGCTTCCGGTCCGCCCCTTCGACATCGAGCTTTGTTCCTACGATGATGCCCCGTTTGTATGTGACATTCCGGGTAGGAGCTTCCACATCGGTATCTCTTATTAGTTGAATGCGGGATTTCTCCAGAAGTTCCATCGCCGACATTGCATCCTCTTCAGGCTCATCAGCCGACAGGTCGACCGTCAGAAGGGCCAGGTCAGCCCTTCTGATTATCGAGTATATCCATGGCTCCGCGAAATCCTCCGATATCGGCAACAGGTCCACAAGCTGTATCTGGATATCCTCGAACTCCATCATCCCGGGCAGAGGTTTGAAGGTGGAGAAGGGATAGTCCGCGACGACAGGCTCTGCGTGGGTGACAGCCTTAAGGATGCTTGATTTTCCGGAGTTCGGCAGCCCCACAAGCGTGACCTGTCCGGCACCCTCACGCTCCAAGTGATCGAGCGAAGCCGCCCTGCCGGTCTTCTGCTTCGAGTGGGATACCTGATCCTGGAGCTTGGCTATGCGACGCTTGATGTCGGCCTGCATCTTCTCGGTACCCTTATGTTTCGGTATGGAGGAGAGCATATCCTTCAGCGCCTCGAGCTTCTCGGATGGAGTCCTGGCCTTCCTCCACCTCTTTTCAGCTTCGAGATATTCCGGAGTGAGGTTTGCGGGCATAGCTCATCACCACCATTTGTACATAACCTCTTCGAAAGCCTGGCAGATCGCCTCTACGTTTTCAAGTGGCACATCGGGTTCACATTCCGCCGAAAGCATGAGCCCACCTTCCTTGGAGCCGAGCTTGGCCACAGCTTCACTTATGTGCTCCTTTACGCCTTCCGGTGTGGCAAACGGGAAAAGCTGCCTGTCAAGGTCGAGATTTATGCATATCCTACCCTTAAATCCTTCAACCAGACCATCTAAGGTATTCGCTCTTACCTGTGGATTAACGACCGTAACACCGGATTCTATGAGGTCATCGGCGATTTCGATGATATGGCCATCGGAATGGAGGCTGACATGCGATCCGGCTTTTCGGCATGGGCCGAACATCCTGGCGTATCCGGGTTTCAGATATTTCCTGAAGGCCGCCGGGCTCATCATCAGGGCGGTCTGTGTCCCGAGATCGTCCCCAAAGCCCATAATGTCGACACCCATATCGAGCCATTTTTCGACGAGCTTCATATTGTTTTCAATAATCATATCGATA
>CAZTBA010000182.1:6510-11885 GCA_964611725.1 uncultured bacterium
ATCCATCATGAGGTTCTCAAATCCCCTGAGGAAGTGCAGCCTTTCGAAGAACCTATCGCCTCCACCGCCAGCCAACCGCCCTTCCCTTCGGGCGGTTTCGATGTTCTTTCGGGCGTCGTCCCAGTCGGCACGTTCCCCCCTTTCCGAGAACTTCAGCGAGTCGGGAGGAGTATAGTTTTCAAGAGCGCTCCAGTCCTCTAAGGGATGTTTCACGACCTGTCCCTCGAGTCCTCCCAGGATATTGTACCAGACGCACCCCCAGTTATCGGTGTAGTATTCACCTTCCCTGTAGGTCGATCCGAACGAAAGCTCATCGAAGTTCCGGGTCCCCTTCTCGTACGGGCCGAATATGAGGGGATGTCTTTCGAGGAT
This sequence comes from uncultured bacterium, assembly GCA_964611725.1. Lineage (GTDB taxonomy): Bacteria > Latescibacterota > CAZTBA01 > CAZTBA01 > CAZTBA01 > CAZTBA01. The sequence goes on from CAZTBA010000182.1 coordinate 6,883, forward strand.
ATCTTCGAGGTCCTCCTTGTATCTCATCCACGTGGCGGGCATTATACTCACACCGCAGATGAGATGCTCCGGGTTCTTGAATTCAATAGTTCTCAGATAATTCTCACGGTCGGTCACAGTTTTCTCCCCTTCCTGTCAACTCAGATGCTTTGTCGCTAATACGTTACGCTGTCCATGACCTGGTGAGTGATTGATCCCTCCTGCGTGAGGGCAAAGATCACCAGGTTTACCCCGAACTGGAGCTGTCTTCTGTTATCTCTTGGCGGATTTTCGCGCGGCCAGTCGTTCCAGGCGCAGCCTATATCCTTGTTTGACATAATACCCACAAGGCGCCCATCTATGGTCACACCATGCAGAAAGGGGTACGGCCCTCCGACAGCTTCGGGGCCCCCACCTCCTGTGGCGTGGCTCTGCTTGCCACTGGCATGATAGTCGTTTCCCACCGGTGGCGCACTGAAATCAAAGAAACAATGGTAAACCGGATGATCTTTCGGGAGTTTTTCGAACACCCAGTCCGTCTCGTACTCATGACCAACCGCAGCGAGCGCATCTTTGAACATTCTTCGCAACGCAAGGTCCCCGGATGAGCCTATGCGGGGAAGGCAATCATCCGCGAAGACGAACCCTCCTGATATCAGATATCTCCCAAGGTTCAGCGCCTCGGATTTCGTCAGGTTGAAGTTACCGTGTGTGGTCATAAATATGAAGGGCGTTTTGAAGAGCTCGCTCGAATCGAGGGAGAAAGCATCTGTGATGTCGGCCCTTATGTCCGTATATTTGTTTATCGTTCTGACGAGGTTCGGGAGGGCCTGGAGGTCCGGAAAGTAGTTATCCTCCTCTATGGTTGCGCTCCTCGAGTAGGCCACAGCGAGGTGGAAGAACCCACTGATCTTCTTCTTATCATAGGGATCCTGGATGACCATGGCGTGGTAATCTCCGGTATCCAGCGCATCGATATCGAGCATCTCGAGGGATATATCGACTTTCTTCTCCGGTTCCTTAGAAACGCAGGTCTCTGCAAGGCCGATCCCGGGCTCAAGTTCGATCTTATCAAAGCCTATGTCCCGAGAGACACTCCCCTTAGGTCTTGTCATGCACTCGAGGACCTTGAGCGGCTGGTGGGCAAAGCTCACCGATTTTGCGCTCACCTTTACTTTTACGGATATAAGCTGCCTTTTCATCGGGCGATTCCTGGGCCGCGGGCGTTTTTTGAGCTCCAACGGCTTGGTAAGCCTCGGTTTCCTCTTGACAAACCTGGTCGTCAGCGGCTTTACAGTCTCCCGCCTGACCTCAAGTACACTCAACTTCGTAGCCGAGACATGAAATGCTGCAGCTATAACCATGCTTATCCAGAGGGGTTTTCTGGTCTTTGCTACGAGCGATCGCAGATTGAAGGATCTTGTGGGACAATTGAAACGTGATTTTTCCATAGCTATAAGTTCTCCCAAAAGCTTTCAATATATTCCATGTCTAAGTACAAGTTTTCAGCAGTTAGCACGAAAATCCGAATTTTGACGTCTTTCCGCCGCCTGCCTGAGCGTTGCTCGCAGTCAGGTGCCGGCAAAGGCAGGGGCAATTGCTGAGCACTGATATCGGATCAGGATAATTTTCAGCCGAAAAAGGTATGATTCGGGAAAATGGGTCGAATAGTATATTCTTAAAATAAGCATTACCCATCCATTATGCAAATCGTTTGTCACGCATTTGACAGATCCCTCTTTGATTATTTTGCCCCCTATTTGCGTGCCCAGCTATTTCTATTTTGCAGTGTTCCCACCCCATCGTCAACCCCTTTGAACGGGAAGAATCCTTTCAAGCTTAGACAGGCTTCCTGCCGGAGCTTTCCCTGCCATATTAACAATATACTCGATCAAGACATCACAAGTGTTTATAGAATACCTATGAGGGGACTGAAACTCGATTGCAATACTATCATAAATAGGTTATATTAGGGTTTACAAAGTATATATGAGGAATTGAAATCGACAGTCTGGGGCGGCAAACCAGCAGTCGATCCATAACAGGGTAAGATAACTCAATGAGGTTTTCGAACACTTTAAAAAGAGTCTGGAAGTTTTCCCCCGCTTTGCCCAAGAGGTTCTGAACTGGCTGGACACTACGGGAAGCTGAAATAATCTCAATGTCATAATTCTGCCGGACTTGCCCCCTCCAAGACTCGGCTTCGAACGCTGGATCATTGCGATTACCTTTTTCCAAAGGGACAGCTACCAAAAATGCGAAGAGACAGCGTCTCAAAGGCTCTGGAAAGAAATGGGAAATCTACCTGTAGTTTTCATTATAAATCCTCTTTATTGGCTTCAAGATTGATTGGAGAGACAAACCTCGTTTACCAACACCTCTAAATCTACAAAGACATATTGGGAAGGAGCCAACTTATGCGCCAACATGTAAGCCTCGACGGTACCTGGAAGTTCTGCCCTGCCTTCGAAGAGCTCGAAGCCAACCAGCGGTTTATGGATCCGGATTTTGACCCTGAAAGCCCACAATCTCCCCGGGAGAGAGGTGACGACATCGGATGGATCGAACCGGATTTCGATGATAACGGCTGGATGGATACCTCCGTACCCAGTAGCTGGAATAAATCGTTCCCGGACCTGTGGAGCTACGAGGGATACGGATGGTACCGCAGGAAATTTAGGGTGCCCGCTGCATGGGAAGGGAAAAGGGTTGAGTTCACATCAGAAGGATCTAACTACAGGACTGTCCTCTACGTGAACGGCCAGGAGGCCGGGGTTCACGAGGGCGGCTACACCCCGTTCTCTATCCGGATCCACCACCTGCTCAGATACGGCGAAGTCAATACATTGGCTGTTTCCGTGGACAACGTTCCGAAGGCCGAGCGTTGCCCGGGAGGGAAATACGACTGGTGGAACCACGGGGGACTCTATCGTTCCGTAGGATGTACGATCACCGATATGGTGTACATCGATGACGTAACCGTGATTACCGATCCCGGTGGTGAGCTGTCGAGAGTTCACGTCCGGGCAAATATAGCGGCGGAGCGAGAAGAGGACACATCGCTCGAGTTGACAGCTGTCCTGAGCGATGTCGCTGGAACTGAGGTAGCGGCAGGTCTTTGTCCTCTCAGTTTCGCCGGCGGTCGGGCAGAGTGTGAGATCCCCCTCGAGGTCAAGGACGCGCTCCTGTGGTCACCGGAGGACCCGAACCTCTACGGTTTGGCACTGGAAATTCGTGAGATCTCATCCGGGAAATGTCGCGACACGTGGCAAACCCGCGTGGGAATACGGTCGATCAAGGTAGAGGGCACAACACTTCTCCTGAACGGCAGGCCACTCCTTGTCAAGGGTGTCAATCGCTATGAGGACTACCCGGATAGCGGTCGTACACCGAATGAGGGCGCCCTCAGGAAGGACCTTGCCCTCATCAAGGGGATCGGTGCGAATGCCATCAGGTGCCATTTCCCTAACTCACCAAGGACTTACGAGCTCTGTGATGAGATGGGGATACTTTTCCTGAGTGAGATCCCGCTATATCAGTGGGGCAGGCCGCCAGCTTTAACCGACTCGCCCGAGGCATTGAAGGCCGCCAAGTCGCAACTGCACGAGATGATCCGCTGGCAACGTAACCATCCCTCAGTGTTCATGTGGAGCGTCAGCAATGAAAACATGACCAAGCCCAGGAAGAAGGCCGAGGAAGAACATCAGCAGCTCATAAAGATGACGGTGGAAGGTAATCTTGAGCTTGTGGATCTCATTCACCAGCTCGATCCCACCCGCCCTGTAGTGGAGGTGAGCAACTGCTGGCCCGGGGACCCGGTATTCCGGAAGACAGATCTCTGCGCCGTCAACGTCTACATTGGCGCGAAGACACCCCATGTTGATACATTGTACACACTGGCAGAGGCCATGCACGAGCGTATGGAGGCGCTCCGCGCGGAATATCCCGATAAACCCATCTTAGCCGGAGAACTCGGTTCGTGGGCAATTAGAGGTCTAAAAACTGACTATTTCCCGGGAGAAACCTATCAGGCCGAGCTCATCCGTACATATTGGGAGGGCTTTCAGAAGGAGCCCAATTTTGTCGGCGGCTTCATCTGGGCATTCGCCGACTCGGATGTACACAGGCGCTTCAATTGGGTCTATGAGCTCCGTGTGTCCTATGGCCTCTTTGACCTGAACCGGCTTCCGAAAGAGGCAGTTGAGATGGTGCGCCGGTTGTGGAATCCCGAGAACTTAAGATAAAGTATCGGTTTCGGTGAGAGCGGGTCGATGGAGGCTAATACCTTTTAACTGAAAATGATGCCAATCGATATAAGTGCTCAGCCGTCAGCTTTCAGTTTTTTGGGCTGACCGCTGATAGCTGAGAGCTGAAGATTGAAGGACAAAATTCAATCGCAGTCACTTTTTATGGGCATAGGAAGCAGTCTCATTATCAATTAAAATGAGTATAAGAGATCATCTAAACAACACTTCGGATAGCCATCATTATAGCGTCCTGCAAAGCTTCCGTAGGGACAGGGCATGCCCTGCCCTTACGGGATCAAATTTCGAAGTTTCCGCGGGAACCATCAGGCTAAGGTACACCTATAGGTATGTAGTTTCCGACTGTCCCGGCAAAGTAGTCTACAACCATCCACACCCCCCCCGCCGTAATCTGGCCTAATATCATCCCGAGGAAAAGGGGCTTCAGCTTTCTGTATCCTTTCACGCCCCAATATTTCAATATCACCAATTTGATAATCCACGCGAGCATTATACTAAACCATGTGAAAGACAGGACCCATGTGTTCCCTATCGGAAACCCGATGTAATGGATGGGCCATCGGGGAAAGTGTCTCATGAACATCAGGAATGCCATCACACCGGCCCCAACTCCGGTGAAAGCCCACCTTGACAGGGTCTTTTCAAAGGGTATCGGGTTGCTTATTTTCTCAGCTACAAAGTTAAATGCCGTGAACGATAATCCCTTGAAAAACCAGCCCTGCATGTTCATCCCACCGTGCGTATAGGCCAGTTTCAGTG
>CAZTBA010000183.1:0-11850 GCA_964611725.1 uncultured bacterium
GCTAAATGCTGAATGCCTACGAAAAATTAACAGAAGCTTCCCAAAAATTACTTAATTAATGGCACCTTGCCGGTTTTCTGAAATGGAAAGCTTCTCTCGCCAATCTTAGGTACGTTGAACTTCATTTCACCTGCTAATTCATATCCGGACGAAGATGTTGTCAATAATTGATAGGCGGATCTGCCGAGTTTCAAGAAACTAATATTAACCGGAATCTCCAAAGTGGTTTTGTCTCCTTCTCCAACAGGAGAGACATTGCTGGAAGTACCTTCAGAAAATTCTATTCCACCCAATTTTATGCTGAAATCAAGTCCACTTGGATTGATCACAAACGAATTGTCGTTCCTCAATTCAAGTTGGAAAAGCACAGAGGCCCCGGTGAGGGAGAAATCGGAGACTTCAATCTTTTTCAGCGATAGCTCTGGAAGCTTCGGTATGTCCAGTTCACCTTCTGTTTGATAGGGAATGTCAAAAGGACCTACACCGATAATACCTGATAGGTCATACGCTACTCTGTCTGACTGAATAAACTCTGTGACAGATTGGAAAAGGTTTAAATATTCGATGGTAATGGGCAGCCCAACCGTATTTGATCCGTTGGCTGCTATCTTGATACCTTTCTCAAAGGTTCCTTCCAAAAACTCTTTGTCGTTAATCTTGAGATCATAAGCTATATTTCTGATTTTTGTCCCTATCGGATTGGGGTTTGTTACCTTGAAATTGAATAATAGAGTGCCCTCAAACAACGACATGTCCTTCAAAGAAATCCCTTCAAATGTGACAGTAGGTTTTTGAACGAGCTGCTGAATAGTGGCACAACTGTAGTGTAAGATAATGGTGATAACAGCCAAAATGGATAGAACGGTTTTCCGAGACATAATGCGCCCCCTGAATGGAAATTTTATCTGCTATTTCTTCTCTTTCCCACCCTTTACTGCAATAAGTGCGAGTATTGCTAAAATTACTGCCAATGCAGCCATTGAGATTAAGTTATTCTTTATCACAGTTACTGGCAATTTAATGCCCCGAACTATCATAAACGCTACGATTATACCCATTACAGCCTCACCTGCGATCAAACCGGAACTGAACAGTATACCACGATGATTCGCTTCCCTCTCCATACCCCTGTCTACGGTGACCTGTCTTACGACAAGGCTCATTATGCCACCGATCAGTATCGGCACAGATAGTGCAAGTGGAAGATATATACCGACTGCAACCGGCATTACATGGACGCGGAACGCCATTCCGAGCGATCTCAGTATTTCATCAATGCCAATCAAGATGATCCCGATGACCAAACCGATCCCTACCATAATCCATGGCAACGCTCTATCAGTGAACATGGCACTGGCAATACTGGCAAACAGTGACGCTTGTGGGGCAGTTAACGAACCGGGTTCACCCGTACCGATACCATAGGCTTTATGTAATATCGTCAGGATCGGTGCTATGATGAATGCAGATGCTATGACACCGATTATCTGTGCAAGCTGTTGTCGCCTTGGCGTTGCACCGACAATCCAGCCAGTCTTCAAATCCTGTGAAACATCGCCTGCGGTACACGCTGCACAGCAAACTACACCAGCAACACCTAATGCCGCTAATATACCTTTGCTGCCGGTCATCCCAAACAAGAGAAGTAACATCGATGCGAAAAACAGGGTGCATATGGTCATACCAGAAACGGGGTTATTTGAGCTGCCAACCAACCCTACGATGTAACTGGAAACCGCGACAAAGAAAAAGGCCGTTATTACCATAGCAATACCTGCGACGATACCTGTGCTGGGTGAATGTGTCAGATAGCTGTAGAGTATGAATATAGGGACTGCAACTGCAACCAGGCCAATCGCGGTCTGTTTTGCAGGTAAGTCCTGATCGGTCCTCAGCTTGCCTTCTATTGCTCCTGCTCTATAGCCGAATATAGCTTCCTTAAATCCCTCAAAAATGCTGCTTCTCACCTTTATGATGGCCCATATGCCGCCGACAATCATTGTACCTACACCCATATAACGTATCTGCGTACTCCAGATAGTCCAGCTTGCATCAAGTGGTGTTTGAGAGGGTAGCCCACGAATCAATCCATAGATCGGGATGCCAATTAGCCAGCCAATTGCGCCACCGATAAATACCAGAAGGGCAATGTTGAATCCAACGATATAGCCAACACCAACAAGAGCTACGGACATATCACTTCCCACATATATTGCAGTTTTACCAATTCTTATCGCACTTTCAACAGTGGATCTAATAAGTGATACCCCTGCGACAAGTAACTTGAACAATGCACCCAAACCCAGAGCTGAGAATACGTAGAAGATACCTGCCCCCCTTTTCTCTCCCGCTTCCAACACTTCACCACATGCAACACCTTCAGGATAGACCAGCTCTTCCTCTTCAACAATTAGTGTACGCCTTAGCGGTATCATGAGCATCACACCAAGGGTTCCACCCAATAATGCAATAAGTGTGGTAGTCCAATACCCAAAATCTGTCCACACACCTGCTATTACCAGAGCTGGTACTGTAAATACAATTCCGGCCGCTAACGACTCACCGGCGGAAGCGGTTGTCTGTACGATATTGTTTTCCAATATCGTTCCCCTCCTCATCAAACCACGCAAAATGCCCATCGAGATAACCGCTGCGGGTATACTGGCAGATACTGTCATCCCTGCGTAAAGGCCAAGATAGGTATTCGCGGCACACATTACCAGAGTCAATACAATGCCCAACACAATCGCCTTTACGGTCAATTCGGGGATATTCATTTCAGCAGGCACATAGGGTATGAATTCCTTATTATCTCTCGTCTCTGATGCCATTGCTCACCTTCTCTGTTAGATGTAGGGTCCTTCGTCGCATCTCTCAAAATATCTGCCAGTTTCTACCAAACCTGCAGGAGTAATATAGAAAGAGGGGAGAACCTGTCAAGTTTTTTGTTTGAGTTACATCGAGTTGTGGGCTATTGAATCTCCGGGGATTCGCTGTTGACAGCTCCAGATTTTCTTTTTATCTTCGGGGTGATAATGGTAGCAGGGAAGAGACCATTCACAGGTATCATTATCAGATTGAGGATATTCTGCACTTAACTATAATTATTAACTATATACCATAATATATTTGTAGCCAAGTAGTTATAGTTTTCATCATTTACCACGGAGGTCAAAGTTGAAAGGTGTGGTTTTTAATTCACCCCACGATATGGAGGTAAAGTCGATCGCCGATCCAAGACCGCGCCCTGATGAAGTATTGATAAGGGTTGAGTCCGCTGGAGTATGTGGCACGGATGTCCATATCTACGATGGAGATTTCATAGGGACTTACCCTATAGTGCCTGGACATGAGTTCTCAGGAGAGATACATGAAGTCGGTCCGGAGGTGGATGGGCTCGGTGTCGGCGACAGGGTCTCCGTCTCCCCGAACATTCCTTGCCGTAAGTGCTACTTTTGCAGACGGGGAGATTTCCACTTCTGTAGAAATCTTCAGGCATACGGGGTGTATCTGCCGGGGGGATTCGAGGAGTTTGTGGCAGTGAAGGCGGAGAACATCTTTCCGATAGGCGAGCTTTCTTTCGACGAAGGAGCCCTTATCGAGCCCCTGAGTTGTGTCATCCATGGGGTTAACTTAGCAGAGGTTCAACCGGGAGATAAGGTGTTGATTTTCGGTATGGGCCCCATAGGGCTCTTGCTATCCCAGGTGATCAGGATATCCGGAGCTTCGGAGGTCGTCGGGGTAGATCTGATAGAAAACAAACTCCATCTCGCGGAAGAACTCGGAGTTGACAGAACCTTCAAGGGGTCTGATGAACTTAAAGAGGAACTCCTGGGAGAATACCCGCTTGGATTCGACCTCGTGGTCGATGCCACAGGTGTGCCGAAGGTCGTAGAGGTCCTTACTTCATATGCGAGAGACATGGGGAAGATCCTGTATTTTGGAGTCTGCCCCCAAGGTTCAAGGATATCCCTTGATCCGTTCGATGTATACAGGAGAGAACTCAAAATATTAGGGACCTTCAGCCTATTGGCTGAGTTCGGCCCGGCCATAGAGTTGGCAAAATCAGGTAGGATAAACCTTAAGTCCTTAGTTTCACACAGACTTCCACTTGGAGATTTCAGTAAAGCGCTCGATATGATGCGTAACAGGGAGACCTCAATGAAGATACTTATGAAACCACATTAAGCGATCAGCTATAAGCTATCAGCAGTCAGCCAAAAGTTGAGGATCGTAGATTTTCCCAATCCATGATTCATAGCATATGTTCACATCATCTATTCAGGAGCTCAAAGCTGATGGCTGAACATTTACTTCCTACGGAAAGGAAGGGGATATGGTCAGTAAAGACAAAATAAAATCCTTTGCAGGGGAACATGGGCTCGACCTCATGGGGGTGGCAGGGATTGAAAGGTTTGAGGGTCTCGAACCGCGATTCCACCCCGCCTCCATATTTCCGGAGGCACAGTCCGTGATAATGATCGGAAGGGAGATACCGAGGGGGTATATAAGGGGGGTAGAGGAAGGGACACATTGGTTTCCCCCGGGAGATACACTCGACCCGAGGTATGCCTATGACCTTGCCAGATTCATCGAGGATGATGGCTGGGAGGGTATACCGATACACCCGGTTGATCCGGCCCGCTGGCCTGATGGCATTGCTGTAGCGCAGGACAGGCCTGCCCCAAACGTCTCGCCTCCTTTCAAATACGCCTGCGTTGCGGCTGGACTCGGGGAGATAGGACATTGTGGCATTCTTCTGACGCCTGAGTTCGGTCCCAGGCAACAGGTCGGGATGCTGATTACGGATCTGAAACTGGAACCCGATCCATTCTTTAATGGCAGGATCTGTGACCGAGAGGAGTGCATGGAGTGTGTGCGGGCATGCCCATTCGGTGCAATAAGCTCCGAAAGCAAAGTCGGTTTTACCATACGTGGAAGAGAGATGCGGTACGCAGACATAAAATTCAATATATGTAGAAGGTGTCCCAACGGAGCTACCCGAAGCCGAAGCGAGCCATCCGGTGGTGAACCCAACAGGCTTAGTGCCTCTTGCATCCGTGCCTGTATAGCACATCTTGAGTCCGAAGCGAAGCTTAAGAAGAGATATCACGAGCCTTTCAGGAAGAGGGAGCCATGGTCACTTGACATATTCGACTTCTAAGCTGATGGGGGAGGGGATGTTAAATTCTCAGGATATCAAAATCTTTGCCAAAAAGCACGGTGCTGACCTTGTGGGTATAGCTCCCATAGAGAGGTTCAGGGATGCCCCGGCCGACATGCATCCATCGACACTTTTTCCGGAGACAAAATCCGTAGTGGTCTTTGCAATGAGGATACCGAGAGGTTGTTTCCGAGGTATAGAGGAGGGAACTGACTGGACTTCGTATGCTTTCTTCGGATACGGAGGGTTGGCAAATTTCCTTTCGGAGGTGACCTATGATATATCGAGATTCATAGAGTCACATGGATGGGAAGCCATGCCGGTTAACGCGAAGGCAGCCCTTTCCGAGTGGGGATCATCGCGTCCAGCGGTTGCTCCGGGGAGGTTTCCCCCGGACGTCGTTCCCTCATTTCGGATAGCGGCAGTGGCAGCGGGGCTCGGTGAGATGGGTTATTCGAAGGTGCTACTCACCCCCGAATTCGGACCGAGACAGAGGCTCAGCATGGTACTTACGGATGCGCCGCTTGAACCGGATCCCCTTTTTGAAGGAAGCATCTGTGACCGTTGTATGGCCTGTGTGAGGGAATGTCCTGCTTCAGCCATAGATCCGGACGAAACCATCAGCATAGAAATCGAGGGAAGAAAGTTGGAATGGGGGCATTTAGATACCGGGAAATGCAAGCTGACCCACTTTGGAATCAACAGGAAGATCTCCCCGTTCATCGCGAAGGATATCCCGGGCTTCGATCTTGACGTCAGCAGGCAAAATATGAGTTGGAAGGAAGCGCATGACCTGGGGTGGTCCCTGGTACCGATGGTAAGGTATTTCTCGCTTGTAGCCAAAAATTACGGACAGTATTGGCCTATATGTGGCGCGCGTGGTTGCGTACGCGCATGCTTTGTACATCTTGAGGAAAAAGGTTGGCTGAGAAGCTTCAGAACCCCTTTCAGAACGAAGAAGCCTTGGCTCATAGATCGTGAAATGTCCTAGGAATTCAAGGGAAGAATTAGTAGCAACTCAACCAGAGTCCTGAATCTTCTCCAAGATCTTTGGTTGTGTTTGGTCGGGTGTGATTCAAATCTGTTGATAGATAATCGGTCGCCCCCTTCTGGGATTACCTTAGAACCTCGAAGCTATATGTAGTACAAGGCTTTATAAAACTTGAATAACCGTTAGAGAATCAGTGCATATCAGTGCGCTCAGTGATTCAGAAGCCACACCAGAGCGGACAGATCCTTGAGTTGCCGGTATCTGGGTTTGATGTGTGGTTGGAAGGCTGAATCACTGATAACACTGTTCTACTGCCACATTTGATCGGTTAGTGTGCTCGCCTGAATTTTACCAATTGCCGTGAATCGCACCCCGTTTGGCAAATTAACTTGACAAATCTCTCTGTCTCTTTATATTACTTCTATAAGCTCCGGAAAGATATCATATAACTATCAAGTGGGCCACTGCTTAGAGGAGCTTCGATCTAAGCAAAGGAGGTCCTGTATGTTAATTCGATAAAACCCTGTCAATGCACGTCAGACAGGGTTTTCTACTTTGGAGAGAAAAGGTTGGAATATAGTTAGGGGAAAATGAAGGATTGTAGCTTATACATCCACGTGATGGCTTGTTGGGCAAAGAGGCACTCACCAGGGGAGCGTATTCTGGGAATGGATACCCTATTATGAATAAGGGGTGATGAATGAACTATGGCTACATTAGCTCGGTTATCGTTTTGGGTACCACCGAAACGTATGGAAGAGTTCGAAGCCACCTATGAGAAGAAGGTTGTGCCTGTTCTTAGGAGACATGATCTGTTGGAATCCTCTGAGCGTGCACGGGGGCCTGTAGAGGGAATCTTCAGCCGACTATTTGAGATAGAGATGCCCGCTCAGGTTGCCGTGAAAAAGAGGGCCCTCCAGAAAGATCCTGGCTGGCAGGAATTGCTGAGAAGTTTGGGAACTGCTTTCGGAACTACTCAACCCGATGGTCTCCTTCGCGACTATTTCAGCATCCACAGAACGCCCGTCGGACCAGGTAAGGTGGTGGAAGCAGGGCCTGGACACCGTCAGGGTCTATGGCAGAGCTTCACTGTCCGGGATGGCCTGCCATTCCCCAATGTACATAGTGTCGTAGAGGATGGTTCCGAAAATCTCTGGTTTGGAACAAATCAAGGTGCGGTTCGTTATGATGGCATTGACCTACTCACCTTCACTGCTGAAGATGGTTTGACAGACAGTTTTGTATGGTGCATGCTGGAAGATGGTCACCGCAATCTCTGGTTTGGTACCTTGAGAGGTGGTGTGAGTCGTTATGATGGTAAGGAGTTCGTCACTTTCACTACTGGAGATGGCTTGGCAGGCAATGACGTGCGATCCATTGTAGAGGATCGGGAAGGGAACATCTGGTTTGCCACCAGGTGGGCAGGTGTAAGTCGCTATGATGGCGAGGAGTTTGTCAGTTTCACTGCCGAAAATGGCCTCGCAGGCAACTATATGAAGTGCATCCTTGAGGATGATGAAGGGAATTTGTGGTTTGGAACCGGATCGCCTCCAGGAGGAGTAAGCCGTTATAATGGCAGGGAGTTTACGACCTTCACTACGAAAGACGGCTTGGCACACAACACAGTGAGTTCTATTCTCCAGGATCGAGAGGGGGATCTGTGGTTTGGAACCGATAGTGGCGTCAGTTTCTATGATGGTAAGAAGTTTGTCAGCTTGGATAAATTGACAGGCAATTCGGTGCATTGTATTCTCGAGAGGCAAGGCGGGGACCTGTGGTTCGGTACAAAGACTAATGGTATCATTCATTATGATGGCGAGAGGGTTGTCGCCTTTACCACGGAGGATGGCCTCGCAGCCGATGATGTGAGTTCTATTCTGGAGGATCGACGGGGATATATCTGGTTGGGAACTGTTGGGGGAGGCGTGAGTCGCTACGACGGGGTACAGTTTACTAACTTTGATAGCGAAGACGGCCTTGCGCGGAACCGGGTGCATTGCGTCGTGGAGGATCGAGAGGGGAACCTTTGGTTCGGCACCGAAGGTGGCGTAAGCCGGTATGATGGCAGGGAGTTTGTCAACTTTACTGCCAAAGATGGTCTGACGGGCGATATGGTGGAGTGCGCTCTGGAGGATCGAGAGGGGAATCTGTGGTTCGGGTCCAGACATCGAGGCGTAAGCCGGTATGATGGCAAAGAGTTTGTCAACTTTACTACCGAAGATGGGTTGACGTACAATAACATGGCGTCAATTCTCGGGGATAGTAAGGGAAATATATGGATTGGTACTTGGCGAGGCGTGAGTCGCTATGATGGGGAGAACTTTTGCACCATCGTTGCTTCAGATGGTATAACGTACAACCAGGTGTGGTGCATTCTGGAGGATCGAAAGGGAAATCTCTGGTTTGGTGACGCGAAGGGGCTAAGTTGCTATGATGGCGAGGAGTTTGTCAGTTTCACTATCGGGGATGGCTCGGCGCATAGTCCAGTATACTCAATTCTGGAAGATCGAGGGGGGGATTTGTGGATTGGGACTGAAGCATATGGTGTGAGTCGGTATGATGGTAAAAGGTTTGTCACCTTCACCACGAAGGATGGTCTGGCAGGCAATGCGGTGCACACGATTTTTCAGGATCGTGAAGGATATCTCTGGTTTGGGACTATTGGGGGAGGTGTAAATATCTACGATGGCCTGGTGTTCCAAAACCTGTCTAGGGAGGATGGCTTGGTGCACGATTCAGTGAATCAGATCCTCCAGGACAGAAGTGGCGATATCTGGATAACTACAGATGGCGGTGTTACGCGTTATCGTCCCCAACATATCCCGCCAACAGCCTATATCAAAGAAGTGATCACTGATCACCGGTATGGATCAGTCGGGGAGATTAGCATACCCTCATCGCAGAAGTTCATCATTTTCGAATTTCGGGGCAGGAGTTTCTCAACGCGCCATGACGGAATGGCCTATGTGTATAAGCTGGAGGGCTACGATACAGACTGGCGAGCCAACTACACCGGGAGGGTGGAGTATCAGGATCTTCCTCTGGGCACTTATACCTTCCAGGTCAAAGCAGTCGATCGTGATCTCAACTACTCGGAGCCAGCTACTGTAAAGGTGAATGTTGAGCCTGATCCCCACCTCGAGGCGTTTGCAGAGGCTTTGAGTGGAACATCGGATGAGTTCGTGGGAGATAGCATGGCCCTGCGCCGTGTCCAGGAGCAGATTATGGAGGTGGCTTCCACTGATATGACGGTGTTGATCTCAGGAGAGACTGGCACAGGCAAGGGCCTGGCTGCACGCACGATCCATGGGCTGAGCCCGCGAAAGAGAGGTCCTTTCATTCAGGTTAACTGTGGTGCAATTGCCGAGGGACTGGCGGAAAGCGAGCTCTTTGGGCACGAGCGAGGGGCCTTCACCGGTGCCATCTCGCGAAAACTGGGCAAGGTTGAGCTGGCGGAAAAGGGCACATTGTTTCTGGATGAGATCGGGGATCTGGCTATGACAGCCCAGGGAAAGCTCCTGAGGATTCTCGAGGAGCGGACTTTTGAGAGGGTGGGGGGTACCGAGACCCTGAAGGTCGATGTCCGGGTAATCGCTGCCACCAACCGGGACCTGAGACAGATGGTTGAGAAGGAAACATTCCGTGAGGATCTCTACTTTCGCCTGCAGGGGTTTGAGATCGAGCTTCCGCTTTTATGCGAACGGAGGGAGGATATTCCCCTTCTGGCCAACTATTTCATGGAGCGGATGGCGTCACATCTGGACAAGGAGATCACCCATTTAACCTTAGAGGCTCTATCCGTTCTCCAGTCGTACGATTGGCCCGGGAATGTGCGGGAGCTGGAGCATGCGATCCAGAGGGCAGTGATTGTCTGCCGCGGACCGGCAATCCGAGCGGAGGATATTGCCCTTGAATCGGCACCGCTGGAGGGAATGCCCAATGGGAGGGTTGTTCCCCTGGAGGAGTACGAGCGGCACTACATCGAGAGAGTGCTGGAGCAGACCGACTGGGTCGTCAAGGGAGAGCACGGTGCAGCCGCACTATTGGGACTAAATGCCTCTACGCTGCGCTTCCGGATTAAGAAGCTGGGGATCCGGCGATTTTAGGTGCAATATACAGCACGCAGTGCAATATATTGTCCCTGATCATCTTTCTCTATAAGTTATTGATAATAAAAATATTAGGAGAAATGAGCCAGAATTGAGGTGCAAAATGTTGTCCCTGAGATGAATACTGTTCCATTAGTCTAAGTTTGAATAAAACAGGTAAGTTTTTTATAAACAGCCACTTGAGGCGATATGCTTCAGGTGGCTTTTCTTTTGGCACAGAGATTGCGTATACAACGATATGTAGGCTGGAGGGGGTAGAGATGTTACGTCTTACGGTGATATCGCAGACTGAAGAGGAGACAGTACTGAAAGTGGAGGGGAAGGTGTCAGGGGCAGATGTGGCCATTCTGGAGGAAGAAGGCGCCCGCTTGCTCCAGGAGGCTGAGCGGCTTATCCTCGATCTTGAAGGTGTCAAATTCATCGATCGGGATGGCATTTCGCTTCTGAAGCGTTGGGCAGGTGACCGGCTGGTACTGCGTGCAACATCGCCATTCTTGTGCACGCTGTTGAAGCGGCACGGGTTGATGTAGGCATAGGACTGCGTCTATTGCCATTACACTGGCCGCATCTGAATGTCTGTCTCTTATGAGAAAACAATTTCTAAAGAAAGCATGGGCGGACGCAAAGGAAACATGAGAAGGCTATGAATTTCATAAACGAGTCACATATTTCCATGCATAATCGTTATGTTCTGATATTATCTTTGGCGGCTTATGTGGGGACTGGGGTTATTGTGCTTTGCTCTTTCCCATTTCAGCAATGTGTTGAACTATTGTTTTTGCTTACATATATGACTTTTGCGTGTACCTTCTTTCCTCTGCCAACACCGCAAGTAATCATGGACTATGGCGGGAGATTTGACCCTCTCTCAGTAGCTGTAGTCGCTGGGATTGGCACATGTCTAGCAGGCCTAATCGATTACACCCTGATAGTCTATCTTGACGAGCGTAGGATATTGGCAAGACTGAAGCAGAAAAGGATTTATGAGTACAGCGCTCGGTTTTACAGGCACGTCCCTTTTATTAGCATAGTAGTGGCAGGTTTTACGCCTATTCCATTCGAGCCGGTGCGTTTTCTGGCAGCCACTACGAAGTACGATAGGATCAAATATGTTCTAGCCATTTTTGTAGGTAGGGCACCTCGCTATTACCTTCTTGCGAAGTTCCAAGAGATGTTCCACATCCCACGGAGCATTCTCATCGGTTCTGTTCTTTTGGTCTTAGTGATTACATTTGTAAAAGAGATTCGGCACAGAAGAACTCAAGATGATAATGAGCAGGAACATATATCTTGAGAGCATATCAGGCGCCCCTCATGAGTTCTCCAGCGGGGTTACTGCGCATGCAATGAGAACCAGCCAAGCCTAAAGGAACACGGGGAAAGGAGAGCAAAATGGAATTCGATGAAGGGAGATTGACAAGATATTTCGTGGGTTTTGAGAACTTTTGGGGCATGATGTTTCTTCGCATGGTAGTTATCGTTTTCTTGAAATCGTACCACCATTATCCCCCTGCAGTAGAAACTCTCTCCTTGTCAAGAGGACGATTAAATTACCCAAAAACCGGAAAGTAAAAATACCCACCTTC
>CAZTBA010000184.1:0-11819 GCA_964611725.1 uncultured bacterium
AATCCATACAGATCCGCGTTCCGCACCATGATGTAGAGTCGCACGGTCTTGCCGGACAGCGACTCCAGATCGGCACCGTTCCAGCGGACAGTTTGCTCGATGCTGTCGGTGCGAATCGGCACGCAGTCATTCACATGAAATCCCTTTTTCAGGTGCGACTCCCCCCAGCGATCCTGGACCATATAGTGCGGCAGTTTGGCTTCGAACGGCCACGCTCCTTCTTTGTGCGGGATCACTTCGTCAATGCCGATGCCGACCCGGACCTCGCCGCAACTGGCGTCCACGTTCAGCTCCAGCGTCCTGCCGGTGACCTCGATCGGCTCCGTAATGAGGATCTGCGAAGTGCTGCCTGCGGTGAGGCTGACGTACCGGTTGTGTTTCTGGACGTACAATGCACCCTGCATCACCGGCATACGGCCACCGTAGCCGTCCTTTCCGATCCCGTGGTCGGCGTTGGTGACGGTGCAGTAGAACCAGTCCTCGTCCCCCATGTGGAGCGGCGGGCAATCCAGCCTGACCTGTCGATCATAGCTGTCGTGTTCGATCCCATGGGGAATCCAGGCTTCGCGGCTGACCGTCCGGTCCCAGGTCTTGCCCCCGTCGCGGCTGGTGACGATACGGACCTCCATCGATCCCGGGAAAACAGCCTTGCCGATCAGGCCCTCCTCCGTCGTGGGATTCCCGTAGATATCTCGATAGAGATTGGGATCCGGATTCGTTCGGTCACCGTGGAACCAGAAGGCAATGCCCAGCACAAAACCCTCGATATGGATGCCCATGATGCCGTAAACCTCATCGAAGCAGCGCGGGTCGGTCGAATCGTGGGCGTCGGGATAGAGGAAGTGCTCCAGTTTCCAGTTTTTCAGATCCGGCGAGGCATAGCGTCCGCCGCAGCGTACGGGAGGATGGTTCGGTGCCTGCCGCATAGCGACCCACTCGTTGTTGATGTCGTCCCAGAATTCCAGCGCGTTGTAGTGACTCGGCTTGAATCCGCCCGAGTCGACGATTTTGTCCCGCCAATTGGGATCATGGATGAAATCGGGCAACTCGCGGCAGAAGCCGACCCGACACGGGATGCCGTAATTCAGGTTGATGGCATAGCGCCGCTCCGGATCGCGGACATTGCCGAACAGCAAAAGGTCCCTGGGATGACCGCAGGGAATGAGGTTATTGGCCTTGCTGCTGCCTGATGAGACTCCCAGCGGACATCCTTCCTGTTCGTGGATCTCGGTCGGGCCGTCCTCCATGTTCAGTGTGGGTTTTTCCCAGTGGATGCCATCTTTGCTAATCGCATAGGCGATCTGTTGACCGGATCCCCCGACCTGCTTCAACCACATCACCTGGTAGTAGCACTCGTACGAGCCATCCTTCCGCCGACCGACATACCACGGCATGACGCCGAATGTCTCCCACGGTTTGTCCGGCGTTAGAACCACGCCTCGTGGCTTGGGATGATGCAGCACGCGCCGGAAGCCGGTGCTGCGGGTAATGATGTGGTCGTCGAGAAATAGCTCCCAGTGGGGTTCCATTATTTGTTCCTCCTCCGGCTGCGGTGCGCTGTCGCT
This sequence comes from uncultured bacterium, assembly GCA_964611725.1. Taxonomy (GTDB): domain Bacteria; phylum Latescibacterota; class CAZTBA01; order CAZTBA01; family CAZTBA01; genus CAZTBA01. The sequence goes on from CAZTBA010000184.1 coordinate 1,566, forward strand.
ATCTGTCGCGTACACAGGGCGACGATGACGACGCATCTTTTCATGATGTGTTCCCTCTACCGGATTACACCCACCCACGCCCCCACGAAAAGCCCCATCGACTCGGTGCCACTTCGATCATTCCGCACAATCACGAGACCGCCAATCCATCGCCTCTCGTATTCACCGACACTTCCCACATGAAGGCCCTGTCTCAATTGTGGGGGAGGATTTGGATTGTACCGCCGGGGACGTGACTTATTATAATCCAGTCGTGCTGCGAAGTCAAGTGATGCAGGAGTCGGGATCTGGTCTTCAAATATCAGTCCCCCGGACTCATTCTCCGCCGGGGATTGCTTTGCCGTCCGGGGTGTAGTGGACACGAGGCAGTTAGCGATTCCATTTTATGGTGTATCCGCGTTCGATGCGCGCATAGTCGTGCCGCTTAGCGGGGCGGCTCAGTGGCCGACCGTCAGCGAGGTCCAACTGAAGCCGCATGTTATACCCTGTGGATTACAGTCAGTATTAACCTCGTTTCTCGGTATATGGGCGCCTTGTAACTCGTATCTCAATACCCCAGAAACCGCCACTGTCATCCCTCTTCACTGTGAACCCTTCGAATTCTCCTGGCGGATCAGGAGACAATCCCACATAGCGATATAGGGCTTCCAAGAAATCATCTGTTGCCGTCCCTGTTTCCACAAGCTCACCATAACGCCAGATCATCTGTGACGCTAATGCGACACCACCACACAGGACACCGCACTTCAGTGGGCGATCCTCATGAATCGAAACTGTCCGCTTCTCCTGCTGGGCCCGGATCGACAATGCGGGGGCGACGATACCGAATCCAAAACAATAAGGAAAGAAGAGGCCCCATCGATGAAGATACTCAGAATTGCGTTGGGCAAGCCAGTAACTACCGAGGTCTGGGCTTCTTGGGGTAAGTGTAAACGAGTTGTATCCATGTGCAGCATTTCCAAAGGCGAATGTAGGCCAATCGCACAAAAGCTCCAATTGCTTCTGATCGATCTTCCATGTGTGCTTCTGTGGGCGATGCCTTGTTCTTGTACTCGTAGTCCTCCCTCGCGCATCTTCCATCTTGAATTGATAGACAACGAGTTTCCGCCCCAGCAGTTTGTCGCCATCGTAATACTTGACGTTAACGAAGTAATCCCCTAACTCACAACGTTTGCCTCGTCCGTATTGGACGATGGGTTTTTGGTGGACCTCCTTGGCTTGGCATCGCACGAGGATGTCTTTGACAGAGAAACCGTCGAGTACTTCTACAATCCGTGGGAACAAGTTTCGAAAGTACTGAACTTCGGTCGATGAATTTTTGATAGTATGGTACTGGATGTGGACAAGACGGTCACAGAATTCAATGAAGTGGTTCCCAAGAATGATTGAGATTTCCATTGCTCGTCGTGACGGAAACATGTTTATAGCCTCCTATATATCTCAGCGTGGATTTGTGCAAATAGGGCCTACTCGCGTATAGGCATAACGATAAGCTGCGATTTGCCTTATGGGCAAATCGTCAGTTCGATCCGTTTGATATTATTCTTGTCCAATTATTTCAGGAAGTTCTTCCCAAAACACTGTATTTTTAGGTAACCCTATCCGTTATAAACCAGTTTCCAAAGGAGGACGGGATGAGATTCTATACTCAACAACATCAGTGTTATTGTGGTATAGACCTGCATACTAAAAATATGTATGTCTGTATCATCAATCAAGCAGGAAGAATCCTTTTTCATAAAGACCTTCCAGCAAATCCGGAAGCTCTAGCTCGAACCATTCAACCCTATCTTCCCGATATAGCAATCTCGGTAGAATGCATTTTCACATGGTATTGGATTGCTGACTTCTGTCTGAGACATCACACAGTGACGCGACGCTTTCCCAACACGATTTCGGTGATCCGTCGCGCCGGTACCCTCATGTCCAGTGCCGCCTGGTTCTGACTCAACCCCACGGGCTTGAAAAACTCCTCCAGCAACACCTCGCCGGGATGTATTGGTTCCAGCTTCCGCTCACCTATACCTCCGCCTCGTAATGATAGTCAGTAATCTCAACATTGAAGGTATCTGCACAGACTTATCTCTATGATGCAAGGGCTGTAATCGCTTCAACAACCTGCTCAAGTACCGCGACTTGTCTTCCCTCGTGGTATGCCAGTTCGATGAGTCGTGCTGAACAATGGCAGCTCTTTGTCACCTGAGACGGCCGATGAAACCCAAACTCGGTGGCAACTCTCTCTCTCAGGGATAGATACGTTTCGTCTCCCAGTTCTTTCTTAAGTTCGGCCTCGATATCATCCTCGAAGACAGCCCAGTTGGGATTGACTTGCGTTTCTGGAAAGTCCTCTTCGGGAGAATTAACGAGCCTGAGAAGGAGATGGTTCATTCGTGTTGTGCCTGGTTCCTGGTTTTTACCCTGGTTCTTTTTGTCTCCATCAAAGACCAGATAAACAGGAATTCCCAATCCCTGGAATATCAGAAAGGGGCGGTCAAGCTTGGTCTTCCCCTCAATTGGGATTACGGCAATTCCCAAGGTTACCCAGTATTTGCGCAAGAGGTCTTGGAGTGTGGTAAGGATTCCAGCATCTCCAAAACCCTCAACAAGCACTATCAAATCAGCAAAAAATCCTTCGTTAACTATCGAACTCATCACTGGAAGGATGTGTGCCTTGAAACTCTGTTCAGTCACTTCTTCAGGATTCAGATCCGCAACTCTGGCTAGCGTTTGGAGGGCAGTTTCAATCGGAAATGAACTGGCATATGAAACAGCAACCGGCAATTCAGGAGGCATCGTCTTTCTAAGAATTCGAATGCTCTCAAAGTTGCGAAGATCGACAAAATGCGGGGAGTGCGATGAATAGATTATCTGGTTCCGCTGAACTGATTGATTGTCCTCCAAACGAATGAGGTCGGAGAACAGACCGGCCAGATACTTGCACCTCAGAGGGTGCAAGTACAGCTCTGGCTCTTCAATTGCGAGAATGAGGCTTGGTCGAGCAATTTGCGGAAGGGAATCACTTGACGGGAGTGGTTCGCCCTTTTGGTCTTCAATGGAGGCAACATATTCCGCAACAGGGAGTTGGGCAAGGTACTGAAGTAAAGTGATAAGCAAAGCTCTCTGAAGTCCATGTCCCTTCTTGTCGATATCCCCTTCGAATTCATCCTCAATCAACCTGGAGCTCGCGGTTGGAAGCTTAATATCAGGGACCTGGACTTCAGCCCAATCGAGCACTAGCTCCGCACCTGGGAAGAACCTTTTTAAGAGGGAAGAAATCTCGTTGCCTAACTCTCTCAATTCGGGTAGGTTTGACGGTTCGAACAGCTTCCTGATTTGAGTCTCAATCTCGGTTCTCCTCTCGGCGATGTCTTGTCTGGCCTCGATTTTCCTCAGAACTATTACTTCAAGCAGCTGAGAGAGACTTGAACCGCGCTGCTGGGTGAGCTCATCGGATACATCCTTCACAGCTGGGACCAAGACGAACCTGGTGTAGTTATCTAGCTTCCCGCCACCAATATTGGGTGGGCCAAAGAATTGCTCTTCCTTCTCGATCGGCTCGAGCAGATCTTGATGCTCCGCCTCAAATGCAGCCATATATTCCGCAACCTGCGCTACGCTAGTCGCCTTCTGAAGTCCGGGAAACTCGCCGGAATCGACGAATTCGCTCCAAGCAGTTCTCTTCGGTACAGCGCCTTGCAGGTTTCGGATTTCAATGAATCTTCTATACTGGGGTGATGCGGCATAATAGCGCTGGGAAAAACGTCCACCTTCAAAGACAATGCGTTTGGTAACAATGAGCTCGTCATCCGAAACATATGGCGCGAATTCGGCCAGTTCATCAGGGCGGAGCTGAGCGAATGTAACGCTAATTTCTATGGGCGTTTCAATGTCTCGATCGTAGAAATCCTCTTCAGAGATGTTGGCTGAGATGTCATAGAAGACTTCGAGAGAGTAGAGAACACAGGACTTCCCTGCCCCATTTCTTCCAAGCAAGGCAGTCAGGGGCTCGAAATCGATCTCGAAATCGCAAAGACAACGAAAGTGCTTGATGCGAAGCGCATCGATAATCATGTAACCCCCTCCCCATAGTCATCGGTGTATTCTTCGGTGATTTACACTTATCTACTCGAGAAGACGCATAGCGCGGAAATGTCCTCACGAATATGAACCCCAATCCCGTGGTTCCAGCCAATTCGGCTCCCACTTCATGAATTCAGAGGGATCGAAAGAGTCACCCAGGATTTCAATTGATCTAACTTGGCTCAGCAGTAGACTGAGAGTATGGCCGCCAACATCGCTTGTGAAGTCCCAGAAATGCAATCGGTTTGTCTTATCTTTGGCACGCCTGTTAGGAGCAAAGTCCATTGGAGCGCAAACTCGGATAATTGTCGTGTCATCTTCCTTCGAATAGAACTTCACTTGTACTTTCTTCTTGCTGTGAAGCGCTTCAAGGAATTGATCCAACAAGGATTTTTCTTCTTTTCTCATTCGTCACCCAAACACGCGTCACCGCAGGCGGCTTACGTGAGCGTAACCGGATGGCCGGAAGCGCGCCAGCGCTGGAAGCCAGTCCGCGTTGCAGACTATTGTGTACGCCCGGCACGGGCGTGGTCTTATGGGGTGCCCTGCCTTGTGACAGGTAGGAAGTCCCCTATACGTGAATCCAGTCTATAATAATATAGACACAAAGTATTAGCTGAAAGCAAGGGCGGAATCGTAAGAAACCGTCTGAAGGAAGCTGGAACACAAAGCGATGAGCCCACGAACAGAAACAGCATATGGCGCCAATGGACCGAGTAAGGTGGCACGACACACCGAAGCCCTAGTGCAAGCCCAACGGACCTTGTTTGACCTTCAGAGAAATCTGAGAACGGGTTTGTGCTTGTTCGGCAATGGCTTGTGTGTCCCATTGATTCAGCCGAAACGCAAAAAGGTCCCGTGATCCTGCACTAGATTGAGGTCCGGGGGTAAATCCTGAGGTGACCACGGAAACCGCCCGGTGCGGATCCAGATGCCCGTGGTGTGAGGAGGGTGGAAGAAAAACCCCCGCTTACCCGATTGGTTGAAGTCATCCACCTTTCTAAACGCCCTTCATTTCCACTAAAAGACAGCAGAGCACCCTGCCTCGACGATAACTTGAGGGGCCAACCACTCTCCAGTCCGTGGGTGTCCCAATGATAATGCCGGTTCCCCCGCCCTCTGCTATCTGAAATGCAGTATTTACATTAGGGTGCTGTGTTATTAGCTTCGTTGCTACATCTTCTGCTGTACCTTTAGTACTTGACAACAGCAAAAACCTCCTGTCCGGTTCACCACCAATTGCCATGATCATTCTCTCGTACTCAGCGTAGCCTACTGAATCAGCAAGACGCAAAAGCTCATGAACATAGTTATCTCGCTTCTGCCAGAGACACTGGAGTCGTTGGATTTCTACTCTGACCTGCTCGAGTTTCTCTGGATATTTTTCTCTGTCAGCATATTGTAGCCTGATAGCATGCCGACAGTCGTATGTGGCCCGCGCATAATTCTCCCAACCTACGAACTCGCCATTCCATACTATCGCTGGCGCAGTGAATATTAATGCATCGTTTGGTAGATTCTCACCAGTGATGATATCAGTAGCAGATTGGTGCCCTGTGTCGAACCTCACCTGGACTGCATCTAAGTGAAGACTATCTGAGCGGTAGACAAGGGACAGGCCATAGTGTGGTTCACGAACATCTTCTTGTTCAAGATGGAATAGCCGCGTTGTGTCTCCCTCGGATAGAGGACGTCGGATACAAAAGTACGGATTGCTTCCATAGTTAGTGCTTGTCGCTATGAATTCGGTATCATTAGATAACTTTGCTGCTCTCTCAATGACAAATGAGAAATCATTATGTAATAACCTCAGCAGATCTGGATCATCAGTTGACCATTGCCCGCTTGGCGTTTGATAATAACGAGTTGGTAAGTATTGTGTCCTGTCGATACCACGCGATGAGTGAACAATCTTCTCGGCGGGAAACATGAGCCTTAATTGTTGAATTTCGGGGAGCGGAATCAAGACTGCATTCCCTTCGCTTGCTGCGAATGTCCAAGTGCTCATTGGTTCACTCCTTCAGCCAGCTAAGCTGAAATTCAATCTCTCATCAGAAAACTCAGCAATAGGCCATCAAAGATCGCCCCAAGACCTACAACGGCCCCCAACGTGTTAACTACTCGCGCTGAAGGGACCCAAAGCATCCCTGCCGGCATCGGCTCCCGCACATTCCGGAAGGTGCGATTGAACAAGTCATTCTGTCGGCTTTCGGGAGAGACATTTTGGGAGTAGATACGAATCATTGCTTCATTGGCATTTCGTCCGAGTCCCGCAGTAGCATCCATCGCATAAGTGGCACCGTCTGCGCTAAATCTAAGAATGTCTTCGAGAAAACCTGATGGATTTTCTCGGAAATGCCGACTGGTGATGATCTTCTCCGGGATGCATCCCAAGTCCATAATCACTCCGTCAGCACTGTGACATACCTTGATGGCTTCGAACGGCAACATTCTTAGTTTGTAGGCGAGAGGTATGTCTACAAAAGACCCCTTGTACGCTGTATGGAGGTCGTGGGCTTCTGAGTCGTTCACCGAGATGATGTCGGCCTTTTTCAGTAAATCAAACACGCGATGCGCGAAGTCTATGTCTCCACCAAAGACTCTGGTGGCTACGAATATGCGCACCCTTTTACCAAATGTTGTTTGCTTGACTTCAGCGATCATACTCTCGAGTATGTCCATTTCAGAGACGACTCTTTTGTTACCTTTCTCATCCTTGATCTTAACCTCTTTGGGTTTGCCAGCGTTAACTGCCAGGACAGCCAGTCCACCGGGGTTCCCCGCCATCACACCCTCTAGCAGTGCAAAAAAGCGTGTGAAGTCGCTATTGGGGGCAAGGTCCACAATAGAACGCCCCGGAGAATAGATAACTATGAGCTTATAGTCTCGGGTCTCAAGACCTATGCTCTGTGGTTTGTCTGGAACCTCCTGCCTGACGCGAGTCACTTCCTCCCAAGCTGAGGGCAACTTCTCGTCTCTGAGTGCTTCTTCAACTGACTTGGGAAGCAACCCAGCATAGAATACTAAAGGTAAGTCCGTGTCTTCACGCCCCTGCCGGAGAAAGTACCCTCGTAAGGCAGCTATGGCGGGGTCACCCCCAACGTCGGTCTCGCCTTCAAAATTCCGGTTGAGGTATTCACGAATTAACTCTATCTTTTCCGGCATCTCCGTATACTGGGTGATGTCTTTCTTTATGTCTTGGGAAAGTCCATGGTCACGGATTCGCTCTAAGATACGGAGCAACGTATCTTCCCGCACCCAGTCTTTATCCTCCTGCCTGGTTTTCTCTACTTCACTCTTCGCGTTGCTGTTCAGCCACTCTCGGTGTTGAGCCAATAGCTCTGATGCCACCTTACTGATTCTCTCTCCGACCCTAAAGTTGTGGTCAACTGTTGACTGATGAGACCAAAGAATGATGTTGCTCATGCTTAATTCTCCTGCTTGCGGCATATGCCAGCGATTCAGCTAACTTGCGTATAATCTGCCCAAGACATTAATAATACTTAACTTAAACTTACAATGAAGCATACTGCTCCCAGAAATCAAAAAGCAGTGGGCAGTTTTGGGTCAGGTTGATACGCTGGTTATACAGCGTTTTAGGATACCTAAAATGAAAGAAATATGGTTCCGTCAGAATGATATGAAAGTATCTCCTTCATATACTTGAAATTTCCAGTCTGGTAAATGAATGCCAGTGAGATCATCATCCCAAGCCATCAGCAAGTCCTTCCTGTTTTCAAGATATTTTCTGTACGCCTAACGAGACTGTCGAATAAATGGTGACAAAAAGGTGTATAAAGATTTTCGTCCCACTCAAATGGTAATTATATCCTTGTCTCTAAGCCACTTTTCAAGTTCATTTGGAATCGTTGCCATAGGATCTTGAGGGTCGAATACTTTGTAAAGCTTTCCTACCAAATCAGTATGAAGTGTCTTTAATGTTTTGTCTTTTAACAAACACACTGATTTCTTTAATGCATGCATATATCCAACCTCTAGTGACACGTTTGGATTAAAATCATCCTCTTCAAGACGTTCGAATACTGCTATACCAAAACGACATCCATAAATATATGTAAGGACATTTGGGAATAAGTCGTCGTGGTATTGTTTGTCGTCTGCTCTGAGTGCATTTATACTGTATTTTTCAAGAGTAGATTTTATTGAATTAATAATCTCGTTATGGCCTCTGGTTTTACCGAATTTCATCATCACAAACGCATTCCTTCGGAAATCAGGATAATCGCGTTTAAATCTTTCAAGGCTTTCATTTATTTCCAGAGGATATTGTGATTGTATCGCATATTGTATGGAAGCAGGATCTAATATTCCTCCGCTTGAAACTTCAGACTCAAGTTCCCTTTCTATATAATCTATAGCAGGATCAATAAAACGGTTCATAACCTCATCAAAATAATCCTGGACAGAATTCGTTTGATAAGATGGTTCTATTCCATATTCATGAGATAATGTCCAAGGCTCTTCCCCATCAACACATTCCAATATTAATTGGACACCGATAGCTGCGATCTCTTCTGGTGTTGAAGCCTTGGGAGCATTTCGATATCCAGAATTTTGTAAAATCGCTTCAGCGTCAATTCCAGATTTTAATTTCTCAATGATCGATTTTGTTATTTTCTGTTCCTGTAGCCATTGGATAAAACCAGACAACCTTGCTTTTGCTTCTCCATGATTTAGATTTTGTATCAAAGACCTGCGATATCTAAAATCGTCAAGTATATCCGACATTTTTTTACCTCTTTTTAGGAGTCAACGAGACTGCCGAAAAAGTGGTGACAAAAAGGTATATAAAGATTTTCGTCCGTTTTCCTAACCCAAAAAACACAAAAACCCTGCACGACTTCCGCTGACAGGGTCTCCAAAATGCACACAGGCCTCCTTTGCTCAGATGATTAAGGGATCTTCTAAGTGATGGCCCGTATTGGATAGAGAGTTTTAAGAACCTTCCCCATACTTCAAAATAAATATAAAAAATATGTGAATTTTGTCAAGTCTTTTTCTTTGCCCTTCGGTCTCGCCTGAACTTGGACAGAGGACTGATCTTTTGACAGCAAGTATTATTCGTGACCTCCTCACCTTCGGAGCTTATTGAATGGGTTAAATGTCTTGACCGATAAGAGACTTTCAACGCCAGGGCCATATCATCCGGCATCGACGTCGGCTCATGGACTACACCAGCTCCGGGCTGGCAAATCACCGCCAAAATATATCAGCGATATCCACCCTTACCAGCTCACTCCCTCTTTCACCCAGACTGTGCCACCCTATCTGATTTCACGCCCATTTTTCGCTTGCCAAGAATATCCCGCTTTCTTTATCTTCCGAACAGTTGCGCTTCAATAACAGGGGAGAGGTCACAGCCTGTTCTGTGAATGGTTCCTGTTTGAGGCGAGTCTGAGAGTGAGAAGGGATGTCACTTCGCAAGCATAAGTATCCGAGTGGCAAAACCATCCCAGTTGTCGTTTATCTGACCCCGAGGCTGGCCGTAAGATTCTCAAGACGGCAGGCGATGTGGATAAGCGCACGGCCGGGCTGATATACAAGGATATGCAGTCCGGGCCCACAGAGCCCGAATTCGGGATGCAGCCACTCGCGGTGCAGAGAAAGGTCCCCTTCTCGAAGTTAGCCGAAGCAATCAAAAAGAGACTGGCATAGACAGAAAGATCACCGTCCACAGCCTTCACCATACCTTCGCTTAACATCTTGCCGTGAAGGGAGTTTCATTGCATATTATAGATAAGCTCCCCTTCCTCCCAGCGTAACCCCTGCATTTTCTACAGGCAAGGGTTAAAGCTCCCCTCTCCGCAGGCGGAGAGGGGATGGGGGTGAGGTTCCGGACACAGGTAACAAAAGCTCCTTCAAAATTACTTATGAGACTTAAAGGATTATTTGGGTAACAACTTGTCTTGTCATTGCGAGGCACGAAGTGCCGAAGCAATCTCGCTTCTCAGGAGCATCGGGATTGCTTCGTCGCCAAGGCTCCTCGCAATGACAGAAACATTGTGTTTGGTTCTACCATTACCCGATTATTTTCTTAAGCTTCATAAGTAATTTTAGCGAAGCTTCTGTTAATTTTTCGTAGGCATTCAGCTTTTGCTGACCGCTGACTGCTGTTATGTAAAAAGTCAAGGATTTTATTGATCTTCGCGTTTT
>CAZTBA010000185.1:0-11818 GCA_964611725.1 uncultured bacterium
GCCCTGCGCATCGGTCTGAGCGCTCCACACTAACCAATCCCCTTCGTAGGCCTCGATAATCAGGTCGGGATATGGGACTTTCTTCCTCGTGTTCGTGGCAGTTCCTGCGATAGAAGCCAGCGTAGGTTCTGTGGCGGGTATCGGTTCCAGGAAAGGACCTGTAATCTCGATCACGGCATCTGGAATACCCACAAATAAAGCGCGCCCATCTGGGCTAAATTGCATACCCTGAATTTCCTTAAAACCTGAGGCAAAGATCCTTGGATAGCCACCCTCGCCGGGGATCCACCAGATCTCTCCTACGTTCTCTACAAGCCCAAAGTAGATATTATCATTGACAGGATTAATGGCCAGATCACCTCGGTCCGGGACATATGGAAGAAACGGCGTAACCGTTCCTTCAGCATCCAAACAGACGATCCGGCTACTACCTGTGTCATTGTTTTGATACACGAACAATCTACCATCGGGACTGAATGCAACGCTTAAGGGGCCGTCAACAAACACACGGCCTTTAGCAATGGCTCGGGCTGCACCGGTTGAGGGATTGATGGCCCATACCGCTTTTTGCTGTTCTCTCGCGAAGCCATTGTCGGCGATAATCAAATCGCCTGGGTCCACATTAGGTCCCTGAAATGTTGGTGGTGCGATCGCAATACCGTAAGGATTAAACCTGTTAGGGGTATCAATCGTCCCAGGCGTTACAAACGCCGTCGGTACGCCACCTCCAGCGGGAATCCTGAATAGAGTTTGTGCCTGACCTCGACCACCACCATCAGTTACAAAGATGGAGCCGTTCGGATGGAGAAGTATGCCATCCGGACCCGCAAACGGGGTCCCGGTTGTCGAAAAAGCATTGCCAGTGTCGAAAACATCTCCTCTCTTGGCTACAAACACACCCTTAGGCTCGCCTTCATTAACGACTAACAGGCTGCCGTCGCTTCTGACAGCAATACCATCCGGGTTCGGTACACCGATATAGAAAGGCTCAGCGGAGAAACCGGATGGGAGAATAATGGAACTACCAAGCTTCATCTCAAAAACCACATTGGATATTCTCTCGCCTTGCCTTACATGAACCCGAATCGTTTTTTTGGCATGAAGTTTTGTGCTGTATGCTGTCACATCGAAATTCCCCACAGGGACACCATCTATCGTATACTTCCCTTCATCGTCTGAATAAGCAGAAAGGCCGAAGGAGAAGCCATCTCTTAATACCTCAACTTTCGCCTTCGGAATGGGCGTCTTTCTTATCGAATCCCTCACAACACCGGAAATGCTCCCATGCGGGTATACATCTACCGAACCCTCTCTTATCGTGGCCTCTATTTCCTCTCCCGTTGGCGACAAAAAACGGAGATTCCGGAGAGTTAAATCTGTACTGCCTATATTGAGAGCTTTAAAAGTCACAGTAGCTAAGATCCCCTTCTCTCCAATATCTTCCTTTCCAGTTCTACTACAGCGGATATTACGAATGACGCCGTTTTGGCTATCTATCGTGGGGGGTTGCCACGAGGTGGCATCTACACCGTCACGACTTAAGAAAGTGCCTTCTTTGACGCTGATTGCCCGTAGAACGGATGGGTCGAAAGCGAGCTCGAAGCTGAAGCTGTGTAGCGCCTCTGTAGAAAGGACAGAGATGTTCGTAGTAAATTGATCGCCTGGATTCGCAACTTCTCCCTCGAGAACGACGGCAAGCCCCGCTACCGTGGGTAACCAGTTGAGAATAAACTCGCTGATGACCTCTACACGTGGTAGGGCGTCATTCACCACCTCATAAAAGATAGCAACACGTCCATCATCTGACCTGTTACGGACAACCACAGGATCTGCACTGGCTTCGCCGTCATCCGCAAACGAAGCTTCGACCTCCCACTCTTTACTCAGTTGCTTAGTCGGAAATGGTCGGGCGCTCTGGAACTCCTCTAAACTGGGGAGATACTGCCCGCCCAGTGGCGTGACTCTCATTGGCGCCCATCCCTTCTCTGGACCTAACCTGATGGACAGTTCCGGGGAGTCCAATATGTTCTGAAGTCCGCCAGAACCATTTTTGCCTCGCGTCCCTCTCCAAAAGATGTAATCTGCAGTATTGAGAAACATGTTTCCGTCTTCCAGAAATCGCTCAGCCAGAGAGTTATCCGGCTGCTCATTGCCCGATGGATAGATGGCATCAGGGAGAATACCGAACAGGATGATCACATCCAGTTCGTCATCTCTCATATTCTCCTCTACCCAACCAGGCAGCTCCGTTTCGGAAACAATGTCAATGCTTTTAACTCGATTTTTGACCGTCTCCTTTATCTCCTCTGCGATGCTGTCCGCTGTCGATTCGCTAATCCACCATGTTCGCCCAGTATACATAGCAATGTCAACGGGCAGTGCTGCATTCGCAACAGAAAGGCCGATGAAACTCGACATTGCAATAATTACAACACCAGGCAGAAGTCTCATGAAATAAACGGTGATCGACTTCATTGTTATCTCCTCCTTGTATTTTCCCAAGATATCGAACCTATGGGCGTTCATCAGCGCAGCGGCGTTGCCGATTCATAGGTCCGTTGGAAAACATCTTTGTATTGAGTCCCGATTAGCGTTTTTAGGATGAAGCCTCCCCTGTCAATAATAATCGTCGCGGGGATAGTATCAACCGGCTCATCGATGGCGGTTTCATACGCATCCAGAATCGAGCGCGTAGCCATGATTATGGGATATGTCACCTTTCTTTTTTCAATATATGCCTTGACCACATCTTCGCCGTCACTATCGACTGATATGCCAAGGACCACAAGGGCATCCTCGTGCGCCTTTTTGAGTTCTTCAAGAGCGGCCATCTCCTTCATACATGAGGGAGCCCATGTTGCCCAGAAGTTCAGGATGACCACTTTGCCCTTGAAATTAGAGAGCTTGACCTCTTCGCCATCCAGGTCGCGTAGGACAAGGTCCGGAGCATATCCCTTTTCAGCACGACCAATCCCCACAGCCGAAAGCTCCTCAGCCGATTGGCTCACACCGATTTTAGTTTTCTGCTCCACCTGGCTTGCACAACTTACTGCCAGCACCGAGCAAAGCACCAGGACCAGGAAAACCAAAGCTGAAGTTTTCATGGCGACCTCCTCTTATAGGTGGATTGTTCACCATCGTCAGAAATAAAAAACCCACTAACAATTCTCCATAAAGAATAGTTGGTGGGCTATAACTTTGAACTTAGATCACCTTCTTATAGAAAATAGGCGAAATTTCTAAAGGAATCCAACAAGTTACAGATGTATGATAAAATAATTATCCTATTTTGTCAAGTTTTTCCAGCTAATTGGGTGTGATTCACAGGAATTGGTAAAATTAAGGGCAGGCAACTCTATACCAATGTTGTTTATATAGTGCGACATTTTCAGGGTCGCTGTGAAACTGATGAGATTTGAGAATCTATTCAGGTCACAACAGATTTCGTGCGGGCAGACTAACCCATCAAATGTGGCAGTAGATCAGTGTAATCAGTTATTCAGGCTACCAACCACACATCAAACCCAGATACCGGGAACTCAAGGATTTGTCCGCTCTGGTGTGGTTTCCGAATCACTGAGGACACTGATATGCACTGATGTCACTGATTCTCTGACGGCTACCCAAAAAATTGTTTAAGTTTCATAAAACCTCATACCACATATAGCTTCGAAGTTCTAGGGTAAGTCTGGAAAGGAACGACCGGTTTTCTACCAAATTTGAATCACACCCCAGCTAATTCTTCTCTGCAAGATGGCTGAGCTAGGATGAGACTTACCACCTTAAAAACTGAGGCCCCTTTTCGACTCAGGCCATCTGTGAGAAACTCCTCCAAAAAATAAAGAATTCGTGATCTTCGATCCGTGCCAAAAGAGCCCTCGCATCTGTGGCTCTTTCTTGCTCCAGGATCACTTCCAGGAAAATGTTGGGTCTATGAGAAGCCTCATTTCCCTCCAATTCTCCACTCTGAAATCTCGTGCTGAAGTTCAACCGAGGTGTATTGATCCCACCTCATGGCCCAGAATCACGATCTGACGCTTAAACATGCCCTGAACCTGAACCTCCATCTCCAATATGAAGCACAGCGTCTCGCCGAAAGGGTTCGAGATTGCGCTCTGAGGCCTTTGCTTGAAAATATTGATACCGGTTCCGATCTTGCTGGCCGATGCTGTTTAAGAAACATGCAAGGGTAGGGCTGTCATAACTATGTTGCCAGATTACTAGTACACCCCTGTAGAAACTATATTCCCGACCTTCCCTGTGAAAAAATCTATAACCAGCCACATACCGGCACAGGATACCTGTCCCAGGATCAACCCCAGAAAGAATGGACGGCCCCTCCGGTATAACTTCGGTCCACCATACTTCAAAATAACCGCCTTCAAAAGCCATCCCATAAAGATGCTAAACCAGAGATGCTCCACAGGATAAGTATCAGCTACAGGATAGCCAACATAATGGATAGGCCACCACATGAAGCTGTTCCTCATAAATATCAGAAATCCCATAATGGTGGCTCCTATTGCTACAAAAATCCATCTTCCCCAGCTTACCGAGACAGGATTTTCGATTTTATCAGTTACAGAATCGAATATACTTATCGGAAAACGTCTGAAAAGCCAATCGTTGAAAAGGTTTATCCCACCATGAGAGTGAGCCACCCTTAATACTGTCCAAATAGATCCACACAAAGCCACCAATATCGCTATAATAATTGCCCAGAAAAAAGTCCTCCTGACTATCCTTACGCTACCGCTCAGCTTCAAAACATTAGCTGTGGAAGCCATCACCAAAGTCCTTTGAGCTGTCCAAACCTGTGTGAAGCCCAGAGCAACCATAGCAATGGGATTCAATGTGCTGCTCCCAAGGCCACGAATCGTGAGATCCTGGACGCTAGGGCTGCTGGCAAACCCGACTCCACCTTGAGAGACAATCCTTGTAAGGCCTATGAAAACAACGAAAGCGATAAAGAGAAGGAAGAAAATTGTAAGAAGTGGCAGACCGGACATCTTAAGCCAGAAAACCATAAATCCCAATCCACCGATAATCCCAAACACGGCTGTCCGATAAGGTAGAAGCTCCTCACTATCATCTACATTCGGCTCATCTGTAAGGGCCTTTCGGAAGACATCCCGGAGATGCAATCTTGCCATCCAAAGTCCATATAGAACGAAAACTACCATAGCACCCATATTCTGACCTGATATGGCAGCTCCGCTATCCCCTCCTTCTATACCAAAGCTGACCAAATTGAACAAGCTTCTCTCCACCCTCGTCAACAGAGAAAGCAGCCAGACCCCCAAAGACACATCCAGACTCACAAAATATGCAAGGCCTATTGCCACAAACCTTCTTTTTATGACTATCCAGAAAGCATTCCGCAGAAAGGTAAAGCCGTAATTCCCGAGCGATATATTAGGTATAAAATAAAAATAGTTATGGAGAGAATTCCAACTGCTGACCGTAAAGGGGATCATAAACCCCAACCACATAACCTTGTTCCTGAGAAACGGCATGAAGCCTGATTCTCGTCTTTCTTCCCTCACCATCTCTAAAGACAACTGTGTCAGCGGAAAAACTAATTTCTCGTTTTCCATCCACTGCTTGCGCAGTATGGCCATCACACATATCATAACAAAATACAAAACCAATATAAACGATAACCATACTGCCAGAGGTCCCACCCAAGCTCCCCATGGGATTCCTTCTCCCTTAGGTAAACCCTCAAAAAAGTACTTGATGGCCAACGGATCCCTGGGTACCATCCAATTTTTTATGTAAGGGAAAACTACCTCAGCCCACCTGTTCTCCGGAGTAGCAAAATAGAACGCCCCAACCAGTATGGGAATAAATCTCTCCACAAGACCGTAAGAGGGCAACACAGCAGCTACTATCATCATACTGTAGATCACTATTAGCTCAGATTGAGAAAACCGAAGACGTCTATCGATCAACTTTATAAAACTAACAGCTATCAAAAAGACAAAGAAAAAGAAGATCGCTCCTGGAGTTGCAAAATCAGCAGATATATCCGCAGGATGGATCATCATGCTACCGTATGGCGCTACCACACTGAGAAGGAAGGATAGCAAGGCTCCGACAAGTATAGCCCTCCAAATCCGATTGCTATTTCCTATCCGCCGATCCACGTTGGGATTTCCTAAGCTGTCCATAGCTCTTTGCCCAAATCTATTCAGGAGTTTATTCCAACCGGAAGCGGATGTCGTCAAACGGCATGCCAGTTCCGTCAGTTACCCTGAGTGAAAATATCCAGGCACCGAACGCGTTAAGCGAAGTCACAGATAGCTGCGTCCGACCCTTATCGATCATAATTGGCACACGTTTCTCAAATATATAGCGATCTCGAAAGAGAAATCCATGGCCCTGAGGCGGATAATCTATCTCTTCGAAAACGGTTTCACTACCCAGCCGCACAATGATACCATCGTCCCATCCCATATTGAGATAGGCCTTCCGCCTCTGTTCGGAGTAGATAAATGTAACGAAGTGGGCTGCGGCATTGTCGGTGTTCCGCCAGTCGAAGATGTATCTACAGCTTGTGATCCCGCGGGGATCCAGATTATCGAACGGGAACCAGCGGACTGCACCGTCACGTCCATGGTAGGCCGTATAAGGATCAATCGGCTGGGCCAGGGCTTCCGACGCGGCGTATTCCGGATTCGTTCTCGGGTTGCCCAGCATTCCCAAAACCCACCAGCATCCGGGTGTTCCGAAGGAGTCACACAACTCCTCCAGAGTTAGCTTCCCAAGATCAAATTTCTCCACTTGCTCCACAAGGGTTCCCAGAGGAGACAATTCCAGAACGGGTTTCTCCATCAGGATCTTGTGCCATCCCGATAGATCTATATCATCCTGTTGGAAACTCTGCTTTTTCAGGCCATACTTTTCCTCAATTTCAGGAGAGTAGAGGTACCACACCGGTGTGCCGCTAAAGGACCAGACATATCGCTTGGCGAGGCCCCGCAGTATAGCCATCTGCTGGCGTAGCTCCGCAACCTCATCCTTCCACGTCCCCACCGGATAATCCTCGCCGCCCGTTTCGACCATATGAAGGGGCCAAACTCCCGGAGCAATAGTGCAGTGACGCTTCCAGTATGCCATGACATCCGGATCGACCAGAAGGTGTATTCCAGTGTCCTCAAACCGCGAGGTAGCAGCTATGGTGACGGGATCATGTAAACAATAAGTAAATTCCGTTCCCAAATGGAACCCCCCTGTCGCGCTACGCTCGGACATCATTTCCAAGAGCCCGAGTAGATACATACGTTCAATAGGACGTGAGCGGAGGACTCCGGGCAAAGTAAAAACAACGGCCTCCGGGAACTGCTCCAGGATGGCGGTCATCGAGGCCAGTCCCTGCTCTCTCGCCGCAGAAATCAGGTCTCCAGCCGTGTAGTCTTCATAAGAGTAAATCTCGTTGTCAATCTCATATCTGGGATAAGGATACTCGACATCGATGCACACGCCTCGAAAGCCCAGATCCCGTGCGGACTGACCTATAGCCGCGAAATGTTCGGACATCTTCTGAGTATAGGACCTGGATAGAAGCGTGTTAGGTGAAGGCCAGTCACCGTCCTGACTGAAACTAACGGTCAGAAAGTTCTCCGTAACACCAGCCCTCCTTAGAGAAGCGATATTCACACGGGTAGCTTCAATCCAACTTGGGTCATCCGGCGACCTCCCGTCGATACCCAGAAAGCGAAGCGTACCCTCGTCCCAGGAACCCATAGTAAAGAAGAAGCCATCGTATATCTTCGCTATTCCCTGTGCATGATCGTTGAGATACCCATTAGGCCTTACGGAATAACAGATTGTCATGGGATCAGCGGGCTCAGGCTTATACATAGTCATCTCCGTATTTTTCAGTGATTTCATCAATTACACACTATAGATTTTCTTAAATACATATAGTTCTTATGTAAACTATTTATATCAGTAAGTCAAGTTTTTTCGAAAGGGAGTCCCGCGAACAAGAACACCCCAAAAGATTTGAAAAAAGACTTGTGCCGCCTCAGCTCCTTGATTATCATTTACGGACTTTTTCCGTTTGACCTTTTCCCTTCACACTAAAGGAATTTATATGGAGGCTGATATGAATCTGAAAGATTTCCGGAATCCGCCGATCGAGTTCCGACCGATCCCATTTCTCTCAGTTAATGATGATCTCCAGGAGGACGAGTTCTTGCGCCAGTACAGCGAGTTCATAGACAAAGGCTGGGGCGGGATCTTCTTCCATTCAAGGGTGGGGCTTCTGACGCCCTACCTCGGCAACCGCTGGTTTAACCTCATCAAAGCTTGCATCAAGAAAGCCAAGGAACTCGGTACACGTCTCTGGTTATATGATGAAGATAACTGGCCAAGCGGAAAGGGCGGGAATATGGTCACGAACCGTCGCCCGGAGTTCAGGCAGAAATTCCTGTATTACGAGAAGGTCGAGGGGCAGCTTCCTCCAGGGACCATATCTACTTACGATATAGAAAGTACCGATGAAGGCAAGGTAAAATACGCCTTTTGTGTCGAATGGATGCCTAAGGGGTGGATCCCTGATCTTATGAATCCGGAAACCGTGGATGCGTTTATTGAATGCACACATGAACTATATAGAATCCAGATCGGTAAGGAGTTTGGAAAGACGGTTCCCGGAATCTTCACCGACGAGCCGCAGTACGGCAACCACCATCGCGTAGTGCGAAAACCTTCGGTGCCGTGGACCTCATCCCTTCCCGAGGAATTCGAGAAGGATCACGGTTACAGTCTGATCGAGAACCTCCAGAGCATATTCTTCGATGTCGGCAACTTCAGGAAAGTGCGCTACGATTTCCGTTATACATCCACAAGGCTCTACGTTGATTCCTACTCGAAAAAGCTGTACGAATGGTGCGATGCCAACAATCTGCAGTATACAGGGCACTACGAATGGGAGGACAGCTTCGTGGGGCAGATACACTGTGTCGGAAGTGTGATGCAGCACTACGAATACATGCACATCCCGGGCATAGACCGCCTGGGCAGGAGCATCAACAATCCACCCGTCCCCAAACAGGTATCGAGCATTGCTTCACAGCTCGGAAGGAAGCGGGTGTTATCGGAGACTTACGGAGTCTCGGGACAGAATCTGAGCTTCCACGACAGGCGGTGGATCGGAAACTGGGAGTATGCCCTCGGGGTGAACTTCCTCAACCACCACCTTGCGCTTTACTCCATGAGAGGTGAAAGGAAAAGGGACTACCCACCCACCCTCTCACCACATCAGCCCTGGTGGTCCTACAACAAGGCAATTGCCGATTACTTCACGAGGCTGAGCTACGTACTCTCCCAGGGCGAAAGGGTCACGGATATCCTCGTTATAAGCCCCGTAGGGAGCGCCTGGTGTGAATATCGCCCTGATGCCTGGTCAGGAGCCGAAAAGCTGTGGGACAGCTTCTTCCTTCTCACTGGCAACCTCCTCTCGATCCAGAGGGACTTCGACTACGGGGAAGAGGTCCTCATGGAAAAATATGCGGGCGTCAAGGATGGGAAACTCACAGTTGGGAGGGCAAGCTACAGCATCGTCATTGTACCGTCGGGCGACAGTCTGAGAAGGAACACCCTGGATTTGCTCAAAAAGTTCGCAGCCTCCGGCGGTCTCATCTACTGTGTGGACTCAAAACCAGGTCTTTTGGAAGGGGAATCGGATGATGAGATCGTATCCTTCTTCAAACAACTCCCGCTCATAGCAAACAGCACGGAGGATCTCAGTAAGGTGATTGACGCTGCGCTCCCAAGACCCCTTGATATCGAACATAAGGGAGGGGCCAGCCTTTCCAAGCTCATCTTGCATCAGAGGGAGATAGATGGAAAGGGCCTCTTTTTCCTCGTCAACACCGACTGGCATGAGCCGATGCATTTATCCCTCGGTTTCGGGGACCACACCGAGGAATGGGTAGCTGAGAGCGGTGAAATCAGACCGGTCAGAGGCGAAGGTGGAAATCCGACCTTCGAGATAGCAGGGGGAGCGGGACGCATCTTCGTCACTGGCGACAGTGCAGCGCCCAAGAACGCACCGTCCGCTGAGCTCGTCCTGCCTGCTCCGGAGAAAGTCCACGAGATCAGCGGCGTATGGGACATCACGAAGCTTGGCCCCAACGCTGCAGCCCTGGACTTCGCCAGGTACCGTCCCTTCGGAGGGGACTGGAGTGAGGTGCTCCCGGTATGGAAGGTCTGTGACGGTGTGAAAGCCCTCGGTGCCGAATCGCCCTTTGAGGTCGAGTACACCTTCGAGATAGCCAATGGCTTCCGCCCGGAAAGCCTGTACCTTATACTCGAGGATGCCCACAGGTTCGATGTATACGTCAACGGCAATAAGGTTCCGTCCGGCGGGAAGGACTGGTGGATGGACAGGAGCTTTGAGAAGCTCGATATCCTCGGGGTATCCCATGAAGGGCAAAACTTCATCAATATGCTTGGAAGGTTTGACACTGATATGAGCATAGAGGACGCGTATCTTATCGGTAATTTCGGTGTTGAGATAAGGGGTAGAAAGTCACCACTCCTCATAGAAGAAGTGAAAAGCACTGATGACATTTCTGACCTCGTGGACCGGAGCTATCCATTTTTCGCGGGCACACTCGAACTTAAAACCGAGTTCGAGCTTCAGGATATGGAATCTGACGGAGGGATTTTCCTCGAGTTTGATGAGCTTGGAGGAACGGTTGTTGAGATCGAGCTGAACGGGCTTGACGCGGGGAAGCTCTTCTGGAGGGAGTACAGGCTCGGCGTATCAGGCAGGCTCAATCCGGGCAAAAACAGGTTGAAGCTGAAGATCACGAACAGCCTCCGGAATCTCCTCGGCCCCAGACACTGGCAGGCTGACGAGTTTACAGGTGTCAACCCACTCAGCTTCAGGGATCGTCACGGGTGGACGGATGACTATGTGTTCGTTCCGCTTGGAATATCTGGTCTAAGGCTTGCTTACAGGAGGATTTAGGGGTTTCTGCCAGTTTTCGCACCGATTTTAAATTCCGATTCCCGTTAGTGGCAGGGCTCAAGAATATTGGGGAATTATCCGGGGATTTTGAGGATAATAAACCTAGGAACCTGCTCGGAGAGATAGGGTTGAGTGGCAATGCTGGTCAGGAAACAGGGAGATGGCGCAGCCGCCATGATAGATAGGGCTGATCCGGAATTCGACAGGTGAGAGCTCGCGAAGCTCCTTTTTGGACCGGAGAGGATGGCTCCGCCATCAGTCCGCTTTGAGCCAATCAGGATATATTACCGGAGGGCTGACCATCATGTAGTGAGCTGTGTAATGGTAGATTTGAGACCACAGACTGTAAATTTCTCAAGCTACAGTCCCAGATCTACGATCCGCAATTTGTGCACGATTGATAACCGAACGCTCATCCTTTGGGAAAGGATTAGGGGAAGGATTGAAGGGATGTCAAGCGGCTTTCTTAACCTTGCCGGACCTTATACACCTTGTGCAGACCTTCATTCTAACCGTGGAGCCTCCCACATTTAACTTGATCTTCTGGAGGTTAACCTGAAATCTGCGTCGCGTTATCCCCGTTATCTTTCTGCCGGCACCACCGGTTCGCCTTGCGGCTCCCCTACGGGCTATGCTATTGCCGGTCATTGCGCCCTTTCCACAAATATCACAAGTCCGAGCCATGTATACCTCCTATATATTTCTCTCCTCGTCAGAAAATGGGTCATAAATATAAGCAATTTCGGCAAAAAATCAAGGATTTTCTGAATACACGGGCCAGGGGAAAAGATCCGTAGCTCACTTTCCCGAGAAAGACCAGGGGATCATTTG
>CAZTBA010000186.1:0-11727 GCA_964611725.1 uncultured bacterium
GGAGCTACAGTGGTGTGCGTTTTGACGTGACCGATGGTCAGCTTTCCGATTTCGAAGAGATAACGATAACGGTTGTGGATGTGAACCGTCCACCTGAGCTTACACATGTGGGTAACAGGAACGCTAATGAAGAACAGCCCCTCACCTTCACTATCTCAGCCACAGATCCGGATGGAGATTCACTTTCCTATTCAGCCAGCAACCTCCCGTCAGGTTCTTCGTTCAACTCTTCCACCCGCACATTCAGTTGGACGCCTTCACACACTCAGAGTGGGAGCTACAGTGGTGTGCGTTTTGACGTGACCGATGGTCAGCTTTCCGATTTCGAGGAGATAGCGATAACGGTTGCGGATGTAAACCGTGCTCCTGTCCTTTCATCCATTGGCGACAAGAGTTCGAACGAAGGTGCATTGCTCACTTTCACTATTTCAGGCACAGACCCCGATGGAGATATTCTGACGTATTCAGCCAGCAACCTCCCGTCAGGTTCTTCATTCAACTCTTCCACCCGTACATTCAGTTGGACGCCCTCATATACCCAGAGTGGAACGTATTCGAACGTTCATTTTGATGTCGCGGATGGCATCGCTTCTGACGGTGAGGATATAACGATAACAGTTTTGGATGTAAACCGTGCTCCTGTCCTTTCATCCATTGGTGACAGGAATTCGAACGAAGGTGCATTACTCACTTTCACTATTTCAGGCACAGACCCCGATGGAGATATTCTGACGTATTCAGCCAGCAACCTCCCGTCAGGTTCTTCATTCAACTCTTCCACCCGTACATTCAGTTGGACGCCCTCATATACTCAGAGTGGGAGCTACGGTGGTGTGCGTTTTGAAGTAACCGACGGCCAGTTTTCCGATTTCGAGGAGATAGCGATAACGGTTGCGGATTTGAACCGTGCCCCCATCTTCTCGCCTGTAGGGAATCAAAGCACTGCCGAAGCGGAGTTGCTTGAGTTTGTGGTATCGGCCACCGACCCCGATGGCGATATCTTAACCTATTCGGCCAGCAACCTTCCGAGTGGTGCATCTTTCGATCCTTCCACAAGGACCTTTTCCTGGACCCCAGTTTTCGGCCAGGATGGAAGCTATCCAGGCATCCATTTTGATGTAACTGACGGAGCGCTTTCCGATTTCGAGGAGATAACGATCTCGGTAGGCGATGTGAACCGCCCCCCTGAGTTTTCTCCTATAGGCAACAGGAATATAAGCGAAGGGGAGACACTGAGCCTTAAGGTTTCAGCCACAGATCCTGACGGGGATGCGCTCTCCTATTCGGCATCGAACCTTCCTCCAGGGGCAAGCTTCGATGCCGGGACTGGAAACTTCGATTGGACTCCGGATTTCACGCAGGGCGGGAGCTACCCGGGTGTTCGTTTTGAGGTGACCGATGGAGTGCTTTCCGACTTTGAAGAGATCACGATAACTGTCGTCAATATGAACCGTTCTCCGGTCCTGTCGTCCGTCGGGAGCAAAAGCGTATCTGAGGGAAAATCGCTTACATTTACGATTTCGGCGTCCGATCCCGACGGTGACCCCATCACATACTCGGCGTTGAACCTTCCGGAGGGGGCAGCGTTCAGTCCGTCGACGAAGGTTTTCAGTTGGACTCCTTCTTATACCCAGAGTGGTAACTACGCTGGTGTTCGTTTTGAGGCGACTGATGGGGAACTTTCCGATTTCGAGGAGATAGTTATAACTGTCACTAACGTAAATCGTCCTCCGGTCCTGTCGCCCATCGGGGGTAGGACCGTATCCGAGGGGCAATTGCTTACATTTACGATTTCGGCGTCCGATCCCGATGGTGATCCCATCACATACCTGTCATCGAATCTTCCGGAGGGGGCAGCGTTCAGTCCGTCGACAAGGGTTTTCAGTTGGACTCCTTCTTACACCCAGAGTGGTAACTACGCTGGTGTTCGTTTTGATGTGACTGATGGGGAGCTTTCCGACTTTGAGGAGGTCACGGTGACCGTCTTAGATGTGAGCCAGGCACCTGTTCTATCCTCCATAGGTGACAGGACCATAACTGAGGGAAATCAACTTGTCTTTAGCATATCTGCGGTCGATCCTGACGGAGATTCCCTCTCATATTCGGTATCGAATCTCCCTCAAGGGGCAGGATTCGATACCGTAACTCAGCTATTTTCCTGGACCCCGACCTTCGAGCAGGGGGGGACATACCATAATATCCATTTCGAGGTTACCGATGGAAAACTGACTGATTCGGAGGAGATAACGATCACGGTGTTCAATGTCAATCGTCCTCCCCTGCTCTCGCCTGTTGGTGACAGGACTGTTTATGAGGGAAAGGTTATCTCCTTTACCATATCCGCGGTTGATCCCGATGGAGACGCACTCTCTTACTCGGCGTCGAATCTCCCTCAAGGGGCATCCTTCGATCCTGTTCCTCATTCCTTCTACTGGGTCCCTGGCTTCGCACAGGTCGGTGTCTACCCGGCTGTCCACTTCGAAGCCACAGACGGGAGCGATTCCGATGCTGAGGATATAACAATAACGGTTATTGCCTCGAACCATCCCCCGATCCTTTCCGCAATTGGTAACAGAAGCGTTAGTGAGAACAATACCCTTACGTTCACTGTCTCGGCCACTGATCTAGACGGCGATTCTCTCTCCTATTCGGCATCTGACCTCCCTTTCGGTGCCTCTTTCGACGTACAGACACGCACTTTCAGTTGGACCCCGAGCTCGACTCAAGGCGGAAATTATACCGATGTACGCTTTGTGGTCTCCGACGGTGAGCTTACGGACTTCGAGGTGATCACGATATCGGTCGGAGACGTGAATCTCCCGCCGGAACTCGACAGAATAGGGAAAAAAATCATAAAGGAAGGAGAAGAACTCGTATTTACTGTATCAGCAACGGACGCTGACGGGGATACTCTTTCGTATCTTGCCTCTAACCTTCCTGATGGGGCATCCTTCGATCCTGCATCACGGGTTTTTAGCTGGACACCGGATTTTACTCAGAGCGGAACCTATACGGGCATACGTTTTGAAGTTTCAGATGGTGAGCTTACACACTTCGAAGAGATAGCTATAACAGTTTCGGATGTGAACCGTGCTCCTGTTCTTTCCCCCGTTGGTGACAAGGGTGCAAGCGAAGGTATTCTGCTGACGTTCACGATTTCGGGGATGGACCCCGATGGGGATACTCTTTCGTATCTTGCCTTTAACCTTCCTGAAGGGGCGTCCTTCGATCCTGCAGCGCGGACTTTTAGCTGGACACCGGGTTTCGCTCAGAGTGGAACATACCCCAATGTTCGGTTCGAGGTCACGGATGGGAACCTTTCCGACAGTGAGGATATCAGAATTGATGTAGAACAGGGCAACCGTCCCCCGGGACTTGTCTCGATCGGAGAAAAGTCGGTTGAGGAGAACTCTAAACTCGAGTTTGTGATCTCCGCCTCGGATCCGGACGGTGATATATTGTCATATTCCGCGTCAGATCTACCCCAGGGGGCAAGCTTCAACCCATACTCGCGGCTTTTTAGCTGGACTCCCGGATTCAATGAAAGCGGAACCTATATTGTTCATTTCAGGGTCACAGACGGGGAGCTTTCTGACACAGAGGATGTCAGGATAAATGTAGTTGATGTAAACCGTGCGCCTTCGTTGTCTTACATAGGGAACAAGGACATCTCTGAAGATCAGACGCTGACCTTCAGAATAACAGCTTCCGACCCGGATCTCGATTCACTTTCATATTCAGCTTCTAATCTTCCCACGGGCGCCTCGTTCGATTCCGGAACCCGCACATTTATATGGACGCCTGATTTCACCCAGAGCGGAAGCTACTCCGGGATCCATTTCGAGACTACCGATGGGGAGCTTTCAGATTTCGAGGATATCATTATCTCGGTGAGCGATGTAAATCGTGCCCCATCATTCGAGCCTATGGAGGACAAGTCGGCTCGCGAAGGCGAACTCCTTGAGTTTTCGGTGTCTGCAGCCGATCCGGACGGCGACCCTTTAGTCTACTCGGCTTCCAACCTACCTCCCGGTGCGACCTTTGATAAATCCTCTCACACGTTCACATGGACGCCTGATTTCACTCAGAGCGGAAGCTATCCCGGGGTCCGTTTTGAGGTCATTGATGGAAGCCTTTCTGGCAGGATTGAGATTACCATAATCGTCAGAAACATGAATCGGCCTCCAAGCCTGGAGCACATAGCTGATCCCACGGTGGACGAGGGGGATACACTGAGTTTTGTAGTCAGTGCATACGATCCCGATGGCGATCCGCTGACCTACTCTGCTGTGGGAGTCCCGTACGGGGCCAGCTTCGATCCTGAGAGGAGAACTTTCACCTGGATTCCTTCCTTCGATCAGGCAGGATCATATCAGGTCCGTTTTGAGGTCACAGACAGAGAGTTCAGTGACACAGAGGAGGTCACCCTGACGGTGGGAAACGTCAATCAACCGCCGACGATAATAGGTCTCGGAGATCAGAGGGCCCATGAGGGTGAACTTCTGGAATTCACGGTTATGGCTATAGACCCGGATGGTGACTCCCTTGTATACTCGGTTGAGGATGCTCCGAATGATGTTTCCCTGAACAATGAAAGTGGAAGCTTTAGGTGGACCCCGAGTTACACTCAATCCGGAGACTATGCGGTTACCTTCTTCGTGAGCGATGGCAGCTTGAGCGACTCGGTAGCTATAGTGATCTCTGTGGCCAATGTGAACCGTCGCCCGGTTCTGGAAGCGATCGGTAGCTTATCCGTGAAGGAAAAGGAGGAGTTGAGCTTTGCGGTTTCCGGCACTGATCCTGATGGGGATAGCATAACCTATTCCGCTATGAACCTCCCCAATGGTGCTACCTTCAATAGCTTATCCGGCAGCTTCATCTGGACACCTGACTACACCCAGGCGGGGAATTACAGGATCTACTTCGAAGCGAGCGATGGCGAGGCCATCAGTGATCGGGAAGAGTCAGATATATCAGTCATAAACGTTAACTTACCGCCTAAATTTCCGCAGATCGAAGCCAAAGAAGCAAGTGAGAATGAACTCCTGGAGTTCCTTGTAAGCGCCTCCGATCCTGACGGGGATTTATTGGGATTTTCGGCCGAGGATCTCCCCGAGGGGGCATCTTTCGATGCGATCTCGCGCCGCTTTAGCTGGGTGCCTGGCTTCGAGCAAAGTGGCGAATACCATGTGAGGTTCGTCGTTACCGATGGAGCGCTCAGCGATGAATCGGAAGCGGTGATAGATGTCCGTGATGTTAACAGACCGCCGAACCTGATCGAGACCTCGATGCAGGAGGTATACCAGGATATGACCATACGGTTCACTGTGAATGCCTCTGACCCGGATGGAGACCCTGTGAGCTTTTCGGCACTGAGCATACCTATAGGGGCATCCTTCGATCCTGCGGAGACCACCTTCACCTGGGTGCCGACAAACGACGACGTAGGAACCGCAAGGGCAATCATCCAAGCTTCGGATGACAGAGGTGGGGTTTCTTCAGGCACATATGTTATTCGCGTTATAAACGTCAACGATCCTCCCGGGTCCCCTGTGCTCCTTTCTCCGAAAAGGGAGACTGTGTTCAAAGACGATCTATTTGTGTGGAACAGTGTGAGTGATCCGGACCCCGGAGATTTCGAGATTTCCTATGCCATTGAGGTAGCCTCCGACAGCCTCTTTACGTCTGTCATCTCCGCTGATTCTGCCATTACTGACACATCGCTGGCGGTAGGCGCATTGTCCGGATTTCCAGGCCTTAGCCCCGGAGCAACCTATTACTGGAGGGTAAGGTCAAGGGATCCTCATGGGCTCCTTTCGAAGCTGCCAGGTGAGGTTGAAGGCTTCACCTTCGAATCTTCGGTGATGCTGGAATCTTTCTCGGGCGCATTTGCTTCCAAGGGTGGATATGTTACACTAAAATGGCTTACGTCCGAGGAAGGAGGAAACGCCGGATTCAATGTTTACAGGGCCAATTCGGAAGAGGGGCCATATACGAAGATAAACGGCCAGCTACTGCAGGGGGAATCCACAATACCGGGGAAGGCTGTAGGGAGTTTGGAGATGGCAAGGAGTGCATTCGTATACAGATTTTCCGATTATGACGTGGAGGCAGGGGAAATCTATTTCTACCGACTGGAGGACATAAGCCTGAACGGCTACAGCACTTTGCATGGACCATTCTCCGTAAATGTACCGCTTCCCTCCGAATATTCGCTCATGCAGAATTTCCCTAACCCGTTCAATGCAAGGACTGTGATCGATTTCCAGATTCCGGTCGACGGTCGTGTATCTGTAGATATCTACGATGTACTGGGAAGACTGGTGAAAACCCTCCTGAATGAAAATAGGAAGACCGGATATCACAGGATCATGTGGGATGGGAGGGATGAAGATGGACGTGTGGTCGCAAGCGGCGTTTACCTGTGTCTTTTGATCTCCGGAGATTTTTTCGAAGTCAGAAAAATGATTGTACTGAAATAAATGTCGGAGGCATGGAGGCCATTTAAATTCAGCTTGAGGGAAACCACTTATGAAATTGGCTAAATGTAAATTCCTGTATTTTCTCATCCTGATCGTTTGGGGGGTCTACCTTCCCGTGGCCTCAGCCGATGATTACGGGAAGGTTTCCCTGGGATTCTCCTTTGGCACGGCATTCCTCAAGGGAGATTACGGACAGCTATCAGAACCAGGTGGAATGACGTGGGCGATATTCAGGCACAGGGCGTCTGCCAGGCTCTCACATGAGCTCTCTGCGGGGTATATGAGCCTTGTGGGGCAAATGGATGGTGTGGGGTCGAACAAGTACAGGGCCAAGCTTTGGGGACTCGACATATCATCGGTGATTTCGGCTCTTCCGGATAGTAGGGTGAATCCCTATATCTCACTCGGACTCGGGGTTCCCCACTGGTCAACGGATGAAGAGGACAATGTCGGGAATGTTCTAAGGCAGTCTGAAGGGTGGGGAACGAACTTTTTCATGGGCTCAGGTGTTGAATTTGCACCTTCTGTCTCCTGGAGGCTACGGATGGGGCTGAAAGGGCGTTATTACCTTACCGATGAAATAGACCTCGACCGCAAGCCCTGGTTCCGTGATGAGCTGAATGATCTCTCCTTGGAGGCCGCAATTAGTTTGGTTTATGTCTTCGGGCAGGCCCCTGGGGTGATCGCCGAAAGGCCGGAAGCGCCACCTGTCAGGGAGGAAGTCGAGCTACCTCCTCCCACGGAGGAAGTACCCCCGGAAGAAGTGGCCGTTACACCGGAGGTTGCTGCACCGGAGGCCATAGCTCCTGAAGAGGAGGTAAGTGGTTTCATATTCGATCGTAGCTCGATCCCCTCAGGGGAAATGTCACACTACGTTGTTCAATTGACCGCATGGGAAGACCCTGGAAGCGCCTTCTGGACTGCTGATTTGATGAGACAAAAGGGCTACCCGATATATATCGAGTCGGCTTTGATCGATGGAAAGATATTTTATCGTGTAAGGACCGGGCCGTATGGGAATGTAAGAAAGGCGACGGAGGTATCAAAAAGTCTCAAGAAGTACGGTTATAAATGCTGGATCGACAGGGAAATTGGTCCCTGGTACGTTATTAAGTTTGTCTCCGTGGAGGAGGAGGAAAATGCATATATCCTGGCCGGACTCCTGGCGGAGGATGGGTATCCGGTATATGTCGAGCCAACAGGGTTCGGTTATTACAGTGTGAAAGCCGGGCCTTTCCCGAAAAGGGAGAAAGCAAAAGAAGTAGGTAGGAAACTCAAGGAGCTTACAGGCCGCAGCTATTGGATCGAGAAGCTGGAGGAAAAGTTCTCAGGAGGTTCCTGGAAGTAGGGTGGAGGTAAAAGGTGAACTATGATGATGTCTACGCAGTGATTATGGCAGGTGGCAAGGGCACTAGACTCTGGCCGGAGGGACGGCGGAGCCGCCCCAAGCAGCTCCTGAAGCTTCTGGGTGAGGAAAGCCTGATACAGGCTACCTTAAGGCGTATATCTCCACTTGTGTCTCCTGAAAGGGCCTTTGTTATTACAACTCAGGAATATTCCGATGAGATAGCTGACCAGCTCGAAGACATCCCGAAGGAGAACATCATATCCGAGCCGGCTGGGAGGAACACTGCGCCCTGCATAGGTCTTGCAGCGGTGCACCTGCAAAAGAGGGCCGGTGATCCTGTAATGGTTGTGCTTCCGGCTGATCACGCTATTGCTGACGAAGCGAGATTGATTGATACAGTGAGAGCCGGCGTGGAAGCCGTAAGAAGATATCCTGACTCGATAGAGACGATAGGTATTGTCCCGAAGAGGCCAGAGACTGGACTGGGCTACATAAAGTTCGGAGATGAGAGGTTTAGCTGTGGCGAGATCGTGGTATATGATGTCGAGAAGTTCGTTGAGAAACCCTCGCTTGCGAGGGCCAAGGAATTCCTGAGCGATGGCCACTACCTCTGGAACACGGGGACTTTTATATGGAAGGTCTCAAGAGTTCTTTCCCTCTTCGAAAAGTATCTCCCGGAACATTACCTTGGACTGAGGCGCATAAGGGATGCCTTGGGTTCCGCAAGTGAAATGGAGATCGCTGAGGAAGTATATTCGGATTTCATTCCAATATCTATCGATTATGGGATCATGGAGAAAGCCGACAACGTGCTTGTCGTAAAAGGAGATTTCGGTTGGAACGACGTTGGAAGCTGGTCGGCGCTGGCGGAGGTCCATGAAAGCGACTGCAACGGCAATATAGTGTCCTGTGAACACGTATGTATAGACACCAAGGATTCCATTATCCGATCACCCAAACTTGTGGTGACTGTGGGAATCAAGAATATGGTGATAGTGGAAACGAAGGACGTCCTCCTTGTTTGCCGTAAAGACCGTTCCCAGGATATACGTAAGGTTGTGGAACAGCTCGAGAGGGAAGGCAAATTGAAATACCTGTGATACCTTTCGTATCAACTATCTTCATTAACCCTGCTTTAAATTTCAATAAGCAGGGTTTTTTCTTTATTATTTACTGGAGGGTAATTATATTGTACCTCGTCGAAGAAATGTCCTCATACCCTCAAGAGGTTTGACAAGCCGTTTCCTTCATCTGATGTAGCATCGAAAAAAACTGGCATAAGAGCCTTCAACTTTTATTTGATTATTCCCAAATTTATCGGAGGTGGAGTATGAGCGGGATTTTTGGGGTGGTTTCTAAGGAAAACTGTACGGATACCCTGTTTTACGGGACGGATTATCATTCGCATTTAGGGACTGAATTTGGGGGTATCGCAGTTCTCGGGAAAGATTTTGTCCGCCAGATACACAACATAAGCGGCAGCCAGTTTAAATCGAAATTCTATGAAGATTTTAACCGTATAAAAGGCAGGAAAGGTATAGGTGTCATTAGCGCATTTGATGAGCAACCTATCTATTTGAAGTCCAGGTATGGCCCGTTCTGTATGGTCACCAATGGATTTTTGAACAACAGCAAAGACTTAGCGGCAGGATTGATGGGTAAAGGAATATCATTCAGTGAAGTGGGCAATGGTGTAGCGAATATGACAGAATTGGTGGCCAAACTGATCACCCAGGGAAACGATCTGTTAGACGGTATAGAGAAAATGTTCGATTCAATAGATGGCTCATGCTCACTTCTATTGCTGAATAAGAATGGGATATATGCTGCCAGAGACAGATTGGGATATACGCCGCTTGTGATCGGGAAGCGACAAGGCTCCTGGGCGGTGACTTCTGAGACCAGTGCTTTTCCGAACAACGGTTTTGAGGTGGTAAAATACCTCGAACCCGGGGAAGTAGTTCTGATAAACGAAGATGGTATAGTACAGAGTAAGCCGGGTGGGGATGTGAATCAAATATGCGCGTTCCTGTGGATATATACGGGTTTTCCTGCCTCGGACTATGAAGGTATTAATGTGGAAGAGGTGCGGGAGAGGTGTGGTCAATGTTTGGCAAGACAGGATAGTGATGTAGAAGTGGATTTAGTTTCCGGTATCCCTGATTCGGGGACAGCATACGCACTGGGATATGCAATGCAGTCAGGCAAGCCCTTCAGAAGACCACTGGTGAAGTATACGTCCGGATATGGGAGAAGCTACACCCCACCATCGCAGGAGACGCGCGATCTGATAGCTAAGATGAAACTCATCCCTAACAAAGAAATAATTAAGGACAACAGAATTGTGGTATGCGAGGACTCCATAGTAAGGGGAACTCAACTCAGAAATTTCACGATAAAGAAATTGTGGGACGGCGATGCCAGAGAAGTCCATGTAAGGGTTGCTTGCCCGCCCCTGATGTTTCCATGTAGGTTTAATCTGTCCACCCGCAGCATCCATGAACTCGCCGCCCGGAGGGCAATTCGGAGCTTAGAGGGGGAAGACCTGGAGGATGTCTCGGAATACATAGACTGTAATTCTGAAAAATACAAGAAAATGGTGGACTGGATTTCGAAAGATCTGGAAGTGAGCACTCTCAGATATCAGACTCTGGATAATATGGTCAAATCCATAGGACTGCCTGAGAAAAAGCTCTGTCTCTATTGCTGGACCGGTGAATACCCGGACCCGAAGACAGGTACGAGAAGAAAAGGGTATAAGGAAAGTCATTAACAGAGGTATTCCGAACTGATTAGGAGATGATACTGTTGCATTGATTTAGCCCTGCTTTTGGGTTTCGCGAGGAGCAGGGCCTTCTTGTTAAAGGAGTAACCATAAGCTATGACGAGCCGAGATTATGTGAAAGCTGCTATCAGCCATCGCTCGACGGATAGGGTGCCGTATAGGATCGACATTTGCAGAGATACCTGGGATGCTATCGGTGAGAAGTTTGAGTATGATTCGGAGGAAGGATTTCTGGATAATGACGTTATTGGCATAGGCGCGCCGTGGTGGAGTTGGGATAACCTCGGTGACGATTGGAAAGGTATGGATGTTCCGGAGTCATCCGCAACTGTCACCGGAACGGGGAGTTACCCGGAGTTTGTGGATAGAGTAAAAGAGATCTACAATGAAACCGACAAATATATCCTTGTTCTAATTTACGGAAGCCACTTTGAGAAAGCGTATTTTTCACGCGGTATCGAAAATTTTCTTGCGGATCTGGCCGGGAATCCGGATTTTGCTCGCAGGCTTTTGAACAAGATCATCGAAAAGAATCTCGTAATGCTTGAGAATTTTCTGAATCTGTCGGAGATCGATGGCGTATTGCTCGGCAGTGACTGGGGGTCACAGGTGGATCTTCTGATGTCCCCCAAAACCTGGCATGACCTTATTGCTCCCGGAGAAAAGAAAGAATACGATCTGATAAAATCATACGGTAAAGATGTGTGGATCCACTCCTGCGGCAACGTAGAAAGAATCATTCCATGCCTTATAGATATGGGAATTGATGTCCTCAATCCGGTTCAGCCGGAAGCAATGGATATCCGAGAGCTTAAGGAAAAATATGGTGACAGACTGACGTTTTGGGGCGGTATCAGCACCCAGAAGACTCTGCCATATGGAACTCCAGAAGAAGTCAAAAAGGAGGCAAGACAAGTGCGCGATCTGATGTCAAAGAGCGGTGGATACATTTTCGCCCCTGCCCAGAGCATTCAAAGTGATGTGCCACTGGACAATATCATGGCTTTATTAGAAGTGGCACGGGAGAAGACAGATGGGGGGATGTAAATGATGAACTCACGAGAACGTATAAACCTCGCCTTGGATCACAGGGAGCCGGATCGGGTCCCTCT
>CAZTBA010000187.1:0-11714 GCA_964611725.1 uncultured bacterium
GTGAGGATCTCTGGGGACATCTCAAGGATAACATTGCTGCCAACCGGACTTACAAAACTATACAGGAGTTAGTAGAACGGTCTCAGAGGTGGCTGTATGACCTGACATCACAGGAAATCAAAACCAAGGCTGCTATTATGTCAAAATCATTTTGGCTTTCCACTTAGATCAACGGATTCGGTATATAACCAGGCTTTCAATTGAAGAGGTTTATCCTCCAGTGCCTGCCAACAGTGCGACCACAGCCCAAAGGATCTGCATGGCTAAGTGGCCGAACGCCAGACCAAGGAATAGAGGCAGTGCCATCCGATAAAGGCGGACACCTCCATATTTTAGCATTAATGATTTTACAGCCCACCCCAAAAGCACTGATCCCCAAAGTCTATTGCTGATGGAAATATTGCCTATAACAAATCCTATGGGATGGAAGAGCCAGTTTGAGAATGTCCTTCTCATCACCGCCAGAAATGATGTAACAGCAAAACCGATACCCTGAAATATAATGCTTAGCCAGCCTACCGGAAGCTGGGTACGGCTGTTGGTGAGTATATGGTGTATATGGCGACCGCTATAGGCTACCCCACGGGCGTAGCTACCGTCAACCCCGGACATCCCATATTTATATATAGTTGTCAGCGACATCCAGTAGGCCACCACTAATCCGATCACGAAACTTAAAAGGAGGGCCAAGGTCATACAACGGGGTGAAACGGAAACCACATGCCCCATTTTATAAGACTCAAATGCTATAACCATCAACATGGCGAAACCGCTAGCGCAGAACATGTTGATATGGGCAAGTACCAGATAATCGGAAGCAGAAAAAAGGTGAGAACCAGTGCCCAAAATAACATATATCATCAGTGTAACCCCGGGCAAAGTGTAGGCAAAAGGCACGCCCGCTTCGGAGCGGATCCGGGCGAAAGCCAAGGCCAGGAGCAGAAACAGGGTGAAGAAGATAAATCCATACAGTATATTTAGACCAGCTATATTAGTCCAGATTATACTTACAGCCAGACCTCCAACTATCCCCCAGAGGCTAAAGCGATATGAAAAAGCCTCCTTGGAATCGTCTATGTAATTGGCCTTCTCACCATTAAACACCTTAAAAAGCACTTCTTTGATATGAAATCTGGCAGTCCAGAGCGAAAAGAGAATCAACGCATACAGGCCACCTCGCGCTTGGCTGTCCAGAAGCGGGAAAAATCTATCGCCACCACCCACCCATCCAGAAATGGAATTGGCAGACGTTATGCTGGACAACCCGAATATCTCAGCTAATAACATCTGTAAACGTCCAACCATAAAAAAGAACCAAACGCTGAAGGAAACCTCCAGTGGAAATAGATAGGAAATTCCTACAATAAGAGGAGAGAATGAAAAAACGAAAGGACTGAATTGGTTTGTCATCGCACTCCATGGTTTTTCCAAAATGAACTCACCCAAATCAACGCTGAGATTTATAGGTGAAAAAGCTGAGACATAATTGCTGAGACCATTATAGCCGATGAAGAAAGCCGATATGGCAAACCCAAACCAGAGCAGGCGGTTCCGAAGTAATCCACCTATCTGACCCAGACGCCCCTCGGCATCGATGATTTCCAGGGGAAGCTGAGTGATAGGAAAACTCAGGTTCTCCGTCTCAACCCATTGACGACGAAGCAAGCTTACAATGCAGAGCATGGTGAGAAACAGAGCGAAAATCAACAACGACCATAGTGCCAAAGGCAAAAGCCACTGGCCCCAGGGCACACCCTCTTTCGAACCGTTGAAGAACGCCTCTACCACACTGGAAGTGCCACCCTCAGGGCCAAACCATGAGGGTATATATTTGATAAACAATGACACCCAAACTTCCGGTTCTGAGTAATGGTGATTGAGGGTCACAAGACCTGGAAAAAAGCGGTGAACCAGTCCCGTGCCGGACAGAAAGCTGCCCATGTAGACCATACAGTATATGACGACCAACTCCTTACGGCTGAAACCAAACCATGTCCGGAAACGGCTCAGAAACATGGTCAAAACTGTCAGGAGCACCAGCACGGTGATAGGGCCTGCTGGTGGTGCTGTATCGATCAACTCTGGGCCGTCCAATACCAAGCTAACCTGCTGAACAGCCAGGCTAATCAGCACGATGAACAACACAGCTACCAGGAAAGAACGGAGGGTCAATCCCCGGCCGGTCCCTGAATTCCACGATGACACTTCGTCTGAATTTTGATCACCCATATCGGTTTTATCGGATATCATCGCTCGCCTTTCCTCCTAACCGTGTTTATATCATACTCAATCCTGTTTTCTTCTTTGGGTCCCGAGGTAACCTTCCAAAATTCGATAAAATAATCTCTACTAAATTCGTGAGTCAATTTAGATAATAAGGGAAGAAATCCCAAGAACTTATAGCATCCCAGATTAAGAGAATACTCTAATGTGAGGTTAAAATCTCTGAACCTTCTTTGAAGGAGAAATCCATTGGCTCACCCCATTCCGGGTCACCTCCAATTATGTTTTCTGTTAAGACATTTAAATCCCAACTGGAGCCCGACTACCCTTCGCCTCCATTTCAAGAGCCCTCGATTCATAGAGTTCCCGGCTTTCCTTTCCTACAGTGCGCCAGATCAGGAACTGTTTACGAATGTCATTGAAAAACGTGTAGTTCTTATGCTGCCAGCCTGAACGTTCACCAGACGTCCGCACAGCATATGCCTTAACCAAGTAGATATCTCTGTCACCACTCGGAACGGATTCCAGAGTCAGTTGCTGGCTTATGTTCAGATCAAAAGGTGTAAGCCATACCTTCACCCGAACCCTATATCCAGTTCCATCAGAAGTCTCAAAGCGACTGTACTCCACATTTCTCGTGTAAAAAGTTGCAGCCACTGTCTGCTCCTCGTGAAACAAAAAGTATTCAGTCAGAAAAGCCATAAGACCTGCAACATCGACCTTGTGAACAGTCACTGGAATTGTCGTCGAAAGCTCATCACCAACGGCATCCGGGAGGTTCCACCTCCGCTGAACGGCTGAAGCCGCTACACTGAATGCCAGACTAGCAGGGTAAACGCTTGAGAGTACCACCACAACCATTACTATAACAACTGTATATACCACCGATATGGATGAGTAATTCAGTGTTAACCCTGGAAGAAGGGAAAAGGATGTCAGGACCTTCGACAATATCTGGCCGAGAAGGTAGCCTAATACTGCGCCGAAGGTTGCATAAACGGTAGCTTCTGCCAGAAACAATCCAGCGATATGGGTAGGAGAAAGGCCCACCGCTGTACAGGTATTGATCTCTCCTTCCCTTTCGTATACCGAGCCAAGCATCGTATTTAGAACTATTAAAGCTCCTATCAATATCGGAATAACAAGGCTACCAAGGCCACC
The DNA here is from genome assembly GCA_964611725.1 of uncultured bacterium. Taxonomy (GTDB): domain Bacteria; phylum Latescibacterota; class CAZTBA01; order CAZTBA01; family CAZTBA01; genus CAZTBA01. The sequence continues at coordinate 3,385 of CAZTBA010000187.1, forward strand.
AACAGACTGCATGCCCACCGCGTTCAGAAGATATTTCCTGCCATCTATGCCAGCGAAAAGGTTCACCGCAAGGCCAGGCATCCACCTCTCGATGGCCTCCTCAACAGAACGGCCATCTTCAAAACCTATGCCCACAGACTCGATCACACCACCTAACCTGATCGCCACAGTGTAGGGCACGATGATAAGCCGTTCGGAAGGCAGATGGATAAACAGGGATTTGCTCTCCTTGATCATCTCTTTCCCAATAGAGGTATCATCCTTCTCTACAGGCTGTATGGCAACAGGATCGAGCGGTGTGATCGGCTCGTTATTCAGGTCTAGAAGGCTATCGAAAAAGCTTCCATTTATAAGTCCTATTACATTAAGTAACCTACCTTCAAGTTTAATCTGAACTTTACCTAGATCTGAAAGCCCGATATGTAAAAGTCGAGCTACGTTATCCGGAAGAATACAGACATCTTCCTCACCGGGCTCAAACCAGCGTCCGGCATAGAGGGCACGTCTCGGATCAATCAGCTCTATCTCTTGAGGGGTTAGACCCAATAGCGAACTTACAGTTGTCGACTTCTCCGGACCACTGGAGCGCTCGATACGGATCGTCTTCTCTCCACCTAAAACCCACGAGATTTTTGACTGAAGCCAAACCCTTGGAGCAACTATCTGATCGCGATAGAGGTTTTTTATGCTCTCATACACCTGATTGTTCAATGCCTTCCACCCCATCTTCCTTACCAGCAGGCCATTATAGCTGGCCTTCCCCTGGGTAGATACACGGTTGAAACGGAGAAATGTACTTACAGAAGTGAAAGACAGCACCGAAAATGTGACCAAAACTATCGTCAACAAGGTCAATACTGTCCGCACCTTCCGGCGCCTCATATTGTTAATGCCAAGGTCAAACGCACTCCAAACGGCACTGGCTCGGTTAACGTCAGCACGATGCATCCCTACCACACGCCTTACCGCACGTTTGATCTGCTGTTGAAGTCTCGAAAAACCTATCTTGATCACCAACACACTTAAGCCAAAGACTATAAAACCGAGAAGGATTACACTTGAATTAAGGGTCAGGCTGAAGGCTGGATGAACCCAGCGAAGCATCAGAAAGGCCAAAAGGAAGATGCTAACCAAACCCATCACCTGTTTCTTTATAGTCGGCCCTGCCAGAAGAAGGCGTTCCCCAAAATAGGCAAACGGAATCAACAAAGCCATGTAGAATAGCACTCCCTGAACCACATCCTTGGTCGTACTGTGGATATCCCTGTAAGCACGGTTGTCATAGCTCCAGGCGAGACGCGACATTTCGGCAAATCTATCATACTTCCTATCCTCCAGAGACTCCTCAGCGGCCTCAAGGTAATGTTTCACCTGCTGATGTATCTGATAAAGGCGCTCGTTGCGTATCCCATGATCCTGAAGGTTCCTGATACGCATATTGTTCAGGTAATATATATCCCTGGCAACCTGATAAGGTATATGAACAAATCTGTCGTACTTCGATGGCATAAAACCCAAACCAACCGGGTCTTTACGACTGCTGTTGAGCAGTAAAAACCGCTGTCCCATACCATACTTACCCATGGTCATCGCAATCTTAATCCTCAACCCAGGAGGTGCAAATACAACTACACATGGATCTGTAAGGAACTCATCGGTGGGGCCCATCCAGCGGTGATGGTCATCAAGGCTACCCATATGGGGAAGGATATAGCTAAACTCTATAGGTTCAGTCTCCCGACCCTCCTCAAGCACAGAAAGGTTATCTAGCACATCTAAATACCGGTGATCCAGAGGCTCGAAAATAGTCATACCTCTGCCGCGGAAAAGTACGATGCTTATCTGTTTCTTATCACGGTCCATCTGAATCTCCACAGGATAACGCATAGCACCGTTTACCCCCAGATCATGGACAAGATCAACGGAACCGTCCTCAGCATTCAGATGATAAGCTTCCACTTTATTGGGTCGAAGATATAAGACACTATGTAAAACCCCTGGTATAGAGAAAGCACCTTCTCTATCGGTCATTACCATAGGCTCACTGCGCACACCAACTATTGTCTTCCTCGATAACCTGAGGCGGACAATAGAATCCGGAACAGGGGTATCGGGGACAAAGCTGACCTTAGGATCGAACCTCACAACTCGACCGCTAAGGTAGCCAAAAGAGTTCTTCTCCTTCTCTAAAATGGCTATATTCGGGTCATCTGCTATAAGGTATAAAAGAGGCAGGGCGAACTCGGCCTGACGGGCAAGGTTGGAAAAATCCATTCGATCCACAACATCGAGTGGAGTATCCACCCTGGGCCTTATATCGTTAAGTGTGGCAAGTGTAATCCCAAGGAAACCCCAAGCATTCAATGCACCACTATTAAATGCTATGTTCTCGGATAGTCCCCCAAGCACCCTACGCTTACGATCTGAGGATATAGCATCAAGGAAAAGCGGTGGTTCAAGAGATCCCTCGGAGGTCAACTCCAATTCGACCTTACGGCCAGCAGTTATTATCAGATCGCGGAAAGGGGAATCACCGTGAAACTGCCGATTCACACCCGATCCCGGTCCGTTAGTGTAAAATCCCCCTATCCCAAATATACCTATCTTATCTGAACCCGTGGATAGATCCAGGCCTGAGAAGATATCAAGCCTATATGATGTCAGCTTCCTCAAGAAATCAAGATGCTCATCTAATACGGCAAGCTTCTGAACGCTCTGGAGTGACTCCTCTTCCTTCAAATCACGTATCGAGGACAGGATATCAGGATAATCGAAGAGAACACTTACACTACTTATATCTTTAACCCAACGTAGAGGCTTCAGGACCTTAAGGATACCCTCTATTCTTGCCCTTTCGGAATAATCAAACTTATGACCAAGGCGGTCCTCCAGAACTGAAACGAGACTCACGGCATCAGCTCTCAACTCCTCAAGGATTCGGGCTGATAGGCCTTCATCATTGATATCACGAAATACATCAGAACCGAGGAAGGAGGAATATCTACCCAAGAAAAGGAGATGACCTTCAAGATTTGAACGTTCCTCCTCAAGTGTTTTCACTCCCTTGTCTAGAAGGGCGACTAGGTTACGGATCCCAGACAAAGCTTCAAAATGGCCTCCGCTCGCAAGAAAGATAACCGTCCGTGAAGGACGGTGCTCCGAAAGATATCTGGCCGCCTCAAGCAGTACAGCAACACCTGAAGAGGACTCAGCACTAGGTGCTCGACCAGGGACAACCGAAATGCCATCATAGTAGGCATCCAGAATTATAGCATGGTCTTTCAGGGATGGATCCTTTCCCTCAAGGATCCCAATTATATTGACACCCCATACTTCCTCCCAATCCATACGGCCTGTCAGGGTTATCTCACTGCCAACCTGAGCCCTCAAGACATTTCCTATATCACCAGAAACCCAAAAGCGGGGGAGATCAGCAGGCACGGAAAGGAACTTCTGCTCCGCTTCAAATCGATCCATACCGTCGGAACCGAGGAAAATCACCGCTGAGGCACCAAGCTCAAAGGCGTTCACCCAGTCCATCCCTGAATCGAAATCCATAAGAATAATATTCCCCTTGATGTCCTGGCCATTGAATGAACCAAGTTCACCTTTACCACCATATAGAAGGATACCAGTTAAACCACCCTGAGGCAAAGTAGGCGTCCTCACCAAATTAGGCCACAGACCGAAAAGTTCAAAACTCGGACCATCAGGGGATATTTTCAAACTGAAACCACGATCCAAAGGGACAGGTGTCTGAAAACGCATCTTCGCCACCGACAGACCAAGGTTTGAAAACTCCCTTTCAAGCCACACGGCTGCACTATCTGAACCAGGACATCCTGTCATACGGGAATCATAACTCGACAGCTCCCCAACAGTCCGGCGGAGTGAACCCTCATCTATATCCACCATATCAACTTTTAAATCACGACCTACTCCCAATTCGGCTGGCTTGGAAACCTCAGCAGGAGGCCTGAACTGTAAGGACAAGCCGCGGTGATAAGTGCCGAGCAATATTCCAAAAGCTGTTATCGACACTAGCACCAAAATCGCTGGCCACAAGGGCCTGGATCCGGAGTAAATGATCTTCTGGTCTACATGCATATTGCTATCCTAAGGAGAATTTTAGACTTCGATATTCTGTGCCATTTTAAGGAGCAAGAACTGAATCCGGGTCGGAGAGCGGACCCTGAAAAAGCTTTTCATCATAGGCCCGAACCCGTATATAATACCATTTGGAATCTACCTGAGTAGTATCGAAAAGACTGGAGCTGTAGCTGTAAGTACGGGCAGCGGAACCTTCCAGAGCATTCTCGAGCAGTGCCTGTCCGGTATCCGAAATTGAGATAACAAAGCCTCGTACCAAACTATCGGGATCCACCATTTCCCAGTTTACAACAATGCGTTTATTTTCGACCAACTCAGCATTTACCTCTGCTGGCGCCTTTAGAAACTCATGGAACGGTTTTACTGGAGTATAATCCTTTTCACACCCGGTTACTAGCGAAAGTCCAAGCCCCATAATTGCAGCCAATCCAACAGAAATAAGTGATCCACGAAACATGTCATCCCCCGTTCTAAATAGCCGAAGGAACGTCCCCCGGCATTTAAATGATTATGAATGAACAAGTATGTATACCGGACCGATCTTCTATAAAATCAAAATTATTAGGAGATGGCAATAATAACCACCTCCTTGGGGTGAGAACATCGGCAGCTATCGATATAATTAAGTACGTCTAATCGGCTTTCTCTCCTCTGGTGAGCACCTGAAATGTAAACGGGTATACCACGGTAACATCCTGCTTGGCCAATTGTCCCGCCGTCACCGTCTCCTTGGGAGGCGTGGTTATGAGCCCTCCACCACTGCGACTTTCAGTTCCCGGCCCCCCCTCCACCACAGCAGTTCCAGTGGGGACAGGCATTCCCTCTCCAGCGGTACGGAAACTCCAGGTCTTAATCTGATTTACTACGCACTCTTCGACCTTCTTACTGTTCACAGTAGATTCCAATATCTCCGCTCTGGTTACACTCCCGCTGGGGGCTATAGTAAAGGAGACCACTATATCCCCAGGAACTGCCTCAGCACTGTCAAAGCTTTCGCTGAAACAGCGATTTAAGTAAGTGAGCCGCGATCTTACAAGGGCATCAACTGCGTTAGCGCTTCGGCTTGCATCTCCAGGTAAATTGCCAGTGACCTCACGTGGCCCTTTTACCAAAACCCGCGTAGTGGATTTTCCCTCACCCTTTTCCTGCTTGGTCACCTCTGCTACCTGGATCTTTCGGTAAAAATCAAAGGGGATATCGGCGGTCTCCAACGGCCGACCGAAGCTATCGAATTTGAGCACGAAATCTGTAAAAATCAGCCTTACCTTATCTATCTTTGGATGGAGAGGGTTGAAGGCGACAAATCCACCGTAGTTCTCACCCTTAAATATCACCTCATCTCGACCATAATAGGTGCTACGCACAACGCCCATTCGGAGGTCAAACCTGTAGTATTCATTTCCACTCTGCCCCCTGCGTGATCTATAATATCGTTCAAAGCTCTCGTATGGGGAAAGTGAGGAGACACCGTAGGCACGGAGGATCTCCCCTTGGTCTGTAAGCAGGACAGCCTCCACCGGATCCAATTCCACCTTGGCGTAGGTATAATTATAAACTGAGACTTTGAATACAGTAAAGCGGCTCGGAGTATAGCCCAGGGTTGGGTCGATCCAGTCACCATAGGTATAAGGATTTGTGGAATATTTGCCCTGGGACGACTCCTCTGGAAATCGGCGGTTCAAATCTTCATCGGACATTGGCTTTACCTCGATGCGCAACCCTTCCAAATTATAGGAGACTGTCCCGTCGTCGCCTATCTGGTAATTCCCCTGTTCAGTTTGAAATTCTTTCTCGGAAACAGCCGAAACGAGGTAAGAATCGTATTCAAGCTCCTTAGGGAAGAAGAAACACCCACCTGTCAATAGAACGCCGGCTATTACGGCCAAAGTCAGGAGATATTTCTTAATTCTCCAGAAATATAGAGACATGTCGACACCCTCCCTCAATGGCTTCCCGTATGTTTATAGAAATCGATATGTTGTTGTGCGATGGAGCCCTGTTGTGTCAAAGCAAAGACCACTATATTAACACCTATCTTCAACTGGGGTTCATTTTCATATTCACGTTCCCAATAGTGGCCATATGCCTTGTCGGAGTATGTAGCCACCAACCGCTCTCCCAGGTGTACACCTTCCAGATAGGGCACTGGCTGGGATACAGAATGGCCTCCAGACCACCCACCAGAGGCACCAGCTACATGAACTATCTGGTTGACCTCCTCCCCGGGCGGAGGGCCCCCATCGAAATCGAAAAAGCTATGGTAAATCGGGTGAGTGTTAGGAAGGATCTCAAGCCGTGCATCCTTTCCGAGCGCCTGCTTAAGCATCTTCCGGAGGGAAGCCTCGGCAGGCCCATAATCCAGAGAGGCGTCCCCGTTATCCGCCATGATAAATCCCCCAAGGCGCATGTACGACCCTAAGTTCTCTATCTCCTTTTCGGTAAGCTCGAATGCATCATCAGAGGTGATGTAGACAAATGGCGTTTCAAATAAATCCCTTGAATCAATGAAGAGATGATCATCAGTGCGGGCATTGATCTGGGTATAACGGTTTATGGCTTCCACCAATTGAGGGATCGCTCGGGGAGCGTTCGGTTCCAGATCGGTACCCCAAGCCATGCCTATGCGCACAAAACCTCTGATATTTCTCCTATCACTCGGGTCCTGTATCACCAGGGCCTTATATCTACCTGTATCCAGTGCGTTCAGATCCAGGAACTCCTCACGCATGCTGATCCGCTTTTCAGGCTCCTTGAAGCTGGTAACGCTGACCGAAGGTAGATCAGGCATTACAGTTTCCGTCCCCACCGCAGCGCCGCTCTCCACTTTGTATGAGAAGGTGGTAACTGTACCAAAGACATCCGGACTTTGAATCCGTTTAGTCAGTGTATGTACCATCTGTGGCTTGGCAGAAGCTACCTTACGGGTCATAACCCGTTTAGGCACCCTCTTTTTCTTAAATTCGAACGGCTTGGTCATCCTCGGAGGGCGTACCATGAATTCCACAATAGGTGGTTTGGCTACAACTTGCTCTTCCTCGCGGGTTATTAGATATGCAACGGCAGCGAGATGGACAAAAATGGCTGCCGCTAAGCCGATGTATAGGAATTTTCTGCTCTCCCTGTAAAATACTCTGAGTTCTACAGCGTCAGTGGGAGCTGAAAAACGCCCGCTACGACTGGAACCCATGCTCTCTCTCCGTGCCATGTGTAGGTACACCTACCCTGATAAATTTATACTGAAAAAGATTGAGGCCTTTCTAGTTCTCATAAGCCGATAGCCAATTTTATACTTCTTCCTTCTCTTTTTCAGTGGCCAGCACTATTTTCTCAATCCCAATGCGTTTTGCTGCCTGCATGCAGTCCAACACAAATCGGTGTTCTGTGAGTTTGTCTGTTTGTATGATTAAAGTATTGCTCCGACTTTCCGAATGCATCTGCAATAACACGGATTCCAATTCCCCCAAACCCACAAGTTTTCCATTTACATCAAACCGTCCTTCTTTGTCGATTGTGACCGTTAGCTTTTTCTCTTCTACCACCTCAGATTTGCGAGCCTCAGGAAGCTCTATAACTAATACGCGTACCTCTTTAAACACGGTTGTGACCATAAAGAAAATTAAAAGCAGAAACACGCAATCGATAAGCGGTGTAAGCGTTATACCTTCTTCTTCCCTGGCAATTGGTTCTCTGCGAGGACGGATTGGCAAAGTTGTTTCCCCTTAAAAAAAGCCCTGTTGCTGCTCTTCCCGCACGAATGCGATACCTTTGACTTCAGCCTCCTTTGCCGCATCTACCACATCTACCACGTGCTGTTGATTAACCTTCTCCGCCGCTTGTATTATGATATTATCATTATTGGCTTCGACCATGGCACTCTTAATCTGTTCCACCAAATCGTGCTTTTCCACAAATTCCCCAGCGATCTGCACCCTGCCTTCCTCATCTATAACTACATTGATATCCTTCCTTTCCTGCTGCTCAGTAGCTTCGATTTTCGCCGGAAGGTCTACTTCCAGACCGCGGGTGTGTAGAAAGACCGTACTTACCATGAAGAAGATCAACAGAAGAAAGACACAGTCCACCAATGGTGTCAGGTCAGGTGACACATCTTCCAAAAAACTCCTGGTCTCTGGCCGTCTCACGGTGCAACCCCTTACCTCTCCGAACTGAGGCCCCTCACAATAAGTGTATTAGCAAAAGCATGCCCGTAAGCTTCCATG
>CAZTBA010000188.1:0-11713 GCA_964611725.1 uncultured bacterium
CATCCATTGTGAGGAAATGCTGCTCGGCAAGTACCTCGGTCGGCGCCATAATGGCAGCCTGATACCCGTTATCCACTGCCACAAGCATGGCCGCTACTGCCACAAGCGTCTTACCGGAGCCCACATCCCCCTGTAGGAGACGGCTCATAGGCTTTGTGGAGGCCATATCCTCCAGGATCTCCCCGATAACTTTCCTCTGAGCCTGTGTGAGCTCGAAAGGGAGATTCCCGAGGAAGACCTTCAGACGCCCGTCTGCCTTCCTGAAAGATATGCCGTTCCCTCTGTTCTCCAAGCTCAGCTTCCTGAAACCCATAGCCAGCTCCAGGAAGAAAAGCTCATTGAAGGCAAGCCTATCCCGCGCAAGCTTCGCCTCAGCGAGGGAGCCGGGGAAATGTACCGAGCTTATGGCATCAGCCATCGCCGGAAAGCCGAGTTTCTGAATAAGCCATTCCGGCAGTGCATCCCTTATCGATCCGGCAAACTGGCCTAGAGCAGCCCTTATTATCCTCCGCATCCCTCTGTTCGTAAGACCTTTTGCCTTCAGATCCGACACGAGAGGATAGAGTGGGATTATCCTTCCGGTGTGTAGAAGGTCCTCCCCTTCTCCGGAAGATATGACCTCGAATTCGGGGTGGACCATCTGCTTTCCATTGAAAAAATCTACGCTCCCACTGAAGGCTACTTCGTCGCCCAAAGAGAAAGCCTTCCTGAAAATCCTCGGCTCACTGAACCAGACACAGTTTAAAAACCCGGTCCCATCACCCACCCTTACTATAAGCCTCTGCTTTCTCCCTCGGACGATACTTACGGACCTTACAACTCCTATAACCGTGACATCCTTCTGGCCGATCTTGAGCTCAGATATCGTCGATACCCTGCTACGATCTATATACCTCCTTGGAATGTAGTGAAAGAGATCCCAGACAGTCCCTATACCGACTGACTTGAGTGCCTCTCCCCTCCTCGGTCCAACCCCATCCACTGAGGTTACCGGTAGATCAAACATGGAAATGGATGTGGCTAAGGACATAAAAAGCCAATAATTTAAGGTCTGGGCCTGATCCCTTTGTCAAGGGAATTTATCTCTTCGACTATAGATTCCGGACTAAGGCCGTGGGAACGGGCCCACTGCGCTATGGTCTCTCTGTTGGCACCCTTGCATCTAAGACATCCCGCCTCATGCTTCTTAAAGAAACCTACAGCGGCAGGTGATATCTTTAACGCTTCCTGGATAGTTGTGTTTTCCTTAACAGCCATCTGCCCCCCATACATTTTTCAGAATCCGAAGACCCTGGCCGCGTTACCGTAAAGTATAAGTTCCTTCTCGCTATCGGGTATATCAAGATCGTATATCGTTCCGAGAATTATCCCGGGATTTATAAGTGTGGAGTCACTCCCGAAAATGACTTTGTCGGGTCCGGCGATCTCGACGGCACCGGGTATCCTATCGCTGTGAAAAGTGCTACAGCATGTCTCAAGCCAGACATTGTCGAGCTCAAGTGACACCGATGCGGACTCAGCCCATGATTCGGTCCCACCCATGTGGCCCCATATGAACCTTATGCCAGGGAACTCCCTGGCAAGCTCAGAGGCCTCGTTGAAGACAGATCGGCCGCCCCATACGTGTAGAAGGACCGCCGAGCCCTCGTAACGGTCTGCAAGGTGTCGGATTATCTCAAAGTTACCCTTATGGTTCAGCGGCTGACCGCTGTAGGCCGGGTGTATCTTCAATCCGACAAATCTCGGTAGCTCCATATACTTCCCTATCTCATCCTTCGAGAGCTCCACGTAGTTAGGGTTGACGACTACATACCCGTAAAGCCTTTCGGGCTCGTTGATGGCCTCTGCCAGACGGGCATTTCCCTCGACGAAATCGTACACTATCGCCAGGCTTGACGAGAGCACGCTCTTTTCTATACTGTATCTCTCCATGATTTCCAATATATCTTCTACCCTTTCGCTTCCTATGGGAAAGGACCACTTGCCGTAATGTGCGTGGGCGTCTATAACCTTCATATTCCGATGAGCCTTTCTATGTTTCCTGACGATATGTTAAGCCTGGCATCCCGATCTATTTGAGCCTTTTCAAAAGGTAGATAGGCCCTGGAGAAAGGCATGATCGGCGCACCAGACCCAAAGACAATTTTCTCAGACCCGATTTCGTCCACAAAAAGCTCAAAGGCGTCTGGAGTTGCAAAGCCAGAAGTCATGCAGTATATCTTCTCGGATCCCTCCATTGAAAAGATCGCTTCGGAGAATGTATTGTAATTAATCGAATCCATTATAACAGATGAACCCGTAGATTCTACCAGGTTGAAGATCTCGGTGATCGAACCGACAGAGAGTGACGCCGGGAAAACGAAAGGTATCCCGCGGTCGGCGAGCCTTTCGACAATCCTGAGGAAGGGAAGGTACCTTACAGGCCATCCCTGGTATTCGGGGAAAAATCGGAATATCTTTACACCGAGATCGGCGCACCTCTCCACTTCGTCCAGACATCCGAGGTATCTCCTTGGATCAATCGTACCAACGGGTACGAGCCTATCATCTTCCGAAGCAGCGTTCAGTGTTTCATCATTTCCCTCACCGAAGTCGTAGAAAACCCCCTTCATCGAGCTCACAAGCGCTTTAGATACACCGTTCCTATCGAGCAAACTCCTTAGCTTCCCAAGTGATATATCGAAATGCCTCTTTGGCCAGAAACCGAAGAAGGTCGAACAATCTATAGATTTCACCGGTAGCTAATCCTCCTCAAGGCCTACTATCCATATATCGCAGCCAAATTTCGATCTGAGCACCTCTCCAGCAGCCTGAGCCTGACTATAATCTACAAAATAACCAACTCTAACTCTGTGATACAGGCCACGTCCCGGGACATCGACCGTCTCAATTCTCGCATCATATCCGTTATCCCCGAAGTAATCAGCCATCCTACGGGCATCCCCCACATCCTCCCAGGCCGCTACTTGCACGGTATACCTGAAGCTTGGTGACACATCCGGTATCTCTTCAGGAGCTTCCACAGATGGAGTGATCTCCCTGACAATCTCCTTCGGCGCCTCCTCTTTAATCTCCCTCGACGGTTTCCTGGCATCCTCCTCCAGTGGCCTCGCGGCAACCTGTCGTGGTGACTCTCTGCCAACCGGAGGAGCCTCCACCGACGACGGTTGTCTTCCTATCCGAAAATATATGAAAACTGCCAGAATCACAATTATCAAAGCTAATGCGGAAAACATGGCAGTACGGAATCCGAAAGGACTTTTCCTGGGTGAAGGCACCTTGGAAGGGGCTTCGGCTTCAACTTTGGACTGAAGCTTGGGATGGAAGAAATCGATCCTTATCATAGCAACTCCCTCCCCTTTAAGGCCAGACCAGTAGCGGCGGTGTAATCCGGGGCTTCGGACAGGATATCCCCTATATCCCCTCCCACAGAAAACCTTGAGAAGGGATTGAGAACATCCAACCTCCCGCTATAGTTCTGCTCAAAATAGACCTTTAACTCCTCGATCCTTGCACCCGGTCCAGAGAGCATCAGCATATCGAGTTCACCTGACATTACGGACGATCTCGCAAGTCCATATATGCGCCGGGATACGGCCTTCCCGAGGGCCTTTATATACGCCGGCCCCATCGAGATGAGCTTGTCAGCCTCGGAGATTACCCCCTGTCTCGTGGGGCGAGCCTCCTTAATTTTGGGCATCGTGAGTATCTGGTTTACCCTGAACTTTCCGGAGCTGATTACCACAATTTCAACAAAATCCGCTGATATATCGGCTATCGCCACAAGCCCTTCTGGCAGACCACTGAGACTAAACTCAAAGGCATTTTGAAGCGAAAAGCACCTGACATCCATAAAAGCAGGGATGAGCCCTACATCCTCAAGAAGCTCGCTGTAGAAATCGATTACATCCCTCCTGGCGGCAACTATGAGCATCTCACTTCCGGGTCCCCCTTCATCCTCAATGATATCATATTCGACCGCGTATTCGGAAATCGGTTCACCTATCTCCTGAGACATAACCTGACGAGCTATCTCAGTAAGGTTCATAGAAGGCTCGCCTTCTCCACCCAGGAAGGTTCTCTTTACTATAACCCTCTGACTATCAATCGCTATAGAAGCCCTCTTGGAAACTATATTATAGACATCGAGGAGACCGGAAAGGGCATCCTTTACCCTCATCTTTCTGAGGTTGGTCAGCTCTCTGCCCCTCTCCGCACCTACAGCTATGCCCCAGCTTCCGGCATTGATGAGAACAGGTCCTTCATCCCCGTAGCTGACATCCACAAACCTCATCCCGTTAGGACATATATCAAGCCCCAGTATACCTTCAGATTGATAAGAACTTCCCTTAGACGAAACGGTTTGGTTTTCAGCCATATTCCCCTCTCCTTAAAGGTCATAGGGACCGATCCAGCCCCAAGGAAGCCTGATCAGATATCCCTCGATAGCTTCTCCACAATCTCTTCGGAAGCCCTCCCATTTCCATAGGGGTTGGTACTTCCGCCAGAAGGGAATCGATGAAGGGTGTATTCGACTATCTTATCCATGTCAGTGCCCGCGAGCATGTTCCATCCTCCCTCCAGAGTCTCAGTCCACTCCGTCTCCTCACGGAAAGTAACACATGGGACTCCCAGGAGGTAGGCTTCCTTCTGAAGCCCGCCCGAATCGGTCAGAACCTTCTTCGATCTCTTAACTAAGACGAGCATATCAAGGTATCCGATAGGATCCACAAATCTAATATTCCGGGATCCAGGACGAAGTTTCCTCAGCATTGTCCCCGTCCTTGGATGAACCGGAAAAACTACGGGAAAATCAAGCTCATTGAGCGCAGATATTATGTTAAGGAGATTCGCCTCCACATCCGCATTGTAATTCCTATGTACTGTAGCGAGGTAATATTTACCAGCCGAAAGGCCCAAGCTCTCAAAGATATTCGACCTGGACTCAGCCTTAGGGAGATTCCTCAGGATCGAGTCATACATAACATCTCCCGAATTGAAAACCCCATCTGCTATTCCCTCGAGCCTCAAATTATCGACAGCTCTTTCACACGGACAGAAGAGGAGGTTCGATACATGATCAGTTAACACCCTGTTTATCTCCTCAGGCATCGAACGGTTGTAACTCCTCAATCCCGATTCAACATGCCCGAGTGGAATGCCGAGCTTCGAAGCAGCCAGAGCCCCCGCCAATGTTGAGTTCGTATCACCGTAGACAAGCACAGCGTCCGGCTTCTCCTTTAACAGCACCACCTCTACTTCTGAAAGCATCCGCCCGGTCTGCCAGCCGTGAGGGCCGGAGCCAACGCCTAAGTTATAATCCGGCCTGGGGATATCCAGTTCCTCAAAGAATATCTCCGACATATCAAAATCATAGTGCTGGCCGGTATGAACTATTATATCGGTATGGAATTCCCTCAGCTCCCTGTCCACCTGGGCGCACTTTATAAACTGCGGTCGCGCGCCAACTACAGATACAACTTTCATAATGACATCAGTTTTCTAAATTTAAGTTAAATTCTCTGTAATTAGCAATATAAAATAGAGTTTAATATGTGTCAAGATATTTCCCTGTGAAAGCGGTTCCACAAAAAACGGGAAAGTTCAGCCATAAATACTAAATAAACGGGTGCCGGATCGCACGATCCGACACCCAGAGCTCACAATAATCTGTAGCTCCAGAAGAAAGAGAAAATACTTGCTTTTCAAAGGGCCTCTGCAAAATAGGGCATTCCCCTGTGTACATCGATCCCCTGAAGCGTCAGTTGAACGGTGTCGCCAAGCTTCACCCTATGCCTTGGTCGGAAGACGAACCGCAAGGGATAATCCGCAAGCTCCACAAGGACATCCTGGCCGAAACGGTCGAGCACGGCGGCCTCAAAATCTCTTCCCTTGAACCCGGAGAGATACTTCAGCAGCCAGTACCTCTTACGGCCTTGCTCGAGCTTCCCACCCTTACTGAGCCACTCCTCCGCCAGGTAAGTCAGCTTTCTCAGTTCCTCCTTTCCATAGAGGAGCCCCCCTGAGTTGAGGTAATTGGCTATCTGCCTCAAGGATACGAGATCTGTATAGCGCCTTAAGGGTGAAGTTACCTGACAGTACATATCTACACCGAGCATATGATGGCGACCGGGTTCCACGGAAAACTTCCACGGCGCTGCTCCACGCAACATGCGGTAACGCCTGACGAGAAGGTTACTGCTTTCCTCAAACTCCAGAGCAACAGGATCCTGCATCCGGTATATAACTGGTATATGATTTTCGGCACAGAAGTTCGCCACACAGGAGTTTGCCAGTATGGAAAGCTCCTCCATCATAATCCCAGATTTCGAATCAAAGGGACATCCCTCGATATGTATCTCCTTGAAGGCATCGACCTTGATCTTGATGTCGGGCCTTTTTAGCAGAACCCCACCGTTATCCACACGCTTTCCCCTCAAATGCTCCGCTACCGTATAAAGCTTCCCCAGGATATCACCGACAGGATGTTCCCCTGAGGATATGAAATCGTCAACCTGGTCGGGGGTGAACCGGTAACTGGTATTTACCACTGAAGGAACAATGGCCAAATGATAAAGGGAAAGCGAGCTGTTGAGGTCGAAGAAGAAGCTCAGTGCAGGACGGGCCTTACCGACGGCGAAACGGCATATTTCATCCCTGAGCCTCTCCGGAAGCATAGGGATGTCCCCTTCCGGAAGCAACAGGGACATCATACGATCACTGGCCGCTTCATCTAAGGCCGAGCCCCTGGTGACGAATGCAGCTACATCAGGGATGTGGATGCCCAGATGGTATCCGACGATATTTTCCTTTAAGGAGATTGCGAAACCATAATCATCTTCCTCTATCGATATCACCTCTACATCCGAAAGATTCCTGCGATAACCCCCCTCAAGTGCCTCGGTTACCTCCAGCATATCGGCTTCCCTGAGGGCTGCCTCCCCGAACTCTATCGGCCATTCCTCACGTAGAAGCTCCAGATACTGATCCTTATCCCATATCCCCTTCCGTATGAGAAGGTCAAGCGCAACTCTACGGAGCCCGCCATGCGGATGATACCCGAGCCTGCCAAGCAGAGACTCGGCATCTCCACTGTGGAGCGACTCTTTGCCCCAGAGGGCATAGTCGGCGATGTATCCAAGCATACTGTTTTGGGCTTCGGTCAGCTTCTCACGGCGCAGGGGCTTATCTCCCATAAGAAGATCGATAAGCTGCTCCTCCTTTTCCCTCTCCCTGATCTCGCTCTCGACCCTTGAAAGGTTCGACCTCACCTCATCTCCGGAAAGGGGAAGACACCTTTCCTCGTGGAATTTGAAATAGGGGGAATTCTTGTCAACATGGAACAACATGGCGGCACACTCCAGATCCGATACCTTCCTCCCCCAGTACAGTTCGGCGATATCTCGAAAATGGAGCCCTTCAGACCTGTCCTTGAAGAGGGACCATACCTCGGACAGGTCTATCTTTTCAGAGAGCTCCCCGGACGAATCCAGGAAGTCCTCCACAGCCATTTTGGGGGTCTGGCCACATTTAAGTGAAAAGGTTATCCTTCCCGGGGGCAACTCGACTTCCCCAAGGCCCGGCGCCGAGACGGCAACCTTCCCGCTTCGTATATCGATAGAAAGGCAGCATCCCACCTGCAGGTGTTTCCCGCTGCGAAATATGACCAGATCTCCAGGACTGACCTTAATACTGCCACGTTCCTTGATTATAGATATGTATCCCTCCCCGTGAAGGATCTTTGGCCTCTTCACAGCGGATGGCGGAGGCGGGAGATGTCCGACATAGCGTATATCCTCCCCCTTCGGTGTGAGATGTCTTATGACCAGACCGTAGATCCTCCTGAGGAAGTCAGCGTAATAGTAAACGAACTTGTTTGTTATGACGATCTCCCATTTTCCGAACTTCATTTTGCTCCTCCGGAGTACGGGCACCGTCTTCGTGGTCAGACGTTCGCCACCAGATACTCGAAGCACTTCCTGTAACCGATAACGGGATCCTCCCTTCCCTCGTATTCAGAACACCAGACCCCATCATATCCGGCATCCTTAAGACACTTTATTGCTTTACCCAGGTCGATCTCACCCTCACCGAGCGCCGCGCCGACGTAATTCTTGCGGCTTCCCGTCCCATCCTTCATGTGCGTATGGAAGGTATAGGGGGCTATCATCTCATAGATACGGCCGATGGTATCGAGATCGTGACCGAACCATCTGTAGTTCATCGTATCGAGGTTCGCCCCGACGTGCTTCGAGCCCACTATATCAAACACCTCAAGCTGGATCTCATAGTTATTGGTGACGTATCCATGGTTGTCGACAGCGAGATAGATACCATCCTTTTCCACGAAATCGAGGCAGCCCTTAAGACACTCGGCTATCGCATAAGCCCATCTATCTTCCGGAACACTCTCCTTAGGTTGTCCCCCTTCCGTCCGGATGACATCCGCGCCAAGCATCTTCGCCAGGCCGCATATCCTCTTCATACGCTTTACCTGGTAACCTACCTTCCCACTGTCCAGGACCACGAAATCGTTCGATGCCGCAATTGCAGATGCTTTAAGGCCATGTGATTCGAGCTTTTTCCTGACTTTCTCAGCTTCAGCCTCGGGGTTCTCGATCCCTTCCCCCCAGACATCTGCTATCTGTAGCTCCACACAGCCGTACCCTGTATCCCTGGCATACCCCAGAAATTCATCGAACGAATAATTGGGGAAGTTGTAGTGTATTACACCGATCTCTTTCATGTTTCCTCCTTCACTTGACAGGGTTTAACTCCCGTATATAGGGCATACAGCATTTCTTGAACTTTTTCCCACTTCCACAGGGACAAGGGTCGTTCCTGCCTACGTTTCCATACATCCCCGTGGAAAGGTTCCTTTCAACCACAGACCTCTTTGTGAGCTGATCGCGCAGCTTGATGAACCTCGACGAACTGTGCTCGAAAAACATCCTGAAGGATTCACACAGATAATCCCTCGATCCAAAATCGAAATCCCCGTTCGAAACATATCTCGACCTTGGACAGCTATTCCTGCAGATGAAGTTCCAGCGGCATGATGAACATTCCTCGTAGGGTCCGAGCTTTATGGAGCTGAATTTACGGAACTTGTCGCTCCGTATGATTTCTTCGATGGGCCTTTCAGTGAGGTTTCCAAGGAGCCACTGTTTCTCCACGAAGAAATCGCATGGGTAGATATCACCGTTATATTCAACCACGAAATACTCTCCACAGCGTTTCCTGAAACTGCACGATTCAGGTTCCATTTTGAGATAAGCCTGGAGGGTATTGTCGAAAAGCCTTATGGAAACTTGGGGCCTTCCACCGTTATACCAGAGGTCGAACAGGCGACAGAGGAAGCGGCCATAGCCCTCAGGTGTGACGGAAAAATCGGCCATACCGCCCGAGGCGGGATCCGGTTCGATACAGGGGATGAACTGAAGGTAGTAGAAACCTTCCGAGAGGAAGAAGTCGTAGAGTTCGTCCGCTTTGCTCTCCGTAAGGCTTGTCACCACGGAAAGGATGTTGAACTCGACCTTATGTTCCCTGAGAATAAGGACCGTCTCCATAATCCTGTTGAAACTTCCTTTGCTGCTGGGAAACTTCCTGTAGAAATCATTGTATTCCTCAGGGCCATCGAGGCTAAGTCCTATGAGGAAATTATATTCCCTGAAGAATTTGGCCCAGCTTTCGTCTATGGTAATCCCGTTTGTCTGAATGCTGTTGGAAACACTCTGGCCACTCTTCCCATATTTCATCTGTAGTTCGACGACACGCTTGAAAAAATCAAGCCCTGTAAGGAGCGGCTCTCCCCCCTGCCAGCAGAAAGAGGCAGGGTCGGAAAGCTTCATATATTGGGAAACAAAGGATGAAAGGATATAATCCTCCATTATGCGCCGGGGGACATCCGAATAGGGATCGGTCGGACGATCGTGATAGAAACAGTAAAGACAGTCCAAATTGCAGTTTGCCGATGCAGGTTTTACAAGAGTTGATATCATCTACAAATTCTCCCTGAAATTACCTCAAACATGCAGTCCAAGTGCCGAAAGCCTTTCCTCGTCCCCAAGGTAGACTCCACCTTCGAGGAGCATCCTCTGGAGCTTCTTCACATCGATATCTTTCGGAGAAGCACCCGAAAGCGCAGAGAGCGCAGCGGCCGTCCCGGAAGCCTGTCCAAATTCCATGCACCAGGCCTGCCCCCGCAGGACCCCCTTTGGCTCGGTCGAGACGTTCTTGCCGCTTGCGACCAGAAGGTAATCCACTCCTCTGGGAACCATTATCCCGTAAGGTATATCGTGAGCATAGTCTCTGAAATCTACCCCTCCCGGCAGCCTTACCTGGGCCGGTGACATCCCTATCGTATCATCGAACCGTGCCCCACCGTCTATCTCGTCAACCGTGAGCTTGTACTCCCCGACTATCCTCCGTGTGATCCTGACCCCGAGTTCAGGGGCGCTCTGAACGACGAAGGCGTCCTCGAATCCGGGAATCCTCTCCCTGAGAAAGTCGACCACCTTGTCGATTACCTTCCTCGCTTCAATTGTAGCAAGCGACTTCTGGCGGACATCCGTGCCATCTATATTGTAAAATCCTGTGTTGATTATTACGGTCCCGTTCCAGGCCGTACCATACATCCCGAAGGCATCTAAGCCGTGTGCCATGCCGTCCTCACGGACGTAAGCACCTCCTTCGATGGCATCCTGCACCAACCTCAACTTCCTGCCGCCACCATGTGGTATATGAAAGAGGCCATGTTCAATCCAGGCCTTCTCGAAATCCTCGAATGTGCTTGCTATATCGAGTTCCTCGGGGTACTGGTCAGGATCGGTTTTGAAATAATCGTACGTTCTATTCAGATCGACATTTGCCATGCGGAACTCAAGACTGTGGGAAGACTCAAGGGATCCTTCATCCAATTCTGCCCCGGATCTCGCAGCTATGTCAGCATCTCCGGTCGCATCAACCGTAGCCTTACCGAGGACAGCCTCCCTTCCGGATACACTTTCCGTTATTACGCCCTTCAAAGCGCTCCCGTCCGCCACAGCGCCAACAGCCATAGTATAGAGCCAGACATCAACACCGCTCTCGTACAACATTTCACAGAGAACCCTCTGGAGGACTTCCGGGTCGTTCGGTATCTGGAGGAGGGATCTGGTCCTCCAGTTCGAATCCGTTCCACCTTCGGCGGCCAACCTATCTATTATCTCCTCGGGAAACCCCTTTATAACCATCTTTCCGTCAGACGTGAAGAAGAAATTAGTGATCGAGGCCATAAGGCCTGAGGTCGCAACCCCACCAAACATGCCGCTACGCTCCAAAAGGACCACTTCCGCACCGTTTCTGGCAGCCGCGATCGCCGCTGAGACACCCGAAAGGCCACCTCCCACAACTACCACATCGAACTTGCCAGATACAGGTGTTTCCCTTTCAGGCTCACGGATCTTTTCCATATCTTCCCCTGTAGAGATATTTAAGAATTCACCTGCCGAGCTCCTCTACCGGGAGGAGAAGAACCCTGCAGACATCCGGGTCCGAAAAGTCGCCTCCAATTTCCTCAAGGGAGGTTACGAATCCCTCAGCCGTTTCCCTGTCCTTCACGAGTGCCATTACAAGTTTGGCATAAAGCTTGCGCCCCTCGAGGTCAGACTTAAATCCGGCGAATATCGGCATATCGAAAGCGAGCACTTTATCCTTGCCCACAGCATCCACA
>CAZTBA010000189.1:0-11709 GCA_964611725.1 uncultured bacterium
CTTATCGTAAGTGCCTGGCTCTTAACCAGAGGTAAAACCATTAAATATACCATATGGCCTGCGATTTTTATGCTCGTGACGACCATCGGTGCCCTTATATGGAAAATCGCCCGCTTCCTCCCACAGGGGCAGATCCTGCTTGGGACAATCGGATGCATCCTCCTGGTGCTTGCCGTATTTATGACCTTTGAAGCGATTGGCTCGCTAATGAAGCGAAAGACCTCGGAAGCCTTATAAACGTATCATCTCTTTGATATCAATCTTCGAGTTCTTCCTCGAGGCTTCGATTGCTGCAAAGACCATAGCGACGCTCTTTATGTTGTCGTCTACGACCGTATCCGGAACGGATCCGCCATCAAGCCAGTTCAGAAACTCATTTATGATCCATCTGTGGCCCTCGAACTCGGGTCTGATGTTTGGGACCTCAGCTACTTTCAACCCTTTTCCAGCAGCAAACTCATATATGCGCACGATCCCGTCGCGTCCTACGGCTACTGCCCCATTTTCGCATTCGGCCCGGTAGTATTCATGATGCCAACTGTTCTGTGCACCCGCGGCTGTGCAGGACCCTTCGTAGGAAGCTTTGATTCCATTGGACATATCGACGAGATAGAGGTTACAGCAGTCTCCCTTGAAACTGCTCCACTCGGGGTTCCACTCCCATCCTGCTATCGAGACCGGATCTCCTCCGGAAAGGTTCCTGAGCATGTCGAAATGGTGAACCGCACCTTCTATGAGGAGGGAGTGTTCGATCTCGTGGCGGAAAGCCCCCCAGGACCCATACTTCCGGTAGTCAGCAGCGAAGCGCCCCATTATGTAATTTGTCCGGCCCAGGCTTCCGTCCCGCAGCACCTGGCGCATGGTGAGCATCACAGGATTGTAGCGATAATTCTGTATAACCGTCATCTTGATCCCGGAGCCTTTGACCGCACGGAAGATCTCCACGCAGTCATTCCAGCTATCGGCTATAGGTTTCTCGCTGAGAATGTCGATCTTATTCTGGACGGCGTGCATCACCGCCTCCTTGTGGGCGGAGGGGGGGATAACGATTATGCAGAAATCGGATTCGACGGAGCTGAACGCCTCTCCCATATCTGTAAAGCGTCTCTCGTCCGGGAGACCGAGGAAATCGCCCGATCCGTTGAGAGCTTCAAGGTTTATGTCGACGAGACCGACGATTTCCATCCTGTCTTCGAAGCCCTGGAGGAAACCGCGTATCCAGCTTCCGGCAAACCCTCCGGCTCCGATCATAAGACAACGTTTCGCCATTTTCAAGCCCCCTGCTTGTCGTATTTTCATAAAAACAGGGGCGGGGATAACCCCGCCCCTGGGTGGAAAGTTCTTATACTTATTTCAGTTGATAATGAGACCATCTCTTCTGTCCGTAAAAGATAGCCACTATTGGACCCTGTCTTATAAGCTCTCAGACACTATGTTAAAAAGAGATTAAAACAGGCAGATCAGCTATCAGCAGGCAGCCAAAAAAGCTGAGAGCTTATATCCATTACTATCATTTTCAAGTGAAAAAGATATTAAATGATATGGAGCTTTTTCAAGATCCCCTTGATGTGTTCCCTCTCTTCGGATGTGGCTTTCGTGAGAGGGGGCCTGGGATCACCCATATCGAAGCCGCATAACGCGAGCGCAGCCTTGAGCATCGGGATTGGGTTGATTCTGCCGTTTATGTAGAGCCCCTCGAAAAACTGGAATATCTCGAAGTGAAGCTCTATAGCCTCCGAAACTTTCCCATCAAAGAAGAGATCGATCATTTTCTTCATGCTCTGTCCGACAACCTGGGAGCCACCACTTACAACGCCAACGCCCCCCTGAACCAAAACTGGCAGGACCATAGTATCGTCACCGACATAGAGCTTGAAGTCATCGGGGGTGTTGAGCACATACCTCGAGGACTGGGTGGGATTAATCCCCGCCTCTTCCTTTATGGCAACGATATTCTCTATCTCGGCGAGCCGCCCCGCCGTCTCGGGCTCTATATTGACGCCGGAAAATAGGGGGATGTTGTAAAGCATTACCGGGAGGCTTGTCGATTCAGCGACCGCTTTGTAGTGCTGATATATCCCCTCCTGATCGGCCTTGCAGTAATAGGGGGTGACTACCATGGCCATATCGACGCCTATCTTCTCGGCCTCCTTTGTGATCGCTATAGCCTCGGTGGTCGAGGATGAGCCAGTGCCAGCTATCATAGGTGCTTTGTCACCAAGGCGCTTCTTGATCGCCTTGAAGAGTCCTATCCTCTCTTCAAATGTGAGGGAGAAGAACTCGCCTGTCGTCCCCGTAACGATTATCGAGTCGCCATAGCCAAGGTCTATCATACTTTCAGCATGACAGGCGGTCCTCTCGTAATCGACCTCCAGGTTGTCATCAAAAGCTGTAACTATCGGCAGTAAAACTCTTCCGGGATCTTTCATCTTCATTTCCATTTCTCCTTGTCTAAGGTCTCGTCCCAATCGACCGGGACATCGATCACGTAAGGTACTCCAGAGGATAAGGCTTCACCGAAAGTCTCCCTGAGTTCATCTATAGAGTGGATCCTCTTCCCAGAAGCGCCGAGCCCCTGGGCAACTTTGGCGAAATCTACTTCCCTGTAATCCACAGCTATATATCTCCTGTCAAAACTCTCGAACTGCCTTCTCTTTATCATTGAGAGACACCTGTTGTTGTAAACGATAACCACAACAGCCAGGTTTTCCCTTGCAGCCGTCTCCAGATCCTGGATGACCATAGAGAGGCCGCCGTCTCCGGCTATGCAGACGACCTGTCTTTCGGGGTGGGCTACCTTTGCTGCCATCGCAGCAGGGAGTCCGAAGCCCATGCTGTAGAAATTCTCAGAGTAGTGGAGCTTCCATTCAGTGAGTATGTTCCTCGCGTAGACCATATGATCACCCGTATCCATGGTGATAACTGCATCCTCCGGAATTAGCTCCCTGAGCGATTCCGTCACCTCGGCCGGACTCAGGAGACCGTCCCTCGTATGAGGTGCAATCTCTGCCCTGTGCCTTGCCCTTGTTCCTGATCCCACGCATGAGGCAGCTATGTCAAAGGGCACACCCACATAGACCGGACCGGGGGGATCAGCAACAGCGATCGAGAATGCCTTTTCGAGTATGGATGAAGTCTCCTCGGGCACCCTTATCGAAACGGCCCATTTGGTCATGGGAGAGAATAGGGCGACCTGATCTAACTGCTTCGAATCCTTACGGCCGGTCGATGGTTCGCCTGCCATGGCTACCATGGGCGAACTCGCCTTGTAGGCCTGTGCAATGCCGTTGCTGAGGTTTGTGGCCCCAGGGCCCGATGTTACCAGACACACGCCGGGAGATCCGGTGAACCTTCCGTATGCGTCGGCCATAATCGCTGCCACCTGTTCGTGTCTTACCAGGATGAACTTTATGGGCGATCCGTACAGGGCATCGAGTATTTCCTGATTGCCATATCCTGAATGGCCAAATATGTACTTTACCCCCTTTTTCTCGAGGAAGTCGGCGATCACATCAGCTACTTTCAATTTTTTATCCTGTCTGCTATATCACTTCATGTACTCGGAGAAGTTCTCCTGGACGTAATCCGTAAACCTCTTCTGGATGTCATCGGGCATCGGAATGAACGGTCTGCGGGTTATCCCGCATTTGAGCACGCCGAACGCATTCACAGTTGCCTTGAAGCGTGTTATCGAGTGATAATCCTTTATGAAATCTATGGTGTTAAGTTTATTCCACAGATCGCGGAGCTTGAACTGCATATCCGTCGCCTCGTCCCACTTTCCTTCCTTGCAGGCCCTGTACATCCTCATCATGAAATTGGGGATCATCGAGGCCGACATAGACATTACTCCTTTTGCGCCGAGTTTCATCGTCGGCACAAACCAGGTGATCTCCGTAGCGGTCATATGCGCGAGGTTCGTAGCTCTGTTGAGTTCGTACCAGAGGGAGAAATCATAATGGGCTTCTTTGCTTCCGCACATGCTCGGAATCTCTGCCATTTCCTTAAAAGCCGCGACATTGTGGAGCTGGGCGGTACCCGGGTTGTTATACACTATGAGTCCTATGTTCGGACAGGCTTCCGCGAGATCCTGCCAGTACTTCACAAGCTCCCTCTGGGTAACGTTAACATAGTACGGGCTGACGTTCATTATGGCATCGACACCACATTCCTCAGCGAATTTTACCTTCTTTATCGCCTCTTCGGTATTAACCCCCGAACAACCTGCGACTCCTATGATTCCGTTTGCCTTGGTTGACTCTGCAAGTGCTTTTATGAGGCGTTTGTGGTCGTCCCAGGTTATGGTGTGGAACTCGCCGACGCTTCCGGTTGTAATCACGGCATTCACTCCGGCCTTGGCAAGCTTCCTGACGTTTTCCCTGAAGTTCTCCTCATCGAAGCTTCCATCCTTCTTGAACGGGGTAGGGGGAAGGACGTAGACCCCTTCCATCTTCTCACGCGTAAGCATGATAAACCTCCTATGGCTTTGATTGCACTATCATATCTTGGTTTGGATAGATAGATAATTGGATAAATGGAGGAAAGGCTCGATCCAATAATCCATCGATCCAGACTGTGGTACTATCAGATCCTTGAATCCATCTGAGAGGGGACAGGGAGCGGCAAGCTTTCCCATAAGCTCAAGGGAAGCTTTCCAGTCAGCTTTTCCGGGGGTTACAAGCTGGAGCTCCCTTAATTTATCTTTTTCGGGATAAAGATCGCCTTTTATAAGATCTCTGTCAAGGGACTTTTTGAGCTTCAGCATAAACTCGCCCATAAGGAAGGCTTAGTAGTTGTCATCCGCTCACCCAGTGGCTTAATGACCCAATTACCCAATGACTTCAAGTAGCAATCTCACGAACACTTTTCACTTTGAAATTTCCCTACCCATGTCTAAAGAATATGTCGTTCCAGGTCATACCTGTTATGAGGTCTATAACATACCAGAGACCTGCCGTAAGGAAAGTACCTACCACAAGTCCGAGGAAGATCGGGCGAGTTTTCCTGTAGAGACTGGGACCTCCATACTTTATTATAAAGCTTTTCACCATCCATGCTATGAATATATTGAGCCAACTGGATCCCATAATTACAACGGTCCCTACCGGAAAGCCGATCGGGTGTAGCGGCCACCAGGGAACCCTGTGCCTGGCGACCATAAGGGCTATCATAATCAGCCCGCCAACCCCCGTCGAGATCCAATTGCCCAGGTTCGGGCCAGCCCGACTTCCCAAAACGCCCTGTATGGCCTCGAACGGCCTCCTGGCACCCCATTCGAAGCATGCTTCACCGAGGTTTATCCCACCGAGATTATATCCCCAGTGGAAGAGCGCCCATGTTGAACCGGCGAAGCTCATAAGAGATGCTATGAGCATCGCCAGAGCGAAGTATCGTTTTCTGCCACCTACCTCGTTCGATAGCCTCAGCCCATGGGCATATGAAGCCATTGAGAAGTTGCGGAGGTCAGCCGACCATAGCGCCGTGTAGGCGAGAGCTGTCAGTCCCTGGGGGGTAAAGGCAGTGGCACCGACGCTCGATATGACGAACCCCGGGGCCGAGATCGGCTCCCTGACCCTCGGGACTCCTCCCTCCACAACTATTCGCGTTATCCCTATGAAGAGGGCAAAGGCGATGAATATAAGTAGCGGGACCGCCCAGAACGGAAGCCCGATTGCCCCCGTCCAGAGGGCTATGAATATCAGACATATTATGAAACCCAAAACCGCTGTTCTGTAGGAAAGAACCTCGTAGGAATCGTCCACGGACGGGTCATTTTTGAAAGCTTTCCGAAAGACATCCTTGATGTGGCTTTTAGCCATCCAGAGTCCGAAAATGACGAGGACAATTATGGCGCCCATGCCCTGATACGAGATAATTGGTTGCTGGACCCCGAAACGCGAATCGAAGTATCCTGCTGGTGGGGAAAAGCCCATTATGTTGAAGATCCCCTTCTCGGAGAGTGTGATGAGATAGAAGAGCCATATGCTCAATGCCACATCGAGTTTTATGAGGTAGAAGATCCCGATCTCGAAGAAATCTATGGTAAATTGCAGGCTCTCGGTTTGCCTGAATATAGGTATGGACGAATTGAGTCTCATCTCTGGTATGAAGTGGAAGTAGTTATGGAAAGCCCTTGTGGATCCCACGAAGAAAGGTAGTAGGGCCCCGATCCACATCAGTCTGTTTTTGAAGAACGAGTTAACTATAGATGCTTTGCTTTCCCCCCTGATCATCTCGATGGGGACTTGCACGAGGGGGTAAGTGAGCTTCTCGTTTTCGACCCACTGTTTGCGCAAGATTACCATCGCGCAAGTCATCGCTCCCCAGATAGCTAACAGGAAGATCAACCAGCTTGTCAGTGGTTTTATCCATGCACCCCATGGTATTCCACTTCCGCTTGGAAGGCCCTCGAAGAGGTTCCTGATAGCTGATAGGCTTTCCGGTATGAGCCAATTGGGGAGATAGGGTTGCAGGATGTCAACCCATTCATTTTCAGGTGTCGCATAGTAGATAGGGCCGGCGAACGTTGGCAGGACGAAGGCGACGTTCCATTTGGGAATTGCGGATGCCACGACAAGCATAACGTATACAGCTACGAGCTCAGCTCTGTCCAGGGCAAGTTTCCTGTTTATAACCTTGAAGATAAGGTTAACCCCACCCACGAGGACTATGAATATCATGAGCCCGGCCCCATTGCTGAAATGCATGTTCGTGTGGGTGGCGTTTATTATGAGCTCACCGTATATTACATCTATGCCGATCAAGAGTGAAAGGAGAGCACCTACTATAAAAGATTTGATTGTCAGGCCGGAAAGTTTGCTGCCTTCGAGATCCACTTACCCTCCCAATATAGCTTGTACCTTCTCTGCTTGAAAATGATGCTAATCGAGATAAGCTTTTAGCAATCAGTCGTCAGCTTTTAGCTTTTTTGGCTTGCTGCTGATAGCTGACTGCTGAAGGCTTATGAGACAAGGCTCAATCGCGGCTATTTCTTATGGACGAAAGAAATAGTCTCATTATCAACTGAAATGAGTATTATACAAAAGAGGCAGCCAGCAGTGGGATATACTGGCTGCCCCAACATAGAATTCAGCTTCCTACCTTTAGAATATGCCTTCCTCGAGAACGAACGATATCCTGTTGACAGGATCGAATACATCACCGAAATCGCTGTAGGAGTAATCCAGTCTACCGCTTATTCCGGCCAGGTTCAGTTTAAATCCTGCACCTGCGCACAGGCCGCTGCCCGCTGCATCGGTGGCGTCCCTGCGGCCAAGCCTGAGGGATATCATATCGTAGAGGGTATATTCGATGCCAATCTGATAGTCTTCAGGCTTATCGCGTGGGTCTATCCCTTCGACTGCCAGAGTGGCGCTGTGGCCGTCGGGCGCCTCAAATCCGGGTACGAGGTCAAATGGGTCCATCGACAGCCCTATCTCGAAGGTGAGAGGAAGCTGGAACTTCTCGTTCTGATAGAGAAGCTGCTTGGAGAAGTTCCTTACCGAGGCCGTCAGCTTCAGGCTCTTTATCCCCGTCTCGTACCCGAATCCGAGGTCAAAAGCCGCCCACGGTAATCCCTCATCCGCGGTGCTTACCTCGTTCTTCGTTATTATGGGATTTCCGCCATCGTCAAATTGCTGCTTTCCGGCACGCCAGGCCTCGTTGCTTCCGAGCTTCTGGGCGGCATACTTTATCCCGACCCCCAGGGAGAACCTGTCAGTGAGCTTCCTGGCATAGGTCATGCCGAAAACATAAGCACCAACGTCGAGTGTTCCCGTATCGGAATAGCCCTCATCCTTGGTCTCATCGATCTTGGTGCCATATACATCACCGTAATCGAGGCTACGGAAGGCGAATCCGAAGACTCCGTACTCTCCAACCCTGTATGAGGCGGCAAGGTCCATAACGGCCATATCAGCTATCCATTGCGTGTAGCCGAAATATGCCGCCCCCTTATCTATATAGGCCAATCCCGAGGGGTTGTAGAAAGCCGAGGAGGGATCTCCTTCGATATTGTTGAATGCATCACCCATGCCTGTGGCCCTGGCGCTCGAACCTATGGTAAGGAAAGTCATCCCAGACTGGCCAAGCTTCTTCATCTTGGCTGAAGCCGGGGCGGTTGCCACAAAGCACAGAAGTGCCAAAACCAGAAAACCTATGCTTAGTTTTCTCATCTTCTCAGCCCCCTTTTGATTCCGAAGCTTACCTGATAACTATGAATTTCCCCACATAGTCGCCAATATCGCTCTCAACCGTGAAGACGTAAAGGTCGCTCTTCAGATACTGGTTGTATTCCGTTCTCAGATCCCAGGGTTGATCACCTGAACCGTCCGTATGCTCGATCACCCTTACCAGATCGCCGGCTGAAGTGTAGACTCTGATCGTGCAGATCCCCGGGATGTTCTTGAAGATGACCTTGTCGGGCTCGCCTACATATGTCTTCCCGAAGGTGCTGTAGGGGTTAGGTACAACCCTGACATTGTTGAGGTCCTTGGCAGCTTCCTTCACAGGCACTGCGGCCTCGGGACCCCACCCCTGCCAGCAGTAGAAATGTCCGCTTTCAAGCGATACCCCCTGATCGGCCCAGTTCTGACTGCCATCGTCGTAGGCAACCAGACGATAGAAGTAGCTCACCCCGATAGTCACATCGTTGTCTGTATACTCGAGTCCATTGAGTGACTCACCGTCAGGGTTGGTTATGGTAACCTGGCTAAAGGCCGAAGCGGGACCTTCTACTATCGGGCGGTATAGGCTATCCCGTAACCCCACAGATTTGTAGATCCGGTATCCGGCGAAATCGTTCACGTTTGTGTCGAAATCAGGTGTGTTCTCGGGTTCCCTGGTCCACTGAAGCTTCACCGTATTCCCAAATGCTGAGACTGAGAAATATTCCGGAGGGATGGGCGCTTCAGGAACGTTATAGGGCTGGTTGTACTGGGCAGGCTTGGGATTGCTCCCATCGGGATAAACTCCCCATACGTTCCAGTACGCACGGTCCAGGGCTTTGAGCACCGAATCGCGCCCCGTACCGACGTAGGCGATCTCCTCGGAGGTCATATCCTCGCCGCCCGCTAAGCGCCTCTCGTGTATCTCATCACCCATCCTAAAGCACTCTGACCTCGATATCCCGCCGGCAGCCCAGACGTAAGGTAAATGCACCTCCTCACCTGGAGCGAGGTCGTAGGGGCCATAGCAGGTATACCCGCTCGGACGATAGATACTCGGGTCTTCTTCGGTATGCGGGACACCGATCGGCCACCTATTCCCGTCGAAGATGGCCTCATACTGTGCCTGCATCGTCTTCGGGATCTGGCCCAGGTCGAGGTCCCTCTCCTGGACAAGCTTTGTGCTTCTGGGCTGGCTCGGATCGTCAGTGCCCCAGGCACCTTTGCTTGCCCATACAGCCCCGTGAGCTATGTACGCCGGCGATTCCATGATCCAGGCATCGTCATCCTTATTGCTTGTAGGACCGGCGCCACCTATATCTATGCTGCCGCCGGGGGTGTCGCCATCATACACGAGGTAGAAAATGTGTTTATCCTCGCCCCACGGGGCTATGAACTCACCGATATCGTCATTTGCCCCGGTGCCCATAGTCTCTTCCAGATGGGATACCTTCGGACGGCCCGTCTGGGCGAACCAGAACCCCGTAAGGCTCTGGCCGGGAAGCTCGATGTCATCATCCACATCGGCGTTCCCGTTGTTAGTGAGGTGTGTATCCCAGAAGACATAATCCCAGTCCGGGGGTGCGGGGTAGGCGTATGCTCTGCGGTAGTACTCCACGCCCATGCCAAACCGGGCCCGCATATCGCATACCCTTTCCGCTATCAGGTCGGGGTCGACCCCCGCGCTTATCATCACCGGCACGAAGTTTGGGCCCCACTCGGCGAGTATGTCCTTCCCATTTACGACTATACGGGACGGGGGAAACCTCGTGTATTGGAACTGGGTGACCGGGAATATGAGGGTCTGGTTTTCAATGGGTGCCCAGTCCTGATAGTCATGGCTGAAGTTCCTGTAAGCGCCCGAGGTCCAAAAAGTGCGGAATGTCCCCTGTGGGTCAGTCCAGTTCTTGATCCCGGTTATCACACCGGTCTTCAGGTAGTTCGCATCCCACATCTCCGAATCGCTCGTCGGGTAGAGGTGGCCCCCAGGCCACGCCCACATCCTGTTCCACCCCTCGGCAAGGTCATATTCGAAGCACCCCCAGAGACGTCCTATCTTCAGGAACATCCTGGAGGTATTCGCGCTGGCCGCCCCGGCGATGAGGATAACAGCCATGGCGGCTGCTATACAGCCTATCGTTAGTTTTCCGAATCCTCTCATATCTATCTCCCTCCTTGTATTTCGACATACATCTGCGGATAGATCGGGGCCAGGCTTGTTAAGCCCAGCACCCTGTATCCTTAGTAACGGATCCTTATGCCGAAGAGGAAAGATCTCGGGTTGAGGAACTGGATGAAATCGTTCGATGCGGCAAGCGGCTCATTCCAGAACCACTTCCCGGTCTCCTCGTCCTGCTCCGCCCAGCCCTCGTTCAGATACTTCCAGGTGTCCTTGGCTCCAATCTTTTCATCGTTCGGTATAACTATCTTTTCAATATACTTGCCCCAGTTCGTGATGGAGCCTGTGTTGAGAGTCTTTCTGTTGAAGAGATTCTTGACGTCCATATAGAGGGATAGCCTCTGTCCCCCCAGGGTGAAATCCTTCGTGACCCTGAGGTTGGTGGTGTAAGAATCCGTGTAGCGGAGTATCCACTCGGGGTGGTTCTCCTCTATGTCTCTAAGGGGTAACCCTTCGGGGTTATAGATGTATTTGCTCCCCCTGCTCCAGGACTGAACGACGCTGAACCTCCAGTTCCCCATAAACGGCCCGAGATCGGTCGGGGTATGGAAATCTATGTTGGCAAGGAGGCCCGGGACGGCATCAGGCTGGCTTTCATGAGCCGCGTACCTCGACGAGGCCAAGAGTGGATCCTGAACCTCATTGCTAAAGCCCTGGAACCCGGAGGTCTGTATCCTGTAGTCGAAGGTAAGGAACCCTGTTAACCAGCGCCCCCTGACCTTCATAAACTTTGCCTCGAGGCCGCGGATATCCTCGTAGTTCTGGTTACGGAAGGTATTATACTTTGCGGCAACATCAAGTCCGACAGAGGCCCCGGCCTCACCTGAGAATTGCGAACCGGTGGAGCCTTCGTAGTACACGTTCGCTATCTGATCGGATTGATCCTTCGAATAACCTCTGATCCGGACGAGGTAGAGGTCACGGATACTCTGCTCGAAACCGACCTCATAGGCGGAGGTCTTAGGCGGTCTCAGATTGGGATAGCCCATATCCCTGGTGTTGGAACCCGGTCCACCGAACATATCGGTCTCAGGGCCAATCCCATAGCGGAACTCCGACTTCGGGGCACTGTAGAACTGCCCGTAGCTGAAGAAGAACTTCGTCTTATCGCTTATCGGATGGGACACTGAGATCCTCGGGCTCCAGACGGTGTGGGTCTCCGCATCTATCTTCGGGAGCTTATCGATCAGCCAGTCGGAGACCTCTTTCCTGTGGACTATCAGGGCATCGAAATCGTTTGGGCCAAAAGTGAAGGGCCATTCAGTGAATATATCGGGGTACCTTTCCTTTAAGGCATCCCAGGTTGACTGACCCCTTGCCCACAGAGCGGAGAACTCATCAACGATGGGGGCTCCGGTATCAGGA
>CAZTBA010000190.1:0-11690 GCA_964611725.1 uncultured bacterium
AACGATGACCTATTCATCCTTAATCATTTTTACACCAATTTACGGACACAACCTGCCAAAAAGTATGGTGATCCGGGTCGTGATATATACTTGACAATTCAGGATGGATTGGTTTATACTTCACGTTAAATAGTTCATTTAACGATATGTACGCCCCTGATGTACTTCTCATTCTTTCATTCAAAGGGAGGCAACCGTGGCACTTAAACCATCCAAGGGTAACCCGATTCGCGTCCGCGTTCGGAATCCGGAGCGTGTCACCGGCAAAATGACCGAACTGGAACAGGAAATTAAGCAGATCGCCCGGGACAACATTCCACAGAAACGGACTGTCTACTCGGTCAGGTGCTATGAGTACGAGGCGCCTTTCAACTATCCTAACGTCAACTGCGAACTGGGCCGTGAAGGCACCGGCACCGGACCTCATCCGGACGGGATGGAGCTTGATGTTCCCCGTTCGGTGCCGTGACCGTTGAGGAGGAGGAACCCATCATCGGTGTCACCGTGATAGGAAGCCCCTGCATATCACCCGGAACGGTGCTATTGTTCGGTGAGCCATTGGACTGGAAGTATGCACGTACAGGCGTCAAGTTCAAGCGCGCGAATCTCTGGGGGGAGCACATCTACGGATGGGGCGCAAGCGATGCTTTCGATGAAGGCAACCGCCATGCCGGTCTGGTCAGCGCCCACTTCGACATACCCGACTGCCGGAAGGTCACCGTCATGGGCTACGGGCAGTTGGACGTTCATGTCAGTTTCAAGGGCAAAGCCCCAGGAAAGGGTACACTACACCTGGAAGTGCTTGATGACCTTGAAGCCTGGTGGAGTGATGCACATTTCAATATACGAACCATCCGTACTAAGGTGAGGATTATTGAGGAGTAAATTACCGAGAAATAGAACTGCGATTTAATCCCCTGGATTGGGACCTTACCGACCGTATGATATTTCGGTAAGGTCCTTTTTTTG
Organism: uncultured bacterium; assembly: GCA_964611725.1. Classification (GTDB taxonomy): domain Bacteria; phylum Latescibacterota; class CAZTBA01; order CAZTBA01; family CAZTBA01; genus CAZTBA01. The sequence goes on from CAZTBA010000190.1 coordinate 970, forward strand.
AGAAGGAACGATTATCCATCTTAAGGCGTGTAAAGATGAAGCTGGAGATCGGGACTCCCCTACAACTGGCATGGACACGATCAACGACGAATTCAATGGTGTCCCGAAGGTTGCTGGTATTCTGACAGAGTCCTGATTGTTTGACGTTGAATTCCCCTTTCAGGCCAATCAAAGGAGATTTCAAAGAGGTCGCTTTTCCTCGGAGAAGCGACCTCTCTTACTATTCAGCACATCGGAAATTGACTTTTACTTTGTTCTTTATTATATAATAAATATGTCATGAAACAATATACGGTCAAACTCGGTAACCCGATTTTACAGGTGGGCTCGCAGTGGCTTGGAGAATTAATCCCAGAATAGAAGACATATTGAAAAAGGGAGAGGACCTGGTTGGGCTGGATGTAGAGGAGGCCAAGCGACTACTTTCTCTGGACCTGTGCAGTAAGGAAACATATGCCTTAATGGAGACCGCCGATCATATATCTCGGCAACAATTCAAAGGTAAAGGTGAAAATCATTTTCATATCGGTGTCAATGTTGAGCCATGTCGGTTCAACTGTCGATTCTGTTCGCTGACCGAAAAGGCCGGGATTTTCAGAGAGAAGATCGAGTTCAGCGAAGAGGAGATTATCAAATGGGCAAAAATAGCTGAATCCCAATCCGCCGATGCCCTGAATATCATGACAACCGGAACCTACAGTTTTGATCGCCTGCTTGAGATCGGGACGCTGCTGAGCGAGGAAGTCTCCACACCCCTGGTAGCCAACACCCGTGACATAAATCATCGGGAAGGGGAAGAGCTCTTAAGGGCTGGGTTTGTTGGTGCTTATCACGCAATAAGGTTGGGTGAAGGCAGGGACACGCCCTTCAAGATCGAAAAACGCGTTCATACCATAAATGTTTTTAAAGATGTCGGACTTCTCTGGATGAACTGCGTGGAGCCCGTTGGACCTGAGCATAGCCTCGAAGAAATCGCCCATCTTATGGTCCTGGCACGAGAATACGGAGCCATATACAGCGGAGTAATGCGTAGGATAAATTTCCCCGGATCACCTTTTGAAGGAGAGGGGATGATCAGTGAGTTGGAACTCTCCAGAATGGTGGCGGTAAGTCGGTTGGTGATGGGAAATATACCGAAGGCCCACTGCACGCATGAACCTCATATGCTTTCACTTATTGCCGGAGCGAACCTGTTCTTTCCAGAAGTGGGAGCCAGTCCGCGGGACGCAAAAGCCGACACCGGTCACGGCATAGGGAAAAGCTTAGTTAACTGTCGGCAGATGCTTATAGAAGCCGGGTGGAATCCGGATCTACCATCCAATTGTTTCGGAGCTAATACCTCGAAACAAGGCCTGAAATCCGAAATACCAATCGACGATTAGATTATACTAAGCGCAATTTGAATCCTGAAAATTCACACGATGGAAGCCTGGTATAGCTTGTTCTTGCAGTAATGTAGGGGTAACCAGCGGTTGCCCTCTTCAGGGTTCATGAAATTTCCGAGAGCTAAAATGCATTTGGCATATTGTTTGGAGGCATCCCAAATGAGAATAAACCTGAACACCTCGAAGCGAAGGTTCTGGATCCGACTTTTCATCATTATCGCGATCACCTTTATTAACTCCTATCCCATTTTTTCTCAGGATCTTAAGGTAGGTACCTGGAAGACGGCCCAGACAATACAGCCTTTCTATTATCAGGAATTCCTGCCATCATCCCAGAAAATTTCTGTGTTTTCTTTTACCAATCCCGCCGACCAGAAAGTGGCACTTTTAGCCGGTAGCCTGGATATGTGCGGGACAACTCTCGCTCACGCTATCCACTCAGCTTCACGTGGCCAACCTGTAGTCCTGGTGGCGGCTTTGTGTAACAAATGTTCGGCTCTGGTGATCAAAAAAGGAGGCCCTGTAAGGACCGTCAAAGATCTAAAAAACAGGAAAATTGGCTATGTCCCGGGTACCATGCATGAGGTCCTTCTGAGGGAGACTCTTACCCTCAATGGCCTTTCCCCGGATAAAGATATTAAGCTGATCCGGGTTGATTTCTTCGACATGGGTCTTGCTCTGGCGCGAGGCAGCATAGACGCCTTCCTCTCCGGGGAACCGTTCCCCACCCTCGCTGTAGCCCAAGGCTATGGTGAGATCCTTTCCTACCCCTATTACGGGGAATCGATTGGAACGATCAATGCCGGCATGCTGGTCCGGAAGGAGACCATAGACAAACACCCCGACCGGGTATATGAGTTGGTACTGGCTCATACGAAGGCTACCGAATATCTCAAAGTCCATCCCGACGAATGGCTCAGGAGGGCATCGGAATTTGGGACACCCCTGGATATCCTGGAAAAAGCGGCCGACAACATGGAGTTAGCCTGGAAAATGGATGAGGATTTTGTGAAAAAGACACGTGCTCTGGGGGAACGTATGCAGACATTGCGGATCATTGATAGACAGCCTGATTATGAAAAGCTCTTCGATCTCTCCTTTGTGAGGAAAGTTGAAGCAGACCTACAATCTGAAGACTAAGCTCAAAAGAGAAGCCACCCATGATCTGAATATGGATTTAGTACATGATAAAGATCAAAAACCTTCAAACTTTCTTACCCTGGACAATTCCCGGTATACTTTTGTTAGCCTGGATCATTATAAGCCATACCAAATTCATCCCTCATTACTTGCTGCCATATCCATTGGAAATTGTGAAAACGGGCTATAGTTATATTTTCAGTACACCGGGAAGCGTACCCTATGCAGGACGTTTCACCGGCGATCTCTCAGTCAGCCTTATAAGAGTGGGTTGTGGCTTCATCCTTGCTACCTTTCTCGGGCTCCCATTGGGCATTCTCTCCGGGAGGGTGGCCATGTTCAACAAAATGCTGAGTACACCTATTAATGGACTCAGAGCCGTTCCGGGCATTACCTGGCTCCCCCTGGCGATGGTCTGGTTGGGCATCGGTATAAGAACAACTATTTTCCTTGTAGCCTTGGCTGCCTTCTTTCCGATCTACCTCAACTCCGTCACAGGGGCTATGCAGATCAACCCGCATCTACTGCAAGCCGGAGCCATGATGGGAGTTGGGCGACTGCGCACTGTTTTCAGCATAATTCTCCCCGGATCCATGCCCCACATCATAGCCGGTCTGCGCCTTGGACTTGGAATTTCCTGGGCCTATTTGGTTTTAGGTGAATTGACAGGCGTGCCCAACGGCTTAGGGGCTGTAATTATGGACGCACGCATGCTGGGGCGAGTGGACATGATCGTTGTGGGCATGATCATCATCGCAGTTATAGGAAGGTTAAGTGACAGGTTGCTGATAGCATTTCTCAAATCATGTTTTAAGAGCGCCAGGAGAATGTATTGAAATCGCGTACGAATCCAGCTATAGATCCGGAGCCACGGCAAAATAAGTCAGTGCTTGAAGTAATCAACCTTGGGAAGAATTTTGAGGTCAATGGCTCCGTTATAACTGTGCTGGAGGGAATCAATTTCATTGCCAGGCAAGCTGAGATGATCTGTATCCTGGGGCGTAGTGGCTGTGGCAAGACAACCCTTTTAAATATATTAGCCGGGTTCTTACAACCGAGTTCCGGCACGGTTCTCTTGAATGGCCAACCTGTTCAGGGTCCGGGGCCCGATCGCTGTGTTGTCTTCCAGGAAGATACGCTATTCCCCTGGTTGACGGTCCGGGAAAATATCGCCTTTGGTCTAAAGGGCCGTACAAAGGACAAGAAATATCTCAGGGAAGAGGTAGACCGGTTCCTTCACCTCGTAGGGTTGGGTGATTTTCGGAACTATCTCCCGCGTGAAATCTCAGGTGGAATGAAACAGAGGGTAGCCCTTGCCAGGGTTTTGATCCTTAAGCCCAGGGTTTTGCTAATGGATGAACCCTTTGCCTCTCTGGATCATCATACCCGTGGAGAGATGCGGAACTTGCTCATCTCATTATGGGAAAAACTTTCACAGACGGTTATCTTCGTGACTCATGATGTGGAGGAAGCCATTACACTGGCGGATAAGATACTGGTCATGGATCACGGGCCGGGCCGGATCCGTAAGGAGGTTCCCGTTCTCCTGCTCAGACCCAGGAAGGAAGAACAGACCGAGTACACATTCTTCAGGCGAAACCTTTACAAGATCCTGAGTTTTGATAAGAAACGCTGTTAGCGTGCTTATAAATCTTTCCCACTGGAGGGTGATTCCTTCGCACAAATGCCTACCTATAAACCCTGTAGCACCTGTTTATAAGTATCTTCATTCACCGTCAACCCAAAGGAAATTTGAGGTCAATATCGAAAGAAATGCCATCAGGAACCAGTTTTGACAGACCGGGTCTTCCGCTCACAGCGGGCGCTCACCCGTCGGGCAAGATCCCCTCGTGGATTATCTTGTAAAACTGACCGGCATGCTCGCCGTTCTTTTCACCACCGGCATTGCGTGTCTGAATGACAACCACGCCGTTGTCGAGATCTACCCGGAAAATCGAGGATGACGCCGAGCCGTGTCCTATGGTGTTTTTGCTTAGGAGGGTCGCGTCCTCGGGCACACCGTCCTTTCCGGCGTTCGGGTCCTCCTGCCGCATCCACATTATACCCATACCCCATGTCAGCCCTTCGGGAAGATCCGGGTAAATCCCATGAAGTTCCTGTGGCATCATCTTTTCGAGCACTTCCGGCCTGAAGAATTGTTTCTCGCCGTAAGAACCATGGTTAAGCAGCATCTGCCCGATGCGGCCGAGGTCGTTCGCCGAACTCATAGCCATCCCACCGAGGTCACCCATCGTGGTATTTTCGAGGCCCAGTTCATCAAACCAAACCTCATGCATCATCCGCAGCACACCGCGCCCGGTTATCGCTTCCACAACACGGCCACATAGATCATAGCCCATGCCGCCGTACATATGGTGCTTGCCCGGATAGAGGTACTCGATCCCATTGGCAATGACGTTATGGAGATATGGGTTATAGATCCCACCCCAGTTCCCCTGGCCTGTCAAGCCGCTCGTATGGTCCAGCAGGTTGCGAATGGTGACAGCTTTCTCGCCAGTGGTTGGGAAGTCTGGCAGGTACTTGCCCACCGGATCATCATAGTCCAGGAGCCCCTGATCGACGAACCGCGCGAACAGGAGGGCACTCAGCAGTTTCGTAATTGATGCCACCCACATGGGTTCGTCGGCTGTTGCATCACCGTAAGCCTCGTTGAAGAAAACAACCCCGGATCGAGCTATGAGGTTCGCAAACGACTCACCACCTGCCTCAACCCAACGCTCGCAAAGCTCCTGCAAACGGGCTACAGTTTCTGGCTTCATCCCGGCCTCCCAGGGTGCGCCCGGTCGCAGCACAGGGGCTGGTGGGTCGACTCTGGATGGCGGGGCAATCCTCGCAGGTATACTTTTCCCGGATCGTTTGAAACGCAGCGCCGCATGGAGGTCGCCATCCACCACGGTCGGCTCGTCAACTTTGCCGAACGGTCGGTTAAGTCTGTGCGAGCGCTCAAAGGCCGTCAGTAGCTTAGCGTGTTCCGGACCACCGGGTGATTCTGTTGAAGGTGTGTCCAGCGTATCGATCACTTCGTGCCAATTGGCTTTCGTAAACGGGGTTCCCACGAAGTCCCAGGACCGCTCACTCTCAAGGATCGGCATGCTGTCGATGTATGCGCGCAGTTCGCCCTGTGGCGGCCTCCAACCTTCGGGGACGCAGTAGAAGCTCAACCCTCGACATACCTTCATACCACTGCTCATAATTCCTTCAACTACGGCAAGATATGGTCCCAACTTCTGTACCTCGGACACCTCTTCGAATTCCATATCCTCGTCATCCCCAACCCATAATACCCGGTACCAACGGGTGTGTAGCGGGATCTCCCCCATAACCTCCCTTACGAGAGCGGGGTCGGCCCAATCGAGAGTGGGAAATGTTCCCGGATTGAGGAGATAGCCCGTACCTTGTGCCGGTTCGACGCCGATGCCCTGGAATGCCATAAGCTCGCACTTACGGTAATCCTTGGATTCATCCCTCACGCGGCTCTCGCTGTCGAGCAGGTCCAGTCTGAAAGCCCAGCCGAAGCGCCGAGAGTCCTCGATTTTAATGAGGAGGTGGTTTTCACCTTGCCGGACCCACGCCGTAAAAAAGTCCTCCCCGAGTTGAAAAAAACGGCTGCGTCTCAGGTATCTGCTGAAAACAAACTCTCCGTTGATCCATATTTTGACCGATCCCATCGAACCGAAATAGCCGAACACCTTCTGCGTCGACGCAGAGCGCACCGTGCATGCTGCGTATGCCAACCGAGGAGACTTCCCCTGATAGAGCGGCACAAGATCAACTATACCATCGTCATTCGCTCGCACCGATTGCACGGTCGCTTTCTTGGGAGAACCATCCGTGTCGATGTAAGAGATGGCGGTCCCCATTGTGATCCGGGCCTCTGCCTCCCCACCAAGGTCTTCGAGGGAATCTCTTCGAAAACCCTCACGATAGTCCTTACCAGATGTCGGGTATTCAAGCTCTGGGTTTGGAAACGGCCCGAGCACCAACCACTCCGTGATTGTCCTTTCAGATCCTATAATGTACACTTGCACCTCCTCCCTCATTTTGATCATTGTTGAAATATTCATCCCGGTCAGATCATCCAATTCCACCTATTTTCTCCACATATTTGTCTATTTATACTTCCGCAGATTTTGGTTGACATAGAGCAAGGAAGAAGGTATCAAATCCTCCAAAAAGAGGAACTTAATCTCAAAAAGGAGGACAGAGATGGATACCTTCTTCCCGGAAGTGATGGTAGTATATCTTGCATCGTTTCGTCAAGCATTTTCTAAGCCGAACTGGATATATTTTCAGAATTTCATCTGGGCCTTGCTTCTTGTGGAAAGCAGGAAATGCGTGACTGGTATAGCTGATACTTGTTTTTTCGTTGATAGATCTTTCAGTAGTTCTCAGAGATTCTTGTCTGATTACCATTGGGATCTTACTGAGGTAATGAGTTGTCTTGCCAAGCTTCTGGTTAGAGAGCTTGGAGATAAGCTAAAGACATATGGTGCATATCTTATGGTGTTGACACCTCTTTCGTTTCGAAATCGAGTAAGAGAATGATGGGTGTATAGAAGTGGAACGATCACTCTGGCAATCCCGATAGAGGAGAACATATCATTGGTCATCACTGGGCTACAGGAGCATTTCTCAGCCGTTTTACTGATAGATTTCTTTGTTGGCCAATCTGTTGTCGTCTTATATCCGGAAAGACGAATCCATTCTGTTTCATAGCTACTGAAGATGGAACCATTAGAAGAGCTAATATCTGGGATGTTGTCAGCGCGGTTCCTTACCAGATGGCTCTCGTTCTTGGAGGTTTTCCTTGTGATGGAGGGCCACCTGTAAGGCTTGTGGCTGGTGCCTTTTTCTCCAGAGCTCCTTTCATCAATCCGATGGTTTCTAAAGGAATAGACCTTATCTACAGACTTCGTAATGATGCTGTTGGCTGGGATGACCCTCCTCCATACTCTGGAAGAGGTCGACGAAGAAAGAGAGGATACTGGTCATGGATCACGGGCCGGGCCGGATCCGTAAGGAGGTTCCCGTTCTCCTGCTCAGACCCAGGGAGGAAGAACAGACCGAGTACACATTCTTCAGGCGAAACCTTTACAAGATTCTGAGTTTCGATGAAAAATAGTTTCAGTGTGCTTATGGATCTATGATCAGTAGCCCTCCCACATCGTCCACACCAGGACACACACTTTCACTTCATCTACTCAGGCAGGCAGTCCCAAAACATCAGGCAAAGCAGATTCCAATTCGGGAAACTGAAATCGATATCCTGTCTCCTGTGCTTTTCCGGGCAGAACGCGACTGCTTGCGAGCAACCCTTCAGAAAGTTCTCCCATAGTTAGTTTAAGCGCCAATCGCGGTACGCGCAGGAAAGAAGGTCTTCCCAAGAGCCTGCCCAGAGCATGGGCAAACTCCTTCTGGTGCAAAAGCCGGGGGGAGGTAACGTTGACAGGACCATCCAATTCGGTTCTCCTGAGCGCATAATCAATTATACCTGCGACATCTGAAATGTGAACCCAGGACCACCACTGATCTCCGGAACCCAATGGGCCGCCAAGACCCAACTTGAACACAGGTAGCATTGCCTTCAGAAATCCTCCACCAGGGCCCAATACGGTACCTGTACGCAACCTTACTGCACGCAGGCCCAAACTCTGAGCCACGGCGGCCTCATTCTCCCAAGCCACACAGAGATCGGAGAAGAATCCCGAACCCGGAGACGAGTTCTCTGTCAGATCTTCCTCACCCCGGTCGCCGTAATAGCCTATGGCACTGGCGGAAATCAGGACTTCGGGCCTGGATCCAAGCTGAGCGATGCCATCTACAAGGTTTCGTGTGCCGAGGATACGGCTTTCGGAAATCCTCTTCTTCTTGTCAGGCGTCCAGAGTCCCGCAATGTTTTCTCCCACCAAATTGATAACGGCCTCTACACCCTCAAAAGCCCCCGGAGGAGGCGGAGAAGCGAGCGGGTCCCAATGGAAAACTTCACTTACTTGGGGCACGCGACTTCTGGCAGAAGCCTCATCACGGGAGAGTGCTATGAGGGTATGCCCGGATTCGGCGAGTCTATGGCACAAATGAGAACCGATGAATCCTGTCGCACCTGTTATCAGTATCTTCATTTTCTGGAAACCTGGTATTTTCCTCTCATCGGGACTGCAAAACCCGTTTTATAGCATCGATCATCTCTTTAATTCCCTCCACTGTCGCAAATCCCTGTCCCCGCCACCGGATAAATCCATCTCTATCCAAAAGGAAAACATAGCCGAGGGACTTGTCATCCATCGAAAGGATGCGGCGATATTCGCCAGTGTCGCCGTAATAGGTCACGACGTTCTTGTGCTTTTCCTCAGGGATTCCTCTCCTCATTCCATCATCGATAGTTTTGGAAAACATCTTTCCCCAAAATCCTTCGATCATTGGGACCTCGTAAAATGTTGCGCCGGTCGTATCACCGAAATTTTCTGAGAAAGGCGCCAACCACGAATCCAATATACCCTGTGCCTGACGTTCAAATGCGATAGCGACTAAGGTAACATAGCCCTCTGCAGAATCCGGGAGTGTCACTTCAGAGCCTGCAAGCGAAGTGGCTTTAATTTCCGGGAATTTCATGCCAGTCACCTCCAAACTGTCCTTCTGGGTTCCCTCTGAATATCCGCTCAGACTTAGCAACATGATCACGCTGACAAGAAGCGTAAAAGGTTTCATAGTATCCCCCAACTCAGATCATTTGATCCTCTCTACTTTTTCCACATATCTGTCTATGTCAAATTTCCTCCTAAGACCGTTCGCATTCATATATCTTATCTTTCCGAAGACCTGTCTTTCCGTCCAGGGATGGTCATGTTTACCGAAACACCACGCTACGCCGGTAAACCCGTTAGGATCCCTGCCGTCCAGTTCGTATTTGTTATTGAGATGGAGTGCGATTTCATAGGCATCCCGCGGAGTCCTGCTCCACTCGAGTATCTTCTTTCCCCAGTACATCCTCATATACCCGTGCATTTTTCCCCTTAATACCATCTCCTTCTGAGCTGCATTCCAGTAGGGATCATAGGTTTTCGTATTTTCCAATTCTTCGAGAGTATAGACAAACTCCCTCGGATCTCCCTCATGCTCTCTTAAAGTCTTTTTCGCCCACTCGGGAAGCCCATCAAAGGAATCGTAGGCGCCACTGTAGAATACAAAATTCATGCTTAATTCCCTTCGGACGATCAGTTCCTCAAGGTAGTCATCCTTTCCCGGGCTATCGGTCTCCAAAACTTCCAGGGCAATATATAGCGGAGAGATCTGTCCGAAGTGCAAGTAAGAGCTCATATCGGAGGTATAATTCAGGGATGGATCATTTCTGAGTTCCGAGTATCCATCTATTCTATTTTTCAAGAAATCCACAAGATGCCTTTTAGCCTCCCGGGTACCCCCGTGAAAATCGTCTACTCTTCCGACACTATGGTCGATATCGAGACGAGATATAGCCTTCTCCGTATCCTCGATGCCAAAGGAATCAAAATCAAGGTCGAGGGAATCCGTTTTGGGGTGGTTTTCCTCCAGCGGTACGAGGAAATAGTCAAGCTTCCTTTTTATCTTCGGCCTGATGGTGGCGGCAGAATATTCCTCCTTGGGTGATGCTTCTTCAACTGGAACAACCACATCGCTTTCGACCTGAACGAGAGGACAGTCGATATGCTCCGCCACATAGTTTCGCCATTTCTTCTGTATTTTCAGGTACCCCCTATCCGCAACTACTAAAGAGGCGTTTCTTGATAATTCAACCACACCAATTTCCGGGGATTCATGCCATATTACCAGCTTTATGCCTCTCGCTTCGAGGGAGGTCTGAATCTCCTTGAGACCTTCCATCATAAAATAATAGTGCCTTTCATTAGCTTCAGGGTAGCTATCGGTTATTCCAAAAAATACCAGAAGGGGTCTGTTGAGCTCGTTGGCTTTCGAAATGGCATATTCGAGGGCATGGTTATATTCGGTTCTTTGGGAGGCCTGCATCCAGTAGAGTACATAAATCCCACTTCTAATGGACTTTTTGTTCAGAGCTTTTATTCTCTCTTTTTGAATCATATTTCACTCTTGGGCCAATCGGATTCGGAATTTTTCCGCAAGGTGGTCGGGGAAATAGGAAAGCTTCGCCTTACGAAGACCCTCCTCTCCCAGATCCTGTTC